>JAYVIV010000280.1:0-28179 GCA_043769985.1 Arcicella sp.
TACGTTTTTCGCCAAGTTACTGCCCGTGTTATTAATGAAACCGTTAAACATATTGACAATAAATTTTACTTTACATCTCTTTCTGCTCGTACTATCATCTACAAGGGTATGCTTACGACCATGCAAGTTCCCAATTATTTTGATGATTTGAAGCGTGAGGAATTTACATCGGCACTCGCCATTGTTCACTCTCGTTTTTCAACCAATACTTTCCCAGAATGGAAATTGGCTCAACCTTTCCGTTTCATTGGTCATAATGGTGAAATCAATACGGTAAAAGGTAATTCTGCGTGGATGCAAGCTCAATCAGCATTATTTGAGTCTGAGTTTTTCACAAAAGAAGAAATGGATATGATTTTGCCAGTTGCTCAATTAGGGCAGTCAGATTCAGCCGTTTTGGATAATGCCATTGAATTATTGTATATGTGTGGGCGTTCGCTTCCTCACGTTTTAATGATGTTAATTCCAGAGGCTTGGGACGGAAATGAGCAAATGGAGCAATATAAAAAGGATTTCTACGAATATCACGCTGCCATGATGGAGCCTTGGGATGGTCCAGCTTCAATCTCGTTTACGGATGGAAAAATTATTGGTGCAACCTTGGATAGAAACGGTTTACGTCCTTCGAGATATTGGGTTACGGATGATGATTTCGTAATTATGGCATCAGAAGCGGGTGTTTTGGATATTGACCCAGCAAAGATTATTTCAAAAGGTCGTCTTCAACCAGGCAAAATGTTTGTGGTTGATATGGAGGCGGGAAGAATCATTCCAGATGGTGAGTTGAAAGAAAAAATCTGTCAGCAACAACCTTATGGTGAGTGGTTGAAAGCCAATAAAATCAAAGTAGAAAATCTGCCAAAAGCGGGGGCAGAATATCGTACGCCGTTTGAAAGAGAACTATTATTACGTCAGCAAGTTTTTGGATTTACTACGGAAGATTTAAGAGTTTTGCTTGCTCAAATGGTTGAAACGGGCAAAGAAGCCCTCGGTTCAATGGGTGTTGATACGCCTCTGGCAATTCTTTCAGACCAAGCACAGCATTTATCCTATTATTTCAAACAACTTTTTGCTCAAGTTACAAACCCACCGATTGACTCGATTCGTGAGCGTACCGTAATGTCCTTACTTTCTGACATTGGTGGTTTGAAAAACTTACTGCAAGAATCGCCCGAACATTGTCGCCAAATCGAAATTCGTCAACCCGTTTTAACGAACGAAGAGATTGAAAAAATTCGTTGGATCGATCATAAAAATTTCCAAACTAAATCAATTCATACAACCTTCCGTGCTAATAATAAAGTGGGAGAATTGAAAAGAGCATTGGATAGAATTTGTCAATATTCTGAAGATGCGGTTGATGATGGATACGCTATTATTCTATTGACAGACCGTGGCGTAGATTCGTCACACGCTCCAATCCCTTCATTATTAGCGGTTTCTGCGGTTCATCATCACTTGATTCGGAAAGGGAAAAGAGCCCAAGTTGGGTTGATTGTAGAAGCGGGAGACGTATGGGAAACGCATCAATTTGCAACTTTGATAGGCTTTGGTGCTTCGGCAGTCAATCCGTACATGGCATTTGAGACGATTAATGGCATGAAGGAAAAGGGTATTTTGCAAGTTGACTATTCTTATGAAAAATTACAAGCCAATTATATCAAAGCCGTTGATGGTGAATTGTTAAAGATTTTCTCTAAAATGGGAATCTCAACGCTTCAATCATATCAAGGAGCCCAAATATTTGAAATTGTTGGATTAAGTAAAGAAGTGGTTGATACTTATTTCAATGGAGCAATTTCAAGAATTGGTGGAATTGATTTGGAAGGTATTGCCAAAGAAGCCATGATTAAGCATAAAAATGGTTATCCAGAATTGCCAGTTGCTAATCCAAAATTGGAAGTTGGTGGAATTTATCAGTGGAAACAACGGGGAGAAGCCCATCTATTCAATCCTGAGTCGATTCATTTATTGCAGCAATCGACTAAGAAAAACGATTATAATATTTACAAAAAATACTCAAAATTAATTGACGACCAAGCTGAAAGAGCCTTGACATTGCGTGGATTATTGAAATTTAAAAAAGGAAAATCAGTTGATATTTCAGAAGTAGAACCGATTGAAAGCATCTTTAAGCGTTTTGCCACGGGAGCCATGTCTTTTGGTTCGATTTCTTACGAAGCTCACACCACTTTGGCAATTGCCATGAACCGTATCGGTGGAAAATCAAACTCAGGAGAAGGTGGAGAAGACCCAATCCGTTTTGAGACTTTACCAAATGGTGATTCATTAAATTCCGCCATCAAGCAAGTAGCTTCTGGACGTTTTGGCGTAACAGCTCATTATTTAACCAATGCGACTGAATTGCAAATTAAAATGGCACAGGGTGCAAAACCAGGCGAAGGCGGACAATTACCAGGTTATAAAGTAGATGATTGGATTGGAAAAACTCGTCATTCAACGCCAGGTGTTGGTTTGATTTCACCGCCTCCACACCACGATATTTATTCCATTGAAGATTTAGCACAATTGATTTTTGACTTGAAAAATGCAAATCGTGAGGCTCGAATTTCAGTAAAATTAGTATCAGAAGCGGGCGTAGGAACGGTTGCAGCAGGGGTTGCGAAAGCTCACGCCGACCATATTTTGATTGCGGGACACGACGGTGGAACGGGTGCATCGCCCCTTTCATCCATTCGTCACGCAGGTTTGCCTTGGGAACTTGGTTTGGCAGAAGCACATCAAACCTTGGTTCGTAATAAATTGCGTGGACGGGTTACGGTTCAAACGGACGGACAAATGAGAACGGGGAAAGACCTTGCCGTAGCTGCCCTTTTGGGTGCGGAGGAATTTGGTGTTGCGACGGCAGCTTTGGTAACTGCGGGTTGTATTATGATGCGTAAATGTCACATGAATACTTGCCCCGTTGGCGTGGCATCGCAAAACCCAGAATTGCGTGCTTTATACACAGGACAAGCTGAACACGTCGTTAATTTATTTACTTTCTTGGCAATGGAATTGCGTGAAATCATGGCTGAGTTAGGTTTCAGGACGGTAAATGAAATGGTTGGTCAAGCCGATAGATTGGAAAAGAAAGAAGGATTGACCAACTGGAAATTGGAAAATTTAGATTTATCGCCAATCCTTTACAAAGAACCAATTGCCTTGGATGTTGCTCTTTATAAACAAGAAGACCAAGATCACGGCTTGCAAGACCAATTAGATTGGAAATTATTAGAAATTGCGAAACCCGCTTTGGACAATAAAGAAAAAGTGACGGCAGAAATGGACGTAATCAACGTAAATCGTACGATTGGAACAATGCTTTCAAACGAAATTACGAAGAAATACGGAGCAAAAGGTTTACCAAACGATACCATTCACGTGAAATTTACAGGTACGGCTGGACAATCTTTTGGAGCATTTTCGGTGAATGGAATTACTTTTGAAGTAGAAGGTGACACCAACGATTACATCGGAAAAGGACTTTGCGGAGCTAAATTGATTGTTTATCCAAACAAAAAAGCTACTTTCAAACCGTCTGAGAATTCAATTGTTGGTAACGTTTCATTCTACGGAGCAACTTCGGGTGAAGCCTATTTACGAGGCATGGCTGGTGAGCGTTTCTGCGTGCGTAACTCGGGAGCAAAAGTAGTGGTTGAAGGCATTGGCGACCACGGTTGTGAATACATGACGGGCGGATTGGTTATCATTTTAGGTGATACTGGACGTAATTTTGCCGCTGGTATGTCGGGTGGTGTTGCGTATATTTGGGATAAGAATAAAGACTTCGCTCCAAAATTGAATACCGAAATGGTTTCGATTGAAGCATTAACAATTGAAGACGAAAACATCCTCAGAATGTACATTGAGCAACATTTTCAATATACAGACTCTGGAATTGCTAAGAAAATCTTGGATAACTGGACTGATACTTTACCACAATTCATAAAAGTAATGCCTCAAGATTTCAAGAAAGCATTAGCGATGAGAGAAATTTCTTATTCGGAAGTTTTGGAAGATAAGAACGTTGTGTATCGTGATATTCAGGTTGAGGTTGCTCATTGATATTTATTAAATTGTCATCCCGATGCATGAGGGAACTATATGCAAGATTTATATGAAATATGTTGTAAATGAAAAAGGAAAAAAGTTAGCGGTTGTTATTTCAATTAGAGAATGGAAAGACCTAAAAGCGTCAAAGGAAGAGTATGATAGACGATTTGGTAATTCAGCTTTAAAATGAAACTCTGATTCATACAACATTCATCAATCTTGTATGAAAATCAAACAAATTACAATACTTTAATTTTTATAAATAATTTCTGAAATGAATAAAAAGGGTTTTGTCTATGTATTATTAAATCCAAGTTTTCCAAAACTTCTTAAAATAGGTCAAACTCAAAGGACACCAGAGCAAAGAGCAAGAGAAATTTATAAAACAGGTATTCCGACACCATTTATTGTTGCATACGAACAAGAGGTTAGTGATTGTATTTTAGTAGAGAATTTAATTCATGAAAAATTATCCAAAAATAGGAACAATTACGAAAGAGAATTTTTCAATATTCCATTAAAAGAGGTTGTAAAAGTAATTCAAGATGTAATTGATGATTTACAAAAACAACATAAACTTGATTTTATAGAAAAATATCCTGAAACTTTTGCCCTTAAAATTTGGTGGACAGGTCTTAGCATTGCTTGGAAACAGATTTTTAGAGCATATCTGACAATAAATTATCAACCTAATGAACTTGACTTATTAACGGCTGTTCATAGTATAATAGATAATTGTCAAGATGAAGATTTAAGAGGAAAAGTTGGCAAGTTGATTGCAAACAAACGGTTTCCCGAAAATCTCGCAAAATGGTATCTTGATGAGTTAAAGTCAGGTAAAAAGCTATTTAATTCTTATCTGCCATACGAACTTTCAGACAAAGAAATTGAAACAGTTTTAGAATTAACTAATGTAGATTGTAGTGATAATATTGCTGTAATTGATTTGAAACCATTGCAAAAATTGTTTAATCTGAAAGAATTAAATTGTGTTAATACTTCGATTACAGATTTATTACCTTTAAAAAAATCAATTAAATTGGAGGAAATCAATTTGAATTATACTAAGGTTGATAGCTTAAATGCATTGAAAAATTTACCAAAATTAAAAAAAGTTATTTGTTACGGAACAAATTTAAGCAATGAGGATATTGAACATTTTAGAACGGGAAATATTAATTGTGAGGTTGAGATAGATATATTTTTAAAATCTGACTCTTTAAGTAAAACCTCCAAAAAGCCTAAAAGTGTATTACGAAGCAACGATAAGCTGAAATAAACAAAATAGAAGATATTATTTCTCTTATGAAATAGTTGAAATATAGAAACCAATTTATTAAAATTTATTAAAACATAAAATGGGAAAAGCCACAGGATTTTTAGAAGTATTGAGAGAGACTCCTAAGAAAAGACCCGTTGCAGAACGTGTCCAAGATTATAAAGAAATAGATATTGATTTTACGGCTGATAAAGTCAAAGCCCAAGCAAGCCGTTGCATGGACTGCGGTGTGCCGTTTTGTCACAGTGGTTGTCCGCTTGGAAATATAATTCCAGAATTCAACGATGCCGTTTATGACCAAAACTGGGCGTATGCCTACGAAATCTTATCTTCAACGAATAACTTTCCAGAATTTACGGGTCGAATTTGTCCTGCACCTTGCGAATCTTCGTGTGTCTTGGGAATCAATAAACCACCCGTTACGATTGAATATATTGAGAAATCAATCATCGAATATGCTTTTGGAAATGGGTTAGTAAAACCAAATATTCCCTCAAAAAGAACGGGCAAAACGGTTGCAGTAGTAGGTTCTGGTCCAGCGGGAATGGCAACAGCCGCTCAGTTGAACAAGGCTGGTCATACTGTTACAGTTTTTGAACGGGCCGATAAGATTGGAGGATTATTGAGATACGGCATTCCTGATTTTAAATTAGAAAAATGGGTCGTACAACGTCGTGTGGACGTAATGGAACAAGAAGGTATCGTTTTCAAAACGAATGTAAACGTAGGAAAAGACATCAAAGCCAATGATTTATTAGAAGATTTTGATGCAATTGTCCTTACGGGAGGTTCAACGATTCCGAGAACCTTGCCAATTCCTGGCGGAGATTTGAAGGGTATTTATCCAGCCATGGAATTCCTTTCACAACAAAATAAAAGAGTTTCGGGTATCGAACGTTTTGTGAATCATGCAGGTAATGATTATCCAATGGGAGAACTTTATGCCACTGATAAAAACGTGGTTGTAATTGGCGGTGGAGATACTGGTTCTGATTGCGTAGGAACATCAAATCGTCACAAAGCAAAAACTATTACCCAAGTAGAAGTGATGCCAATGCCTCCAACTTCGAGAGGAGAACAAACGCCGTGGCCCAACTGGCCCATGATGTTGCGTACTTCCACGTCGCACGAAGAAGGAACTGATCGCCATTGGTCAATTGCCGTTCAAGAATTTGTGGGTGATACCGAAGGTAACTTGAAAGGTATCAAGATTGCTGATATCGTTATGCAAGTTAAGGACGGAAAAGCCTCGCAAGTTCAAACAAACGAGCGTGAAATTCCTGCTGAATTAGCCTTGATTGCTGCGGGTTTCTTGCATCCACAAAGAGAAGGTTTGTTGGCTCAATTAGAAGAAAATGGCTTAGAATTTGATGAAAGAGGAAACGTAAAAGCCAATAATTACCAAACAGCGATTGATAAAGTTTTTGCCGCAGGAGATATGCGAAGAGGACAATCATTAGTTGTTTGGGCAATTTCAGAAGGTCGTGAAGCGGCTCGTGCAACGGATATTTTCTTGATGGGGGAATCAACTTTGGAAGCAAAAGCGGTTTCGAGTTTTGCAGTAGCGTAAAACAAAATCATTCAAAAAAGCCTTCCAAATTAACTTTTGAAAGGCTTTTTTTTGATTTTAGTTTTTCAATATTAATTTTACAGAACCCATTAATCCAGATGGTAATAATTGAGAATCAGCTCTGTAAAAAGGCATAGTTGTATAACTTATTTTAGTTTTTACATCGGGTTGTTGATCACCAATTAAACGGTTTACCCACAAATTTGTCACCTTAATTTCTATCGTATTTTCTCCATTTTTTAAATCTTCTTTTAATTCAATTTTGAATGGCTTTTTCCATACAATTCCTTGTGATTTCCCATTAATAATAACCTCCGCCAAATTTTTCACTTCACCTAAATCTATTTCATAAATGCCTTTTGAAGAAGACTGAACTACAAATGTGTTCTTATATGCCGCTATTCCCGAGAAATATTTTATTCCTAAATCAACATTATCTGTCCATGATTTCAAGATATTAAAAGTCGCATTTTCAGGCCCTCCTCTCCCCTCTTGAAAAGAAACTGACCACGGCGTTTCAATTTGTAGAATTTGCTTTTTAGAAGTTTTCGGTACAGTGAAATTAGTTAGTTTTGATACTTCCCTAAATACAATAAAGTAAGCATCCCAAGATTCTAAATGTAATGGGATAATATTCCTTCCATTTTCCATTTTATAGGATAACTTTTTTGATTCCCCCGTTTCAGCATTCCATAACTCAGGGATTTTTCCAGTAATTCTAAAACTTCCTTTAATGTGTTCTACTCTATCATTTCGATTATTTACCCAATAAATCTCTTGGTCAGTTAATTTGCGATGAACATACAAAACCTCAGTTTTTTCATCGGGCTTTTTTGTAAGTAAAGTCTGGTTCAATTTTTATTTTTTGAAGAACTGTTTCTAAGGATTGAACGATTGTCATCTTCATCTGACTTGTCGAAACATTTTTATAATTTGACTCCCAAATTTCTTTTACAATTGCTCTAAACTCTTCAACATTATCACTCAAACTTGGGGTCATTTCTGGTTTTATCCCTGTGACAGTTGCCCCTGCACGTATCAAATCTCTAATTTTTTTAATTACGGGCGATGACATTTTTTTAGCATTTTCATCCAATACCAAAACGCTGTATTGCATCCCACTTGGTGTTTGCAATTTTCCATTAATGACTGTCAAAACATTTATTAAAGCATCTGAATTAATAAAATCATAATTATATCCTTTTGGAATATCAGGTAATTTATCTTTAAAAAGTGAAGTAATATTATTGTCTTCGCCATAATAATAGCGTACATCCGCCACAAATTTGCCTTGTTGAAGCAGATAACAACTTCTGGCAAGATAGCTCGTCCAAGGCTTTGCTTGTTCTGCCCAAGTTTCATGGCGTGTAAACCATTGTCCAAAAGGTCCAAGTCCCAACCCTGGAAATTTTTCATCGGAAGGTTGGTGTACCGATGTATGAATTACAAAGCGATTTAAACCCATTGCCATTTCCATATCAGCGGTTCTTTTTAATCTTTCTGGAGAATATGCCCACGTATTCCCTAAAGCCGTCATAGACTCGGCTGCCACTAAGTTTTGACCATAGATATGAGCTACAGAGGCAGATTCACGAATATCAGCTTGATAACCCACCGATTCTTCATTACCTCTACCCAAACTGCCTGGAGTCCACATGGCAGACATGGGAATATCCGCCTTTTTCTTGATTTCCATGCCATCGGCAACTAATACTCTTTTATCTTCATGCGACTCAGAATATCGACCCATACCTCTTTGATGTAACAAATCTCCAATTTGTTCATAATGATTTTCAACCACTAACTCTGATAAGGTTTTACGAAAATCCCACAAGAAATGCTCACTCTCCTCACTACTTTTTACAATCCTACCTGTCAGAACTGGCATCCATTTTTTAATATCATAACCTACCATCACTGACCATCCAGGTTCGGGGGGAACAATTTAAATTGCGACAACTAAGAAAATTGTAATTGATAAATATCCCATAAAATTGCACTTATTAAACATGATTTGGCAATATTTCAATAAAATTAAGAATTTATAAGGCAACCTTATACTTTTCTAATTGTGAATTTCGCTAATTTTGAAAAAATCTATGATATGGCCGCAAGAACAGTTTATTTAATTAAAAGAGTTGAAACCGAAGTTACAGTCAAAATGAATAAAGCATTATTGGACTTTGGTATTACTCTTTCTCAATTTATTGTACCAAATTTTGTGAATGATAATCAAACTGATTTATCCTCTGCACAACTTTCAAGACGTTTTAAAATGACTCCTCAATCTATGAATGAGACAGTTACTTTATTACAAATGAAAGACTTAATTATTAAAAATGCAGATATTGAAAACAAGAGAATTCTTAGAATTAGTCTGACAGAGAAAGGCATTGAAACATTAAATAAATGTAATTCTGCCATTGATGAAGTCGAAAATGAATTATTCTCCACATTAACTGAAGACCAATTAGTAACATTTAGAAGACTAATTGGCAACATTCTACACGCAAGCAAATGAGTCTGTCTCCTCATTTCAGCATTTTTGATTAAATTTGCAAATAATCTGAACTCAAAACTTATTCATGTACTCATACAAAAATTCATCTTTAATCTCCTCTTCAATTTTACTTATCTTTTTAGCCATAAGTTTTTATTACGGAATTATTTCGCCGCCGCCTTTAATCACTTATACGACTGATGAAAATTTTATTGGCGAATCTGGAATTTTCTTATTGTATGGCATGACTCCAAGAGCCTTAGAATGGGCAGCTTTACCAAGCACTTTAATCGCATATCTGATGTTTATTTTATGGTGTGGATTTTCCATCCTAAAAAATTTATCTACCATTAAAGGCTTACCTGACATTTTAACAGTTTTCGATAAAAATGCTTTTTATTATCTCAATAATCGTGAAGAATTTGTGATTTGGGAAAGATGGATACAAACAATAATGATTGGGTTTATCATTTATAAAACGATTCAATTTATTATCAATTCAAAACACATTGTCTTAAAACCCGAAATCAAATTAATTTTAATAATTTTATGTGTTTGTTCTGATGTCATTTGGGTGTCAGTACCCCTAATCCGACCCGAAGCACTTTCTGGTAGTTTATTTTTGTATTTAATTGTTAGATTACTTTTTACCGAAATAATAACCCCAAGAATTGCCTCATTTCTATTGATAATTTTCATCCTCACTTTTACACAAAGGCTCATCTTTTTGTTTTTCGGACCTTTCGTGGTTGGCACAATATTGATTCACCTATGGCAGCAGAAAGTGTCTTGGAAAACCTATTTAAACTATTTAGGACTCGTTACTTTGGCACTTTTAGCATTGATGCCCTTCATAATTACCGATACTTTTGTGGTTTTAAAATCATTTTTGGGAGGGGTTTTCACAAAGATTAATCATGATAAAATGGATACTTATTTTAATATGTCTTACATCAATGATTTCGTAAAAAATCCAATAAATCTAATCTCCTCGATGTTTTGCTTGATAGGGATGGGGTTTTTGGTAAAATTGTATTCAAAAAAATCAATCGTAATAATCTTTATTCTCAACTTCTTATTTATTCTATTTTCCTCTTTAAAAGCTGCTCAACTTTACAATACGCATACTTTCCCCTTATCTATGATGGCAATAATAATGATTGCCTTTGGAATTTATGGTTTAACACTACTAATTAGGGGAAAAAACCGTCAAATAATTCTTGGCGTGATAACGATAATTCTGTTCATAAATACGCTTTGGACAATTCAAGCAAACAATACTTCTATCATCAATCAACAACAGAACTTAGCAGACGCAATTTCTTGGATTAAAACCTTAAAAAACAATGATAAAATTCTATTAGCACTTGATTTTGACGGATTAATTCCTAAAAATAAAATTTGCCTCCTTCGTGAATATGAAGCAAATGCGAGTGACGATTATCGCATGAATAAGCTCAATAATTTGTTAAAAATGCCTCCCACTGATTCTTTGAGCAAATTTACGTTACCGATTTTAGCACAGTCTTTTGCTTTTGAAGATGAAAAATTATTTGATACACAATATCAAATAGTCCTAAAATACGTTGATACTGACGTAAGCAAGCGTTTTGATACCGACTATTTTTTCAAAAATAGCAACAATATGAGCCATTGCTATGAGGAAAGTGACGCCTTAAAACGGTTTAATGAAGGTAAATATCGTTACGTTGTCTCTAAAATTCAAATGCCTAATTTGAAGCCCATTAAATCCTTTTTGAAAGGTGGTGGGGAAAACTTTTGGGCTTATGAATTTAAGGGTGAAGAAAATTAAGTAAATTTCTATCACAATATCATGTTATTAGAAATATCTCATCTTTAACACAATAGTTTGTATTTTTGCCGCATGAATAAGTATTATAATTTTAAATATAGCCGTCAGTTCTTAGGAATTTTCATTGTGTTTATGGGAAGTCCTCTAATTTTCTTTTTTAAGGAAGTTACAGGATTTGGGGGGGGGTCTGCATTTACAGTAGCATCCCTAATTATTGGTTTGTTATTAATGATTTCGCCAAAAGAGCTATTTAGAAAGTTTTATAAGCCTTTTCTACCAGCCTACCGACTCGCTGTAATTTTTATGATAGTTGTGCTGATAAATTTTTTCTTCATAAATCCTTTCTATGGCTATTCAGCAAACAGTTCAATTTTCCTAAGAGATTTAGTTAATTATGCCTCAATATTTGTCTTTTTTGTTTTGCTGTTGGGAGTTTCCAATGAGGTAAAAGATTACTTCCTGCCAATTGTAGTGTTTCTAACTTTCATGGGTAGTGTCTGTTTGATTTATTCGATGGCAACCAATGCCAATTTTATTATTGGACAAAGAGCCTCAGTCGTTTTTGGTGATGGAACAACCACCGCCAGTGGTAATCCGCACGTATATGCCCGTAACGCCTTTGCTGGTGTTTTCTCGTCATACATCATGTTGAAAAACAGAAACATTTTATGGAAATTATTCTCGTTAGGCAACATGATTTTTTCGATAGTTGTTTTAGTATTGACCCAAGCAAGATCTATTTTACTTGGATTTATCTTTACTATGATAATTTTTCTTTACTATAACATTTCCGCAAAATCAATAAAAAGTGGACTTAAAAACATATTTAAACCTCAAAACCTCTTTCTAATTGCCCTTCTGTTCTCTGGAATCGCTTATTTCATCAGTACACAGGCGAAATTAGTTGCTATTATAAATCTCTACTATGATACTTTCAGCATCACATTTACCAAAGCAATCTTGACCGCAACTGGTATGGAAGATGCCAAAACAATTGACTATTCTTCTTTAGGTAGGGTCAATACGTTCGGAACTTTTAAAAAGGTACTTTTAGAAACTCCTTGGGAATTAATTCTTGGTAAAGGATACCGATTTTTATACATGGATATTCCCATTTTAGAAACCTGGATTGATTGTGGAATTATTGCTTTTTGGAGTTTTGCGATGATGAATTTAGTGCTTTTTAAACAGGCATTAAGAGCAATTAAAGACGGAACAAATCCATTAACAACATTCTTAGGATATTTTTATATGTGTTATTTCGTAACATTATTCACCGGAGGAGAGCCTTATGGAATTGCTTATTGGTTTGTTTTCTGTGTAATGATACGATTCTTAGGAATAAAATATTTAGAAAAAATACCTTATATTTTGCCACGCAAAGAAGAGAATACCTCACCCATAATGACTTCATAAATGAAAATTTTAATTGTCCACAATCAACTTTGGGCTCACTATAAAGCAATCATATTCAATGAGTTACAAAAAATAATTAGTCTAAACAAAAAGGATTCCTTACTTGTAGTTCAAATTGCTTCAATTGAAAAAAGCCGCAAAAACTTAGGCAACTTGGATAATTCGATTCATCAATATCCATACAAATTACTTCATGAAGGTTTACTGGAAGAAGTCAGCCTACCTCAACGCATCATCGGGATTTTGAATGCAATTAAACAATTTAAACCCGATGTAGTAAATCTCACAGGATACTATGATGTTGCCTCTTGGAGTGTATTATTTTATTGTAAGTTAAATGGAATTAAAACTATCCTTTCCAACGAATCAACAGCAAATGACCATGCCCGAAATGGGATAAAAGAATTTATTAAAGGATTAATAATCAAGCAATTCGACGGATATTTCAACTTTGGAACGTTATCAGAAAATTATATTATTTCCATGGGAATAAATTCCCAAAGAATGTTAGTAAAAAGAAACTGCGTTGATAATAAAGCTTTGAAAGAAATTTATTTAAAACATATCCCCAACAGAACTCAAAACCAAGAAGCATTAAATATCGCCCCAAACAACTTTATTTTTGTTGGTCGATTAATTGATTACAAAAATTTATTTCTGTTTATAGAAGCTTTTCATGCAGCACAGCTAAATTCAAACGAAAAATGGGGTGTTATAATTTTAGGAGACGGTGAATTAAAGTCCGATTTACAACATCATGTTTCCGAAAATAATATTCAAAATATAAGTTTTCAAAACGGAGTATCTTGGCAACAAGTCCCTGAATACCTGGCACTTAGTAATGTTTTAGTATTGCCAAGTTATTCAGAACCATGGGGATTAGTGGTGAATGAAGCAATGGCTTGTGGTCTTCCCGTTATTGTTTCTGAAAAGTGTGGATGTGCGATTGATTTGGTTAAAAATGGAGAGAATGGGTTTACTTTTGAACCAAACAACTCGGAATTATTAATTGATATTTTACTAAAATTCATGAATAAGGAAGTTGATTCAGTAAAAATGGGCATGATTTCTGAACAAATTATTACTGATTATTCTCCTCAAAATGTTGCGTCGGAAATGTATAGAGGTTTTCAAAAAACCTTCGAACAAATTTAATTGCCCTTGAACAATAATTATAACAAATGTCTTTCAAAAAAATAATTAATTCTATTCAATTTCTCAGGGGATTTGCAGCTCTGGCAGTTGTCATTCATCATACAGGGGGTTACGTAAAACGATATTTTGAACCGACTTTATTATTTGGAGATAAATTTAGCATTGGTTTTGCAGGAGTAGATTTATTTTTTGTGATAAGTGGTTTTATTATACATTTTACCAGTAAAAATTATTTGAATAACCCTTCAAAACTTAAAGAATATCTCCAAAAACGATTCATAAGAGTTTACCCCATTTATTGGATTATTACAACAATATTGTTTTTATCAAGTTGGTTGATTGTCCTGCTCTTAAATAAGAATATTTTCAGTATTGGTTATCCCAATACTGTATCTGCATATATTCAAACTTACCTACTTTTACCCCTACATTTTGCTATTAATCCTGTTACTTGGACACTTTCGTATGAAATATTTTTTTATTTGTGTTTTGCCATTTTAATCATTTCAAAACGCCTTTGGATAATTCCTGCTTCAATTTTAGTTGTTTCTTTTTATAATATTTTCATAAATGTTCCTGAAGTTGTAGAGGTGAAATTAAATTATTTCAATTTTGTTTTTAGTGGATATAATTTTGAATTCATGTTTGGCTTTTTGATTTATCAGTTTTATGAAAAAATAAAATTATCTAATATTATATCCGTAATTTTGTTAATATTGTCGATTTCAATAATTGTATTATTTGGATATGAGATTGGTGACTATGATTCCTATAAAAGAGTTTTGACATTTGGTTTGCCTTCTGGATTAATCCTTTTATCATTACTAAATTTAGAAAATAGTGATGCCATTTCTTTCCCTAAATTCACTTTAACGTTGGGTGATGCTTCGTATGCCTTATACCTAATTCACTTTCCAATGATGCTTTTGATGAATAAATTTCCACAAATGATGGGGTATAGTTTTACGGCTGAACAGGAGGTTTTATATAGTTACTTTATCATATTTTCGATTATTATTTCAAGCGTATATATCCATAAATGGATTGAAATACCAGTTGCCAAGAAGTTGAATAGCCTTTTAAAAGATTAATATAGTGAGTGCAAAAATGAAAATATTAAATATTTGTGGTTATTCTTGGGATATCGGTGGGCCACCAAAAATTATTTATGACCATGCTGTTGAACAAATGAAATTGGGGGCTGAAGTAACGATTTTAACTCCTATTTCTGAGGGTCAGAAGTTATACGCAATTCCAGAAGGTGCAAATGTTGTAACTTGCAAACGTCATTGGCTTTCAAAATTTTGGGCAGAATTTTCACCCGAATTATATACTTGGATTAAAGCTCATGGCAATAATTTCGACATCATACACATCCACGGTGTTTGGCATTTTTCGGGCGTAGCACCCTATTTAGCAGGAATCACGACGGCTAAATGTATAACTACTCATGGTTTGCTCGACCGATGGACTATTAGTAAAGGATATTGGAAAAAATATATTTTTGGACTACTTTTTCAGAAAAGAATTTTGAAAAATACGGAGTTAATTCAAATAAATAATATGGATGAAAAGGCGGACTTGAAACGCTTTTTGGGTTTTGAACATCCAAATGTAAAAGTTATCCCCAACGGTATGAACTTGCAAGATTTTGCCGTTTTACCCGAAAAAAATACTTTCCGAAATCAATTTCAAATTCCAAAGGATGAGCAGATGATTTTGTTTATGAGTAGAATAAATTTAAAAAAAGGTTTAGATTTATTGCTACCCGCATTCAAGCAATTATTAACCAAAAGAAACGATTGTTTATTGATTTTGGCAGGACCAGATGATGGTTATTTATCTATTACTCAAAACTTTATTAAGGAAAATAACTTAGAAGATAGAATAAAATTAGTTGGAATGTTAACAGGAAAAGATAAATTAGCAGCTCTTTCTGATGCCGATATTTTTGTTTTACCTTCTCATTCTGAAGGTTTCTCGATTGCCACTTTAGAGGCTCTTGTTTCGGGCATACCTTCTCTCCTTTCTGATAGAGTTGGCTTTGGAGAAGCAATTAAAGAAACTAATGCCGCCCATTTAGCTGATTTAAATGAAAACAGTATTGTTGAAGGTTTGAATAAAATGCTTGATGATAAAGATTATTGTCAAACACTTTCAAAAAATGGAACTGATTTAGTCAAAAATAGATATGATATTGAATTAGTAGCAAAGCAATTATTTAATGAGTTTGAGAAAATAGTTACAAAAAAATAAATTTTAAATGCAGGATATTTCAGTCATAATCTTAACTTTTAACGAAGAGAAACATATTGCCAGATGTATAAAATCACTGTCTGCTTTCACAGATAAAGTTTTTATTGTTGATTCGGGTTCGACTGATAACACTGTTGAGATAGCTGAGCGTTTGGGAGCAAAAGTAGCTGTGAATCAATGGGTTAACTACGCAACGCAATTTAATTTTGGTATTGAAAATAATCCATTCAAAACAAAATGGTTAATGCGAATGGATTCTGACGAATATGTTTTACCAGAATTATCCGAAGAAATTAATCAAAAGCTTTCCATAACTCCAGAAGAAATTAGTGGAATGTATATAAAAAGAAGAGTAATTTTCTTTGATAAATGGATTAAACACGGAGCTTTTTATCCGATGTGGTTAATGAGAATCTGGAGAAATGGACACGGAATTTGTGAGGAAAGTTGGATGGATGAACACATCAAATTATTTCAAGGCAATGTAATTCATTTAGAAAAAGATTTAGTTGATCATAATTTAAATAATATCACTTGGTGGACTCAAAAGCATAATCTTTATTCAATTAGAGAAGTAATTGACATCTTAAATATCAAATATAATTTTAGAGATTTTGTGGCAGTTGAACCCAAATTGTTTGGGACACAAGAGGAAAGAAAACGCTACTTGAAAGTTAAATATGCGTCAGTTCCTCTTTTTACAAGACCCATATTTTATTTTATTTATCGTTATTTTATAAGATTAGGGTTCATTGATGGCAGACAAGGATTAATGTGGCATTTTTTACAAGGATTTTGGTATCGTTTTTTGATTGACGTAAAAATTTATGAAATCTATCAACGAGTAGGTCGTGACAAACAAGCAATTATTCAATTTTTCAAAAATGAATATGACAAAGATTTAACTAAATGAAAATAGAAACTGACTTATCGAAATTCAATAATAGCTGGTATAACCCTGGAAATAAAGTAAAAATTATCCTCTGGTTTATAACTAACAGTCTGATTATCAATAGTTATTTGCCAATTCCAGTGTTTTTTAAAATACTTGTTTTGAGGTTATTCGGGGCAAAAATTGGCAGTAATTTTGTAATAAAACCAAATGTAAATATCAAGTATCCATGGTTTTTAGAAATAGGCAATCACGTTTGGATAGGGGAAAATACTTGGATAGATAATTTTGTTAAAGTTACGATTGAAGATAATTCTTGTATTTCTCAAGGGGCATTATTATTAACAGGAAATCATGATTATAAAAAAAGTACATTTGATTTAATTCCGAAAGAAATTTATTTAGAAAAGGGCGTTTGGATTGGGGCTAAATCAGTAGTCTGCGGGGGGGTAAGGTGTAAAAGTCACTCAGTCTTAGCAGTTAATTCAGTGGCCACTAAAGACTTGAATTCTTATAAAATATACCAAGGAAATCCAGCCTTGGAGGTTAGAGAACGTATTATTTACTAATAATTATGTTACGTTATCTAAATATTTTCGTAAATTATGCTTTCTTTCGTGGTCGCTATCTTCACCATTATTGTTTGAAATACTATCAATTTAATTTCAACAAATCATCATTTAAATTTCAATGAGCAATTTTTTTATAAATCTTTATAACGATAGACTTTTTCAAGTAATAATTTCTGCTATCGTTGCCTGTGCAACCTCTATTACAGCAATACCTGTAATAATAAAAATTTCTCGACTTAAAAACTTAATGGCAGACCCTGGCGAAAGGAGTTCCCATATAACAAAAACGCCTACATTGGGCGGTGTTGCCATTTTCGCTTCTACATTAATTAGTTATTTTCTTTGGGAAAACCCTGATGAAGGACAATTGATTCACCTTTCTATTTCAGCCATTGTAATTCTGTTTTTCTTGGGAGTTAAAGATGATATTTTAGTATTATCTCCGAAAAAGAAAATGTTTGTGCAAGTAGCGGTTTCTGCTTTAGTTGTTATTTTAGCCGATTTACGGATCGAAAATTTGTTTGGAATATTTGGGATAAACGAGGTTCCCTACCTTTTGAGTCTTCCTCTAACTGTATTTATTTTCATTGCTTTAATCAACGCCATAAATTTAATTGATGGAATAGATGGCTTGGCAGGTGGAATTGGAATGATTGCCGGCGGAATGTTTGGATTATGGTTCTTCTTAAATGGTCATTTTGCGATGGCCTGCTTAGCGGCTTCAATGGCTGGTTCTCTATTTGGTTTTTTAAGATTTAATTACTCAAAAACATCCAAAATATTCATGGGAGATACGGGTTCTCTAATCGTTGGATTTTTATTATCAATGTTCGCTCTGAAATTTATTCAGTTAAATATCGAATACCGTTTTAATCCAAAAGCATCTTTCTCAGCCCCCATTTTGGCCATTGTTGTTTTAATTGTGCCAATTTTTGATACTTTGAGAGTGTTTATTATTAGATTAAAAGATAAAAAATCTCCTTTTATTGGAGATAGAAATCACCTTCACCATATTTTGATTGATAGTGGTTTAAGCCATTTTCAGACCTCAGTAATACTCTGGACATTCACCTTGATTTCAGCAATATTGTTTTTAACAATTAGTGAAGCAACCGATAATACAACCTCTCTCTATATTTTAATTGTAATTTTCGCAATCTATATGTGGATTGCCCATGTCCTCAAACAAAACAATACTAATCGAGACATTCAGGCTATTAATAATGACTCAAAGGCGAGCGATATTCAAAATAATAAAAGCCATTCTGGTGAGTTAGCGTCTTCATAATTGTTATTAAAAAAGCCTCTGAATCTGTAATTCAGAGGCTTTTTTAATAACAATTTTATAACTTTATGTCAGTCTATACCCAATTTTTTTTTACTTTCTTGAAGTTTATCTTCGATTCTTTCCAGAACTCTTTTACTATTTTTCAACTTCTCAGCGGCTGCATTATTGCCAGAGTTAAGCGTATTCTGTAAGTCATTTTTTATAATCATCCAACGCTCTTTCTGTTGAACCAAAGCATTATAATTTTCTTCTTCCTTTGCTGAATCGAATGAATTACTTCTTGAAGACGAATTTGAACCATCAGCATTGGTTTCATATTTCTTACTTTTTGATTTTCTACTTCCAGTATTATTTTCCGTAAAAGAATTTTCTGAATTAGAAAAATTTTCATTTTCAGGTTTGAATTCTTTCTTAGGAGTATTTACAAATTCATCTTTCTGTTCGGGTGAAATATTTTCATTTTTTTCGCTTTCAAATTCTTTTGTAATTGTATCATTTGCTTTCGCTAATTCAAGAGAATCTTTATTAATAAATTTTAGAGTGTCTTCTAAGGCAACGTTATCAATATTACCACTAAAAACTTTTTTAAAGTCCATATTATTAACCCATAACCAATAAGAAACTCCTCCTAAAGCCAAAAGTACAAACGGTATAATAATCCATGAGGGTTTTATTATTGATGAGCTTCTACTTGTTTTCTTGTTTTCTATTATTGGAGTCGGTGTAATAACTTTTTGATTATTAATTACCTCCATTACAACTATATTATGTGTATTTTCGGCTACACCAAGGTTTACATTAGAAATCTTCAAGAGGTTTTGGCATGAATTCTCTGACCCTTGACTTTCCTGAAGAATTTCATCAATTTCATTATCAGATAAATTTTGTCGTAAAGAATCACTGCAAATCAACAATTTATCACCTTCTTCTAAACTAAAACTAATGATTTCTAATTTAGAAGGGCGAGCAAGAAACTGCAGCTTTTGTCCTTTTCTACTCAAATAACAATGAGTGTCGCTGATCCAATTCATTAAAGATGTATCACCTAATTCCCAAGAAACTTGCAATTCATTATCAGGATTAACTTCTTTTGCGATTTTTGTACCAAACTGATAGATTTGTAAGATGGAATCTCGTAATGCTCGATATGTTACCTCCGAATCGTCAGGATTGAAGGCATTTTCCACTGTATTTGTATCCATTTGTAAGGGAAACTGTTTATGCCCAGACAAGCGGTTCTGGGTGTGTTCTTTACTCTACTTATTATTTTACAAAAAATATGCCGAATTTGCATACTTGACAGAAATATAAAAATATTGAATTTAAAGTATTGGTATTCAGATAGTTAGAGTTTGGATTATTATTTAATTAATATTAAAATCATCCTATTTTTTGATAAACTTCCCAAGTTTGTAGAGAAAACTTTTCCCATGAAAATAGGCTCGCTCTCTCTATGGATTTTAGTTTCATTGTATCTGCAAATGATATATTTCTATAAATTCTTAACATCGCCTCTGCTATTTCTACCTGATTTGTTGGGTTAACCAATATTCCAGCATTACCAATTACTTCTGGCAATGAAGTTCTATTTGAACAAATTACTGGTGTTCCACACTGCATAGCTTCAAGGGGAGGAAGTCCGAATCCTTCGCAAAATGACATATAGACGAAGGCAACAGCCCCTGAGTATAAAGCAGCGAGGTTTTCATCAGGCACATATCCTGTAAAAATAATTCTGTCTTTAATTTGAGGATTTAATTTTATTACCTCAAAAATTTTATCAAAATCCCATCCTTTCGTTCCAACTAAAACTAAATTTAACTCTTGAATATTTTCTTGCAACACCATATCGGCAAAACTTCTTATGATTACATCAATATTTTTGCGAGGTTCCAAAGTAGAAATACTTAATAAATACGGTTGATTGGCTGGAATACCACATTTTTGTAATGTTAAGTTAATAATTTCTTTTTCCTTAACTGGATAAAAAAGTTCTTTAGAGGCAGCCAATGGAACCACAAATACTTGGGATTCATCAAACCCAGAAATTTCTAAGAGGTCAACTTTAGTAGCCTCAGAAACACAAATGACATAGTTATCTCTTTGAATAGATTTGACTATTTGATGAACCACATTATCTGTTTTGCCCTCAAAATATTTAGGATATTTTATTGGAATAAGGTCATGAACCGTAATCAGTTTTTTAATTTTCTTGGATTCTTGAATTTGCTGTGAAATTGGAAAATATGGCGAATGGTAAATGTTTGCATTAGCAAGTAATTGTATTTGAAATTGATTTTTGGAAGAGTTTAATTGATAAAAAAACCGTTTAATTATTTTTTGTGAAAAGGAGTTATGAGGAAATAAACCCAAAATTTGGCTTTGAAATTTAGCACTGGAGACTTGTGAGGTTGTGTTGAGAAACTTGATTGGTTGATTTTCAAAATTTTCATTTATGTAAGCTAATGTTGCTACTAAATCCAAGTTATCGGCAAAAATAACTTCTAAATCGGGAGAAATTTTTGGTAAAGAAGCGGCTAAATTTTCTACAACTCTAAACACTCCCGTGCGTGCTTTTTGATGATAAAAACCTTGCCCTAACAAGGAAACGTCTAATATTGTCTTCATACTTTTCTAATTCCTACCAACCAAATCATTTACTTGAATTGTTTCAGAAATCACATTCCAAACCTCTTCATATTCTAATTCAGAACAAGGTTGTCCTTCTTTTATAATAAATTTTGCATTTGTTTTTGTTTCATAACTACCCGAGTAAGGCATATAATTTTCAAATTCGCCTAACTTGCCGAAAAGTAAAAATCCATAGGTATTAACTGCATTGGCTAAATGGGCTGGTCCACTATCAATGCCAATAAAATATTGAGCCTTTTTAATAATCTCAGCGGTTTCAAGTAAAGATAATTTTCCGCAAAGATTGTAATAATCTGAATGATAGACTTTTAACGTACTTTCTAATCCAACTTCAACGATACAATAATTATATTCACACAAAATATCAAGTACTAACTTTTCCCAATAATACACTTGCCAATCTTTGGGGGAATAATTAGAATGACAATGGACGACAATTATTTTTTTAGAAAAGCACAAAGATTCAATTTTTTTTTCCACCTTTTCTGGAATATACATTTTAGGCGATTGGTGCGAAACTGGTAACCCACCTACTTTTGCAAAAATTTCCAAGATATTTCCGTAGTTGAAATAATTATTAGTTAAAATATTCAGAGATTCAGCCAAAGGATTATGAAGCGTTTTTCTCAAATATTTATATCTTCTTAATCCCGATAAATGACAATTATGAAATTCATCAAAAGGGTTTTTCTCTGCTAAAATCATAGAATACAAAACGCTGTACTCTTCAATAATCACATCCACATTTGGATTAAAATCTAATAATTCTCGATAAGATTTTTTTACAATCCAATATATTTTTGAATCAGGATGAAGTCGTTTTAATTCTCTTGAAAGCGGTTCACAGGCAACAATATCCCCAAAATGTTCTGCTAATAGAACACAAATGTGCTTACGCTTTGGATGAAGTAACTTACTAAGTTTTACATTAAAATATGTGGTAATCCAGTTACAAACAGATAAAAGTATATCCAAATATTTATGGTATCTATAAGTCCAAATTTCAATAGTACGGTTTGGGTGCATAAGTTAGTAGGTTATGGTATTAATATATTTCGGTTTAAACAATTTATTCAACAATCTCAATCAACTTAATAAAAGGTTTTTTAAGAAATTTTCGCACTCTTAAATACCGCTTGACCTGAGTATTTTTGATATAATAACAGGGAAATTGACTGTAATATTCGTTAAAATTTTCCTCTAATTGCTTGGCATAATATTCAAAAAGAGGAATAATATCTGGTCTGTTTTTGAAATTTGAACGATTCTGATATTTTGATACTTCGGTGGGGTTATTAATTCCATAGCCACTAAAATGAAAGAAAATTAGCGGGACTTCATTGATAAAAAATTTATCATTTTTTTGAGAAACTGTTCGTTCATGTAAATTCCAATAGGCTACATTATACCCAAAATATTTATCAACATAGACGTTTTCTCGAAAGAAAATTGGCACAAAAATCATCCAATGTTGATCTACAAAAAGCCCATTACATAAGTCAATCCTACAGTCCTTTTTCAATCTTTCCATCCACCAATTAATCATGGACGAACTGGCCTCGCTCCTACTTATTGCTGCAAAGCCCAAATTGTAAAGCCCCGTGTTTAAATGATCAATTTCACGTGTATCAAATTTGTCATTAATTGTAGAAGTAATATGCGGGGTAAGAACAATGCTAAACTCCTCAAGTTTGTCCTTTAAAGGTTTTAAGCTATCAAATACGATTATATCTGGGTCAAAGTAAATAATATTTTTTACCTCGGAACGATTTTTTAAAAAATAATCAAAATAAAAAGGTTTAACGGCGGTATTCAACTCTGTGATATCATAAATATCACACATCTCATCCAAACATTTTATATTAATTTTATCAATTTCTAATAGCTGAAATGGAGGTATTTTGTCTGATTCGAGGTTTACCTTATCCAATTTGTCCACCAAACCAATCACAAATTCAACATCAGGATTTGTTTTTTGTAAGGATTGCCCTAAGGTTTGAGCTTGTGCTAAATAATTAATTGAACATAAAGTAAATGCTAAGGTCATTGATATTTTAAAATTTGAAACAGTTTATGAAGTGCGAAATTACAAATTTACGTAGTTTATCTAAGTAAAAAACAACAACCGAATCGTTGAAATTTAAAATAAAAAAGATTATCAATCATTCAAAATATCAACAAAAGTCTGAAAAGCGATGGATTGGTTATGCCTTTCAAGAACCTTTTTTCTACCAAATCCTCCCATTTGCCCAATTAATAATTTATTTTCTTTTAGTGCCACAATATTATTAACTACGTTTTCAGTATTAAGATATTCAACCACAACACCACAATCACTCTCCACAAAATCCTTAGCTCCTCCTGCTTTATCAAAACAAATGACTGGTTTTGAGAGCATCGCAGCCTCTAAAACTACCAAAGGATAAGGGTCTTCACGTGAAGAAACGAAGAAAATATCAAAAACTGACAAATAATCTAAAGGGTTTTCAACCGAAACTTGAAATATAATATTTTCTAATTCTAAACGATTCTTGTCAATTAGGAAATTCTTATATTCAACTTCTTTTTCCTGCCCCCCCACCCACATAAAGAAAAAATCTGAATTGTTTTTCAACTTACTGGCAACTTGGAGAAAGATATCCACCCCTTTTCTTAAATCTACCGTTCCCATCCCGCCAATTAATATGGCATTTAAAGGAATATTATAATGATTTCTTATTTTTTCGTTAACTGCCAAATCTATTTTATATTTCAGAGCCGACTCAGGTAACAATGACGGTAGAACTTTTATAAGCGTTGCATCAATGTGATGATTCATTATTAAATTTTCTTTTACTGACTCTGCACAGGCGATAAAAGTGTTACTCAAGGTTTTCACATTTGTGAAATACTCCGGCTTTGTATATTGCTGAATACCCATTTCAAGCTCATGTACATAAGTTTTTATCGGAATGTTTAATTGCTTTAAAACGGGTAATATGTCTCCGTTTGCGGTAGTATTAGAAACAATTAAATCAAAATTTTGCTTTTTAAGCGTCTCAATTACATTAATTTTATGGCGGTTTTTATTCGTAATTCTTTTAATTAATTTACTTAAAAAAGATTTTTTTCCTGATAATTTAGGTTTTTTCCAAAAATAGGTTGGAGCAATTTCAATAAATTCATTCTCAATAATTCCCCCTTCTTTTAATAAAATTGAGAATTTGAAATCTTGACTTTCCTTCAAAAGTCGTAAGAATCTGAGTAAAAGTATTTGGGCACCTGCCCTATTTGCATCGTGACTTACGAAGAGAATATTTTTCATATTAAAATTAGTTTCTAAAAATTAGTAAACACAACCGTAAAATAAAATTTAAGTTTACAAGATTTTCAGAGATTAGCTATGACATTTTTGTACTTTTTTACAGTTTTAGCCACAATTTCTGAATATTGGAAATTTAGATGTTCATCTAAATTCTGGAACATTTCCATTCGATTTTGCAGAAAAAAACGATTTTTAGGCGTGTGAATGTTGGTCATCCCTCCTCGATGTTTACGATAAACCCCCATTGTTTCTGGTAAATATTTAATTTTCCCAAAGCGTGCTACTTCGATGAAAATCCCTAAATCCCCGCTGGCAGTTTTCCACCACCAATCAGGCATTCCGTTAGTAAAAACATTTCTAAAAACCGTACTTGCTGTTCCCAAAAACCATATTGAATCAATTAACAAGTCTTTAATTGTGGAGGTATCTCGCTGATTATCAACATTAAAAAAATGTGAAGGTGAATTATCCTCATAAATTACTTCCATTTGATGATGACATAACGAATAATCAAGATTTTTATCCAAAAAATTTACTTGTTTTTGTAATTTTTTGGGGTCTGTCCAGTAATCATCTCCTTCACACAAAGCAATATATTCACTTTTTGATTGACCGAATAAGAATCCTACATTATTTTTTCCACCCAATTCTCTCGGTTCAGCAGGTCCAAGGTTTGTATTATGCAAAAATGCTTTTATTTTAGTAGGATATTGTTGAGCATATTTACGAATAATCAATGCGTTACCATCAATTGAAGCATCATCTCCAACGATAATATCAAAATCAAAGTCTGTCTTTTGCATTAATACACCTTCTAACATTTTTTCAATAAATCTTTCATGATTGAAAGTTGGCACAAGAACACTAAGTTTAGGCATCGACATTTTTGTTATTATTGTTGTAGTTACAAAATTACAAATTTGAGGATGGATATTAAAATTTAGTAAAGAAAAACGCTTAATTAAAGAGTTTGTCAGTAATTTAGCAGACGAATTTATTTCGCATATTAAAATTGTATCAAATGAATATACACGAGTACCAAGGGAAGGACATCCTAAAACATTACGGTGTTCGTATCCAAGAAGGAATTGTTGTGGATACCCCCGCACTGGCAGTTGAGGCTGCCCGTGAATTAACCGCCCGTACCGGGACAGGTTGGCACGTTATCAAAGCCCAAATTCATGCTGGCGGACGTGGAAAAGGTGGAGGAGTTAAATTGGCTAAGAGCTTAGATGAAGTGAGAACTAAATCTGAAGAAATCTTAGGGATGCAATTAATTACCCATCAAACAGGTCCTGAAGGCAAAAAAGTTAGTAAGGTTTTGATTGCTGAGGATGTTTATTATCCTGGTGTTTCAGAAGTTAAAGAATTTTACGTTTCTATTTTATTAGACCGTGCGAAGGGTTGCAATGTTATCATGGCTTCCACTGAAGGTGGAATGGATATTGAGGAAGTAGCAGAACACTCTCCTGAGAAAATCTTTAAGGAATGGATTGACCCAAGTGTTGGTTTACAACCTTTTCAAGCACGTAAAGTAGCTTTTGCGTTGGGTTTATCAGGTGATGCTTTTAAAGAAATGGTGAAATTTGTTCACGCTCTTTACAAAGCCTACGTTGAAACAGACTCGTCAATGTTTGAAATTAATCCAGTTTTAAAGACTTCTGATAACAAAATTTTAGCGGTTGATGCCAAGGTTAATTTAGATGATAACGCACTTTATCGTCATCCAGATTTTATTCCTTTGCGTGATGTTACAGAAGAAGATCCTTTAGAAGTTGAAGCTTCAGCAAATGACCTTAACTATGTAAAACTTGACGGAAACGTAGGTTGTATGGTTAATGGTGCTGGTTTAGCGATGGCTACAATGGATATTATTAAGTTGTCTGGTGGCGAACCCGCTAATTTTCTTGATGTTGGGGGTGGAGCAAACGCAAAAACAGTTGAGGCTGGTTTCAGAATTATTTTGAAAGACCCAAATGTGAAGGCAATTCTTATTAATATTTTTGGCGGAATTGTTCGTTGTGACCGTGTTGCTACGGGTGTTGTTGAGGCATATAAGGCTATCGGCAATATTCCAGTACCAATCATTGTTCGTTTGCAAGGAACAAACGCTGCTGAAGGTGCAAAAATCATTGATGAATCTGGTTTGAAGGTATTTTCAGCCGTTTTGTTGAAAGATGCAGCTTTGAGGGTTGAGGAGGTTTTGAAAGGGATGTAGTTATAGTTTTTGGTAATTAGTTACTGGTTAATAGTTATTAGTGAGATTCAAGAAGTTAAATTCTGGGGTCTCACTTTTTTGTTTCAATCCCAAAAAAAAGGTGCTAAGATAATTTATTCTAAGCACCTTTTACTAATAACCGATTACAAATAACTAATCACCAAGATTAATAACGTCCATTTCCTCCACTTTTAGCAGAAGCGTTATAATACTTCATAGCTTCACCCATTCGACTTTTAATGTCTGAAATGCGTTGTCCATCGGATGGATGGGTTGATAACCAAACGGGCTGTTTTCCTCCACCACCAGATTTTGCCGCCATACGACCCCAAAAATCTACGGCTTCATTCGGATTATATCCTGCCATTGACATAAAAATCAAACCCAAATGATCGGCTTCAGACTCTTGGTAACGACCATGAGCCATCATTCCTAATTGAGCTCCAAGTGGTGCTGCGACTCCAAAAACTGTGTTCCAGAGATTCTGAGTAGCATTTGGTTTATCTTTCATAGCAACTCCCAAACCAACTTGTCCAGCTACTAACAATCCTTGAGCAACCATTCCTTGACTCATTCTTTCAGCCCCGTGCTTGGCAATGGCATGAGAAACTTCATGACCCATCACCACTGCAAGTCCAGTTTCTGATTGAGTGATTGGCAAAATACCAGTATAAACAACCATTTTACCCCCTGGCATACACCAAGCATTAACTTGATTACTTTGAACTAATTCAGTTTGCCATTGATAACCATCCAAATATTCAGGTCTTCCAACACTTTTAAAATATGCTTCCGCTGCTTTTGCAACCCTATCCCCCACTCGCTTAACCATAGCGGCTTGTTGACTATTCGCAGGTACAACTTTACTTGTATCTAAAAATTGTTTATAACTCGTAAAAGCCATTGCGTTCATTTCAGAATCAGAAACTAAAAGTAATTGATTACGATTAGATAATGGCACTTTTGAACAAGCCCAAATAGTAGTAAGGAGTAATGCTCCGTAAAAAATGATTCGTTTCATTTCAATATTTAGTTTTAAGGTATCTATTTAAAATTATTGATTAAGTTAGCTAAAAAAGTATGCCATTAGAAAGATAATCAAGTTTGAGACGTAAAAATCACGAAAAGGTTCTACATTTTTGCGATTTCGGGGTAATTTTGTTAAAATAAATTTTGGTTACCCGAATCATCATTAAAACGAATAAATA
>JAYVIV010000281.1:0-30487 GCA_043769985.1 Arcicella sp.
GGTACTTATAAATATTTACTAACTTTTGAAGAGCAAGAATTAATTTTAGGGAATATAGACAATCATCGAATTTTAAATAATGCTTTAAAACTTTTGAAATCTGAATCGTTCGAGGATTCTCAATTGGGAGATTTGTTAAATCAGCATCAATATAATTTGCGAGAAAATCTAAAAATTTCTACACCAAAAATTGACAGGATGATTAAAGCGAGTTTGGACGCAGGGGCTTTGGGAGGTAAGATTAATGGTTCGGGCGGAGGAGGTTGTATGTTTGTTTATGCTCCAGAAAATCCAGAAAAAGTTGCACAGGCCATTGAAAATCAAGGTGGTAAGGCTTACATCATTCATGTGGATGAAGGAACGAGAGTAGAGAAGATTGAATGAATATTAAGATTCAGAAAATAACCAGAAATATATAAACAGCAACAACAAGATTAAATGGCAAAATTATTAATTATGGCGGGCGGAATGTCGTCAAGAATGAAAAAAAATGAAGGTTCAGATACACTTGATTCAACCTTAGTTCAACAGGCAAATACGCTTCCAAAAGGAATGATTGGCGTTGGAAAAGATGGTCGTCCTTTTATGGATTATCTTATTTACAACGCTCATAAAGCAGGATATGATGAAGTTTTAATATTAAAAAATCCCAAAGATCAGGTAACAAAGCCCTATTATGATAAATTAGTATCAGATGGAAAGGCCTGGGGCATGAATTTTTTATACGCAACCCAAACCATTGCTCCCGACCGTGAGAAACCAGCAGGTACTGCTGATGCCATTCAACAGGCTCTGGAACAGACACCTCAATGGAAAGGTGATAGATTTACGGTTTGTAATTCTGACAATTTATATTCAGTTAATGTATTGAAATTACTGAGCGAAAACCCAGTCCCAAATATTGTTGTATCTTATGAAAGCGTAGCATTAGGGGTTGAACCAGAGCGTGTTAAGTCATTTGCGGTCATTAAGGCGGATGCTGACAATTACCTCGTTCAGATTATCGAAAAACCCAATGATAAGCAAATAGAATCTTCTCGAGACTTAAATGGGAAAATAGGGGTTAATATGAATGTTTTTCATTTTAACTATGATGACATTTTGGAATATGTACTTAAAGAACCGTTTAATCCCATCAGAAACGAAAGAGAATTACCTACGGCGGTAATGAAAATGGCGAGCGAAAATCCAAAGAAAGTTATCATCGTTGCTGTAGAAGAAAATGTGCCAGATTTGACCTCAAAAGGTGATATTAGTGTCGTTCAAAAATATTTAGTAGATACTTTTGGTGATTTTTAATTTTAGTATTTCCTTAACCTTATACCCTCAATAAACGTTATGAGTTTGTTGAGGGATTTTTTTATCTTTGTCTTTAATTTGCCCATTCCACAAATCGTTTATGTCTAATATCAATTCACAAATCGTTAATCTTATTGAAAACGGAAATCGTTACGCCAATTCATTAACTGAATATTCTCGTCGCAAAACAATTACCGTAAATATTGGGGATGTACCAATGGGTTCTGATTATCCTATACGAGTGCAATCAATGACAACGATTGACACGATGGATACTTTGGGTTCGGTAGAACAAACAATTCGCATGATAGAATCTGGGTGTGAGTATGTTCGTATTACCGCTCCATCTGTCAAAGAAGCCCAAAATTTAGATAATATTCGTAAAGAATTAAGGATTAGAGGTTATCATGTACCCTTAGTGGCAGATATTCACTTTACTCCAAATGCAGCTGAATTGGCTGCACGTTTGGTTGAAAAAGTAAGAATCAATCCAGGCAATTATGCCGATAAAAAACGTTTTGAAAATATTGATTACACAGAGTCAAGTTATCAAGATGAGTTAGATAGAATCCGAATAAAGTTTTTGCCATTAGTAAAAATTTGTAAAGAATATGGTACAGCCATGCGTATAGGCACTAATCATGGTTCTTTGAGTGATAGAATTTTGAGTCGTTATGGTGATACGCCGCTTGGAATGGTTGAATCTGCCTTGGAATTTTTGCGAATTTGTGAGGATGAAAATTATCATAACATTGTCCTCTCTATGAAAGCATCCAATACCCAAGTCATGGTGGAGGCATATCGGTTATTGTGCAAAAAATTGAACGAAGAAGGTTTAAAACCATATCCTTTGCATTTAGGCGTTACGGAAGCAGGAGAGGGGGAAGATGGCAGAATAAAATCAGCCGTTGGCATTGGAACGTTGTTAGAGGATGGTTTGGGAGATACCGTAAGAGTAAGTTTGACCGAAGATCCAGAATTTGAGGCTCCCGTTGCAAGAGCATTGATTGATAGATATACAAAGAGAAAAGAAGAATCGAAACCAATTTTGATGTTTGGTGTTCAAGATTCAAAATTTGGAAACCAAACATTGAGCATCGAACAACAAACCTCAAAAAATGATTCACCTATAAATCCTTTTCAATATCATAGAAGAACAACGCATGAGGTCGCAAATTTTGGGGGACATAATGTGCCAAGAGTAATGGCAGATTATGCCCAATTTGAAGTTTCAGAGCATGAAGATTTAAAGCCAATAGGTCACTTTTATATTCCTTTACCCGACAAGTGGGCAATGAACGATTTGGGAGCTGACTATATTTACACAGGGAAAAACGCTGCAAAATATATGCTTCCAATGGGTTTAAAAGAAATTTTAGATTTTGATGTTTGGAAAAATACTGACGATAAGTTTAATAAATTTCCACTTTTTAATGTATCGGAGTATAAAACCGAAATACAAAAACATAATGTCTTAAATTTTGTAACATTAACCATTAATGACTTAGACAGAGATTTAGTTGATCAATTAAGAAATGACAAGCAAGTCGTTATGCTCATTGAGACGGGAAATGCCCACGCAATGCCAGAAATGCGAAGATTATTTTTTGAACTTATTGATAATCAAATTACAGTACCTGTCGTTATTGTTAGAAAATATCCAGTTCTACCACAATCAGATTTCCAGCTATTTTCCGCTACCGATTGTGGAGGTTTATTGATTGACGGTTTTGGGGACGGTATTTTTTTAAGATTACCAGAATTGTCAAGTAAATCTGAACATTTGAATTTATCAAAAAGTTACAATTCAACAGCTTTCGGTATATTACAAGCGGCACGTACTCGAATGAGTAAAACAGAATATATTTCTTGCCCATCGTGCGGAAGAACCCTTTTCGATTTACAGGAAACCACAGCAATGATTCGTAAAAGAACGGAGCATTTGAAAGGTGTAAAAATTGGAATTATGGGTTGTATCGTAAATGGACCAGGTGAAATGGCCGATGCTGATTATGGATATGTGGGCGTTGGGAAGGATAAAATTGCTTTATACAGAGGACAAAATGTTATAAAAAAATCTGTTCATTCAGATAATGCTGTAAATGAATTGATTAATTTAATCAAAGAAGATGGAATATGGTTTGAGCCATCAGTAAACTGATTCTCCAGAATTGGTCTTTTTTATTATTAGCCCTCGAATCTGGAGATTCGAAACTCACAATATGTCAAAATTAAAAGAACAATTCAAATTAGGTGAAGCATTTAGTTATTTTTTCAGAATTTTTGGAAAAGCTGATCCTTCCAAACCTACCAATTTTAATATCAAAACGATGCACGTCATCAATAAAATATCAATTTTGATGTTCTTGATGTGTCTATGTGTAATGATTTATCGAGCATTTTTTAGATGAGATGAACATAGAAGAGTTCAGAGAATATTGTATTGCTAAAAAAGGAGTTACGAAAGAGTTACCATTCGGGCCAGATACTTTAGTTTATAAAGTTTTGGGTAAAATGTTCGCTATTACTCCCTTAGAATCAGAGACTTTTAAGGTTAACTTAAAATGCGACCCAGCCATAGCAATAGAATTACGAGATGAATTTGAATATATTACTGGGGCTTACCACATGAATAAAATTCATTGGAATACAATCAATTGTGAATTATGCCCTACTAAATTGTTGGTAGAACTAACGGATAATTCTTACGATTTAGTAGTCTCCGCTTTTCCCAAGAAAATGAAATTAGCATTCAATCAACTTGGTTAATTTGCTTCTCAACAACTTAAAAATTATTAACTTATATGGAGTGGTTACTACTTCTATTTTTTCTGCCATTTTTTCTAACCTTGATGTTTTTCAATTGGTTAGAGGAGAGATTTTATAGCTTCCGAGATGTTGAAAAGTTGGGTGAGGGGGAAGTTTTTTTGTCAGAAAAGAAATATCATGAAGCACAAATATTTTTCAGCGAAAAATTGAAATATTTTCCGAAATCATCGAAAGCATTTTTTTTTAGAGGAAAAGCAAATTTACATTTAGAAAACTACTATTCTGCCCTTTATGATATCGAACAATCTATATCATTTGATAATACGGTTGCTGAATGTTTTGTTTTGAAAGGAAAAATCCTGTATAAATTAGAAGATTTTGACAAAGCATTCTTGGAATTTGATAAAGCGGATTGGTTTTACCGAAGTGGAAATGCGGAGACTTTGAGGTGGAGGGGAATGTCAAGATACTTAATTGGACAAATCGATAATGCCATTGTTGATTTCAAACGAGCGGTGGAATTAGGGGATGAAGATGCTGATTATATTCTCAAAACTAAATTTGAGTATATTCGTAAATAAAAAAAGGCAAATCTTTATAAGATTTGCCTTTTTTGTGATAAATGGAATAAGTCTATTTCCCTTTTGCTGCCCATTGGGAAGCCATTAAAAGTGCGGCTTTATCTGACGTGCTTGACTTTACCCAATTACTAAGAAAAACATAAGAAGCCTTATCCGTCTTTGCATCAATCAATTTACGCAATATTGTTATTGCTACAGCTGGTTTATTTTCTCTAAAATATGCCTTGCTTTCTTCCCTCCAAACTCGCCCATCAATTGATTTTTTATCCACCCCAATTTTTGCCAAATTTGCCCGCACTGTATTAATTTTTGCCGTTGAGTATTTCATTCCTCTGCTACTATACAAAGAATACATAATGATATTTTCTGCTGTTTGATTAACTAATTTTTTCTCATTCTTTGCATAAAAACTTGGCAAATTATTCATTAAGTATTTGAACATTTCGTTTTCATCATCAATCACGACTTTCTGTAACAGTAAGAAACTTGTATTATTTCCATATTGAGATTTAGGAATTTTTTTTGCGTAAGCGTTCATTGCCGAGATATTATCAACTGTATCACGCACAACTCTTGAAATTAGTCCGTACTCAATTAGGAAATTTGCCTCTTTATTTCCACCTCTAAAACTTGCTTTGTAGGCAGAAGTTCGCTGTGCGGGATTTAATGCTTTTGTCCCTGCTTCAATTAGAACATTGGCAGAATTATTATTTTCACCCAAAATACTGATGTGCATTAGCTTGACATCTTTATCGAAAAATAGGAGGGTTGGCGTTGATAAAATATATAAGCCTTGCTTATTCAAGAATGCTGTACCTTCTGGAGTTGTTATGTCTAATTTATAAGAAATAAAATTTTGGTTAAAATAATTTCCTACTTGTGGCAAATTAAAAGTTGGAGCAAAGGCATTACAAACATGACAAGTTGGAGCGTACACTTCCAAAAGTACAGGTTTATTTTGAGTTTTTGCCAAATCAAAAACTGTCCTAAGATTTCCAGTTTGTAAAAAGGCGGTGCCTTTTTGAGCATATGAAAGATTGACAATTACGATACTTAATATAGTGAAAAGATATTTTTTCATGGTATTTTGTTTCCAATTTAAAGTCCAAAATATACCAATCTCTTAATCAGAAATTGGCATTAACAATCCTTAACAAAATCTATTACATTTGTTCGGCAGCTTTTATTTCTTCTCTCAAATCTTTGGTCATGGTCTTGCAAAGGTTTTCAATAAGTTGTCCGGTTTTTTGGTCACCTGTGGCTCGCTCCAAAGTATCTCCAATACTTCCAATGACCTCAATATAGAATCGCTTCATGTCAAAAACCTCCATGTCTTTTGTCCAAAGTGGCAATGCCATCAAGCCTTTATTATAATTATCCCATACTCCAATGAATATTGACTTAGTTTCTTCAATTCCCTCGTTTGGGTTTTCAGTTGCCGACCATGATATTTGTTCTGGAATATTCTCGTCGTCTAATAAAATTTTAAAATTAATTTCTGAATGTTTCATAAATATTTTATACAATAATGGAAAATTATTCCGTTTCAATTGACAAAATTAATTGATTATTTCCCAAAAATGCCTTTCCATTTATAAAAGATAAAACTATCTTTGCACCCCGATTTAATATGTACCTGTAAATCTTATTTTTTATGAATTACCAAGAAACTATTGAATATCTTTATCAACAATTACCCGTTTTTCACCGAATTGGTAAAAAGGCATTTAAGGCAGATTTAACTAATACCCTAAAACTGTGTAAACATCTTGATAATCCACAAGTTAAATTCAAAACCGTTCATATTGCGGGTACAAACGGAAAAGGGAGTTCATCTCATTTTTTAGCTTCAATTTTACAAAGTGCAGGATATAAAACGGGACTATATACCTCTCCACATTTAAAATCATTTACTGAAAGAATCAGAATTAATGGCGTACCAATTCCTGAAAACGAAGTTATTAGTTTTGTTAAAAAAAACAAAAACTTTCTCGAAGAACTAAAACCATCTTTTTTTGAAATGAGTGTTGGTATGGCTTTTGAATATTTTGCAAAAGAGCAAGTTGACATCGCAATTATTGAAGTAGGTTTAGGAGGTCGATTGGATTCAACTAATATTATTACGCCTCTTCTGTCATTAATAACAAACATTAGTTTTGATCATACCGATATATTGGGAGATACCTTACCCAAAATCGCTTTCGAGAAAGCTGGTATTATCAAAGCTAATATACCAGTAATTATTAGTGAAAAAAAATCTGAAACTGAACAAGTTTTTATAGATAAAGCTTATGCAGAAAATGCTCCAGTTTATTTTGCAGAAGATTATTTTCGGGTCGATGAATTTGAGGAAAAGAATTTACTTTTAGAAATGAACATCTTAGATTTATCTAATAATCGTAATTTGAAAATTGAGTCACAATTAGTGGGAGAATATCAAACAAAAAATATTTTAGGGGTTTTAAAATCGATTGATATATTAAATCAAATGAATTTTGTGGTAAGTTCAACTGCAATTTTTGAAGGGATTAAAAACGTTATTTCACAAACAGGATTACAGGGGCGTTGGCAGGTTCTTTCCAGAAGTCCTCTTTTAATTTGTGATACAGCCCACAACGTAGCAGGAATTTCACAAGTAATACAAAGCCTACAAAAAATACAATGTAATGAACTTTGGATGGTTTTGGGATTTGTGTCTGATAAAGACATATCTGGAATTTTAGAATTAATGCCAAAAGAAGCAAAATACATATTTTGTGAGGCAAATATTCCACGAGCTTTGAACTCTAAAGAATTATTAAATCAAGCCAACAAATTTGGGTTGGTAGGAGAGGACATTCCAAATGTGAATGATGCGATAAGTTTTGCAATTTCAAAAGCTAATGTTAACGATTTGATTTTCGTAGGAGGTAGTACCTTCGTAGTTGCCGAAATTTAAGACCAATTCTAAATTTTAAAATTTTGAGTTTATTCTATAGGTTTTACAGTTAAAATTTCAAGTTTTTTCTGCTAAACAATATTTTGTTAATATATTACTCTACGCATATTGAAATATAACTATCTATTTTAAAGAGAGTGTGTTGAGATTTTTTTTATCTAATCAGGTACAGGATATTAATTTTTAAGCGATTCTCAGCATTCACAACTTGTTGATAGCCAGTAAGTTATGGATGCTGGTAAAATGAGACACAATATTTTGCTTGTAAAATTATTAACTAAAATTATAACTAATTAAAATTCAAGTAGTTGTGGAATTCAAGAATGACTAAAGGGCAGTACGAGATAAAGCCCAAAATAGGAGAGACCAATTGTCGTTTTATTGACTAACTAATTTAGTAAAATCATAATGAGCAGAAAGAAAAATATAAGATTTAAAGAAATTGAAAAGAATATTAATGTAATTCAAGAAGGTAAACTATTTTTTAATACAATAAAAGGTAATTGGTTGAGGCTTTTTTTCAAGAATGATAATCCAATTATTCTCGAAATAGGTTGCGGGAAAGGTGAATATACTGTTGGTTTAGCTAAATTATTTCCAGAAAAAAACTTCATAGGTATTGACATTAAAGGAGATAGAATTGCTGTTGGTAGTAATCAAGCAATTGAAAACTCCTTGGGTAATGTTGCATTTTTAAGAACAAAGGTACATGATTTAGAGAAATTTTTTAATGAAAATGAAATTTCAGAAATTTGGATAACTTTTCCTGATCCTCATTCTCTACACAGTGGAGTTAGACGAAGGATGACTAATAAAAGATTCTTGATTATTTATAAAAAACTTCTTAATGAAAAAGGGTTACTACATTTGAAAACAGATAACGAAGCTCTTTTTGATTTTTCTATAGATACATTAACTGATTTTGGGGTATCTGATTTTATTCAAACTAAAGACTTGTATAACTCAGAATTGAATGTAAGACATTATGGAATTAAGACAAGATTTGAGGAAAAGTTTACGGCCAAAGGGTTTAATATCAATTACTTATCTTGTAAGTTTATGGACTAAGAAAAGCATCTCATAAATTTGAGATGCTTTTCTTATGCATTGAACAAAAGTAATTACTTGTTAATCAACTGAGCAAAATAATTTACTGTTCTAACCAACTGAGAAACGTATGACATTTCATTGTCGTACCAAGAAACTGTTCGTACTAATTGGGTATCACCTACATTCTGAACTTTAGTTTGAGTTGCATCGAATAAAGAACCATAAGAAGTTCCGATAACATCGCTACTTACAATTTCATCTTCTGTATATCCAAAACTTTCGTTTGAAGCCGCTTTCATAGCAGCATTAATTTCTTCTACAGTTGTCTTTTTCTCTAAAATAACCGTTAATTCAGTCAATGATCCTGTAATAACTGGAACTCTCTGGGCTGATCCATCTAATTTTCCCTTTAAAGAAGGTAATACCAAGCCAATCGCTTTAGCAGCACCTGTTGTGTTTGGAACAATGTTTTCAGCCGCCGCTCTTGCTCTTCGTAAATCACCTTTTGGATGAGGCGCATCCAAAGTATTTTGGTCATTTGTATATGCATGCACAGTCGTCATTAAACCATTAACAATGCCGAATTGCTCTTCTAATACTTTCGCCATAGGAGCCAGACAATTTGTTGTACATGAAGCTCCACTAATTACTGTCTCAGAACCATCGAGTATGTCATGATTTACGTTAAAAACCACTGTTTTCGCATCACCAGTAGCAGGTGCTGAAATTACAACCTTTTTGGCTCCTGCTGTTAAGTGAGCTGAAGCCTTATCCTTGTCAGCAAAGAAACCTGTACATTCTAACACAACATCAACATCATGTTGTCCCCAAGGAATTAGGGCTGGATCTTTCTGTGCATATATTGTAACTGTTTCTCCATTAACACTAATTGTACTCTCTGTAGAAGTAACTTCTTGATTAAACCTTCCCTGTGCTGAATCGTATTTCAACAAATGAGCTAACACCTTAGGGCTTGTCAGATCATTGATAGCTACTACATCAATACCTTCCATGTTATAAATTTGGCGATAGACTAAGCGTCCTATTCTTCCAAAACCATTAATTGCAACTTTAACTTTTGCCATTTTTAAGAGATTGTAAATTTATAAATTACTTGATTTAAATACACTACAAAAGTAACACATAACTACACATAATACAAACTGGATATAATATATCACATGTATTTATTTAGTAAAACTAACTAAAATATTTAGTAAATATTAAATCTTCAAAGAGAGAATTACTAAAAATATTGGTGTTTGGATTATTTATTACTAATCTTATTGCTTAGTTTAATATTCCTATACCTTTAGTTACTCTTGTATTTATGTGAGAAGGGGTATCATCTCCACAAGAAGTATAATACGATTACTGTAAAAGTGTAAGTTTATATGATCATAAGAGCTTGGTCATATAATATAGGGTAGGAGGTCTTTAAACTTCATAATGCTAACTTGTATTTTTTTGTCTTTATCACCTAAAATTCATTCACATCATGGTCTCAAACATGAAAAAAATTATTACTTAGCCTGTCACTCAATTTCTTAGAAGTAAAGATTAGTTATATTGCTCAACTTCCAGTAAATTTCGTCGTTATCTATAAATTGTTCATTTTATAGATAACGAGACTTCATTTAATGAATTTACTTATTTCTGGCATTGTTATAATAACTTACGCTGTGTAGACTTAGACAAATAAATAACAAGAGTTATAATTCTACTCATTACTCTTAAACAACTGACAATCTGGCAGATAAGCGTAATTGTATTCTTATTATTAAATGAATATTTAGAACAAAATTATATTTTGTACAGTCAATATTTTATTAATATTTAAATCATAAATATTAATAAATCAGTTAGTTACACATCTTAATCTCTTCTAAAAATTAATCTTAATATTGCTTCCAAATCTAAAATTTTAAGTAACTTATCCATCAAATTTAGTGATATTTTTATCGAATTAATCCTCATATTTGATGGATTATCGTTGAAATACTTTTACTTTGTGGTTCAATTTAAAATGAATAAATACCAAATATTTAATGGAACAATTAAAAACTATTATTGAAAATGCTTGGGAGGACACTAACCTCCGCTCAACTGAAGAAACAAAAACTGCTATTGAAACAATCGTAGAGTTAGTAGATAAAGGTGAACTTCGTACAGCTCAACCAAATGAAGATGGAACTTGGACTGTGAATGATTGGGTTAAAAAAGCAATTATCATGTATTTCCCAATTCGTCAAATGGTAGTGCAAGAGGTTGGAATCTTTGAATTTCACGATAAAATGAAATTGAAAAACAATTATGCTGCCTTAGGAGTGAGAGTTGTTCCACCTGCGGTTGCAAGATATGGGGCATATTTAGCAAAAGGCGTTATCATGATGCCTTCGTATGTGAATATAGGTGCTTATGTAGACTCAGGAACAATGGTTGATACTTGGGCTACAGTTGGAAGTTGTGCTCAAATTGGAAAAGATGTGCATTTAAGTGGTGGTGTTGGAATTGGTGGTGTTTTGGAACCTGCACAGGCAGCCCCTGTAATTATTGAAGATGGAGCTTTTATCGGTTCACGATGTATTGTGGTTGAAGGGGCAAGAATTGGTAAACGTGCCGTTTTAGGTGCGGGCGTGACAATTACCGGAAGTTCTAAAATTATTGATGTAACTGGTTCTGAACCAGTAGAATACGTTGGATTTGTGCCTGAAAATAGCGTTGTCATTCCTGGCAGTTTAATCAAAAAATTTCCAGCAGGTGAATATAACGTTCCTTGTGCATTAATTATTGGAAAACGTAAAGAAAGTACAGATTTAAAAACATCATTAAATCAAGCTCTACGTGAAAATAATGTAACTGTTTAAAAATCAGTATTTTGTTTTTCAAGAAGTCGTGGTAGGGGAGTCCTCCACAACTTCTTTATGTATGAATATTTTATTTAAACCTATCAGCAATTACCAAATCTTTACTTCCAAAAACATATTTATAAAACCCTTCCCTTGATTTATTACCCTTCATTCCTGCTTGAACCATATTTACTAATAAAGGACATGGTGCATATTTAGGATTCTTAAATCCCTCATACAATACGTTCAAAATACTTAAACATACATCCAAACCAATGAAGTCGGCTAATTGTAAGGGACCCATTGGGTGAGCCATACCTAACTTCATAACCGTATCAATTTCTTTTACTCCTGCAACACCTTCATGAAGTGTATAAATAGCTTCATTAATCATCGGCATTAAGATTCTATTTGCTACGAAACCAGGGTAATCGTTTACCTCTACTGGGGTTTTATCCAAATTAATAGATAAATCAAATATCTTTTTTGTCGTGTCTTCGGAAGTTGAATAACCTTTTATTATTTCAACTAATTTCATAATCGGTACGGGATTCATAAAATGCATTCCAATCACTTTATGAGGTCTAATTGTTACAGAAGCAATTTTAGTGATAGAAATAGACGAAGTATTACTTGCTAAAATGGTATGTTCTGGACAGTATTTATCAAGATTACGAAATATCCCTAATTTAATATCAACGTTTTCAGAAGCGGCTTCGACCACCAAATCTGCCTTATACACCCCTGTCTCTAAATCAGTATAGGTTTTGATATTAGAAAGTGTTTCATCTTTAGTAGCCTCGTCAATTGTGCCTTTTTTTACTTGTCTTTCTAAGTTAGCCTCAATGGTTTGCAGGGCTTTATCCACAAATTCTTGCTTAACGTCAATCAGAGATACTTGATAACCTTTTTGAGCGAATGTATGAGCAATTCCATTACCCATTGTTCCTCCGCCTATTACTGAGATATGTTTCATAATTTTATTTTTGATATTTGAGTCGTTGTGAATTTTATCTGAATTTGAATTACATTAATCTCTAACCTCCGCAATGACAATCTTCCCATTCACAAATACAGGTTCTATCGTAATTATAACCGATTTAGATGTAGGTGTAAGACTTTTATCCGCTACAGAATCAATCGGTACTAAAGGATTGGTCTCAGGGAAGTAAGTTGCTACACTCTTAACTGGAATATTATAAGGCACAATTATAAAACGTTGAACTTCTCTATGTACTCCTCCATAGTAATTATGAAGATTAACTACTTGATAATTAGATAAATTTGCCTCAGCTATGTCTTTTTCATTCATCATAATTACTCTTCGTTCGTTATATATCCCTCTATAACGGTCATTTAATCCATAAATGGTGGTATTAAACTGATCATGAGAACGTATAGTCATCATCAAGTATTCATTATCAGCTAAAATATGTTGCGTTGGGATATTTATGGTAAATTGAGCTTTTTGATTTTTTGTCGTAAATTTTCCCTCTCTTGGAGCATTTGGCAGAAAAAAACCTTCTTCATTTGTTACACGTGCATTATAATTATCAAAACCTTCAAGCGTTTGTTCTATTAAGTCTCTAATATTATCATAATTAGAAATGAGATTATCCCAATTTAAGTCAAATTTACTCATATCAAGGGTTGATTTAGCCAATTGAGCAACAATAGCAACCTCAGAGAATAAAGTATTAGATGGAGGTGTTAGTATTCCTTTAGAATTATGCACAAAACCAATGGAGTTTTCAACAGTAACAAATTGTATTCCGCTTGCCTGTATGTCCTCATCTGTGCGTCCAAGGGTAGGTAGTATAATCCCCACTTTACCATGCACTAAATGCGAACGATTTAGTTTCGTTGATACATGAACTGTTAAGTCACACTGCTTCATTGCCTTAGATGTGTAGTCAGTATCTGGGGTTGCAGAAAGGAAATTCCCCCCCATACCAAAAAAAACACTTGCTTTATTTTCGTACATAGCTTTAATTGCCTCCACCGTTCCGAAACCATGTTCTTGGGGTGGCTTAAAATCAAAGATTTTTTCGATGCTATCTAATAACTGCTGAGGTGGTTTTTCAAATATCCCAACGCTTCTATTACCTTGAACATTACTATGCCCACGCACTGGAAAAGTACCCGCTCCTTCATGTCCAATGCTACCTTTGAGTAATAACAAATTAACAACTTCTTGAATTGTAATAACAGAATTTTTATGCTGCGTCATTCCCATTGCCCAACAAATAACTATTTTATTATGCACAGCTAAAAGATCTACCACTTCTTGTATTTTACTTAATTCAACCCCTGATTGTTCCGCTAATTTATAAACTGAATAATCATTCAAGTCATCAATTAACTCCTTAAACCCCTCAGTATCAGCATTTATGAAAGAATAGTCAAAAACTTTCCCATTGGTAAAATTATCAGCCTCCACCAAAAGTTTTATTATACATTTAATGAGTGCTAAGTCTTGATTTAGGTTTACTTGAAGATAAATATCTGTTAAGGTCGTAGCACCTAAGAACATATCACGTATATCTTGTGGATTTTTAAAAGCTAAAAGACCTGCTTCTATCAAAGGGTTAATAGCAACAATCTTCGCTCCATTCCTCTTAGCTTTTTCTAATGATGTTAACATTCTTGGTGCATTTGTGCCAGGATTTTGCCCCATGATAATAATGACTTCCGCCTTCTCCAAATCATTCAAAGTTGTAGAACCTTTACCAAGTCCCAACGTTGCTGTAAGAGCCGAACCAGATGACTCGTGACACATATTTGAACAGTCAGGCATGTTGTTAGTTCCATACATCCGAACGAAAAGTTGGTAAAGAAATGCGGCTTCATTTGAGGTTCGTCCAGAAGTGTAGAAAATAGCTTCATTAGGAGAACTACGACTTTTAAGGGTATTACCGATATACTCAAAAGCATCTTCCCAAGAAATTTTCTCGTAATGAGTATTTCCATCACGTACAATCATTGGATGCGTCAGGCGACCTTGTTGACCTAACCAATAATCTGATTTATTAGAAAGTTCCTCAACAGAATATCTTTGGAAGAATACAGGCGTAATTTTCAAGGTTGTGGCTTCCTCTGCAATGGCTTTAGCACCACTTTCACAATATTCAGCAATGAGAGAACGATGGTCTGGATCGGGCCAAGCACAACTTGGACAATCAATGCCGTGTTGTTGATTTAATTTAAAAAGAATTTTCATACCTCGATTGAAAGGCATTTTCCCAAAAACGTGCTTTACAGACGAAGTTATGGCAGTAAAACCAACAGATTCATCATAAGGCTTTGCTAATTTGAGACCCGTAAATTCTAAAGGAGTATTAGGATTAATATTGTTCATGGACAATTAGGGGGATTGTTAAGATTAGGACTCAGATTTAGATAATTTACTTGAATAGATTTTAAGAAATCTCAAATAATTCTTTGTTACTAAAATCCTCATTTATCGATGCTAAATTGCTGTTTTAAACCTCAAATTGCTCAAAAATTATTTCGTATAGTCATCTAATCTATAATTCTTTCTTTTCCTGTATAAATATTAAAACGCTCATTTCTGAGAAATCCAATTAAAGTAACGCCAAATTGCTCGGCTGTTTGAACGGCTAAACTTGAAGGAGCTCCAATTGTAACGATAATAGGGAGATTTGCCATTACAACCTTCTGAATTAGTTCAAAACTTGCTCTACTACTCATTAGTAGTACTTTGTTCTTTAGAGGCAATAAATCTTGCGTTAGGGCATTACCAATTAATTTGTCAAGGGCGTTGTGTCTTCCTACATCTTCTCGCAGCAGAATTAAGTTTCCAGCTGCGTCAAATAAGGCAGCTGCGTGAAGTCCTCCCGTATGTTCAAAAACGCTCTGATGTTCATTCATTATATCAACTAAACCGATTATATAAGTGTAATTAACTTTTAGAGCATTAAGTTCAAGTGCTTGTTTAGGTATATCACAAGTCATATTATCTATGGCTTCAATTGACGCTTTTCCACAAACACCACAACTTGAAGTAGCATAAAAATTTCGCTGGAGATTTTGAACATTAAACTCAACTTCAGGCTTCAGCTCGACCCGAACGATGTTTTCAGTGGCTTGCTTTCCTGCATCTACGCAATATCTCACGCTAAGGATTTGATTATAAGACGTGATAATACCTTCTGAATACAGAAACCCCAAAGCCAATTCAAAATCATGCGTAGGTGTACGCATTGTAACGGATACGCTACTTTGCTGACGGTCATCAATACTTCCATAGCCCAATCGAATCTCTAAGGGTTCTTCAACCACAACCAGGTCTGATTTTTCTTCAAAATTATCAAAAGATGCTTTTAATATATTTACGGGAGATATAGCGTACATAGGAAATGTTTAAAATAGATACTTTATAAGGCTTTAATTCCTTTTGTTAGAATGTTATTGCAAATTTGTGAATAAAATCATTGAAATAGAAAATTTATACGAATGTTATACGAATCAGCACCCTTGCGATTGGGTCATTATAATCGCCTTGAAGTAATTAAAGAATTAGATTTCGGCCTTTATCTGGATGGATATGATGGTGAAGAAATATTAATTCCTCGTGTGTATGTGCCAGAAGGTACACAAATAGGCGACTTTCTTGAGGTGTTTATTTATCGAGATTCCGAAGATCGTTTGATTGCTACTACCTTAAAACCTTATGCCACCGTTGGTGAATTTGCGTATTTGAAGGTTAAGGATATTAGTAAATTAGGCGTGTTTTTAGACTGGGGACTCATGAAAGATCTTTTAGTACCTTTCGGAGAACAAACTCACAAAATGGGTTTAGGGCGGTCTTATTTGGTTTATATTTATATTGATGAAGAAAGTGAAAGAATTGTTGCGTCAGCGAAGTTGGATAAATTCATAGAAAATGATACTTCAAAATTTACAGAAGGGCAAGAAGTATCACTAATTCCTTATGAATATACTGATTTAGGAATCAAAGCATTGATTGACAAACGTTGCATTGGGGTAATTTACAAAAGTGAAGTATTTCAAGATGTTATATTAGGTGATATTACAAAAGGATTTATCAAAAAAATTAGAACTGACACGAAGATAGATTTGGCGTTGGTAAAACAAGGATACGACAGAATTGACAATGTTAAATCACAAATATATGCTCTATTAGTCTCTAAAGAAGGATTCCTTCCTTACACTGATAAGACTGATTCTGAAATAATCTATCGTGATTTACAAATGTCAAAAAAGGATTTCAAAAAAGCGATAGGAGGATTATACCGAGATAACAAAATTAAACTGCAAGATGATGGAATTTACATTAAACAATAGGCCTATTTATGTAACTGATACAATTGTAAATATACACCGCAAATGTAGTTTACATTATTATATATAAATAAAGTCATGCTTTACAATTGTTTATTAAATTTAACTTTGTGAATGTTAATATATTTATTATATTTGTAATACAAACAAATATGCACAGGTTTACAATTAACAAATGGATTTGAACAAGAAAATAGAACAGATTATAATTGACAAAGGTCTATCGCCAAGTTATTTTGCGGATACAATTGGCATTCAACGTAGTAGTATTTCACATATACTTTCGGGAAGAAACAAGCCAAGTTTAGACATTATTCAACGGATTTTGAAGGTTTTTCCTGATATTGACCGAGATTGGCTACTTTTTGATTCTGAGATACCCCAACAAATTACTCCTCAAATCAATAGACAACAGCCTGTAAATCAGCTCAGTAATCGCCAAAGTTTGTATGAACAAACGCCACGAGAATCACCTAAAAATTTCCAAACTGAACATAATATCGTAAAACCGCCTGTAAATATGCCTATAAAGCGTAAAATCGAGCGTCCGACAGTCCCTTCTACCTCATCAGGGAAGAATATTGAGCGAATTATGATATTTTATACCGATGGGACTTTTGAAGAGAAACGACCGAGTTAGTAAAATAAAACTTAATTACTCAAACTAATCAAATTAGTTATTAAAATAGGGTAGAGTAGGAGCGGACTTCTATTTTAGCCTATTTTAGTAATAAATAGGGCAGGCGTAAAATCTCCATAATCTATCTTTAATTTACTTCTCTGGGCTTTAAATCCCCCTATCCTATGTATAAGTTTAGGAATACGAATACTCTCTTTAAAAGCTAAAAAAAGAGTTTACCGCAATGATTGCAAAATATAATAGCTGTTAATCAATTTAGAGGTTCTATTTTAAAAATCCTAATAGTGAATTCTACTACTGTTTTTAAAGTGTCTATCCTTATTCACCTCCTTTCCTATTCTATTCAAGAGATACATAGTCTGGTACGCATACATACTCCTTATATTGAGCTTAAAGGCATCATACTTGGACGTAATATAGTATTGACTAATTAGTTGATTATCAAGCAGATTAAGAGTCATATAGGCGATTATTAATCTTTATTTGTGAACGAAAAATGATATTTTATCCTATTACTTTTCGATAATAAGCCCCGATTCTATCGACAACAATGCTAAAAATTATAAAACTTTATACGGGATAATATCAATAACTGACTGATTTTCAAATGATTATGATTAAGTGTTCCACGTGAATAGGTAACTATTTGAAAGTTAAGCACTTAGACCATAATTTTTAAATAGTGTAGATAGTGTTCCACAAATTAGTCACATTATGTGTAATTTTGGGTATAAATTAATCCAAAACTCATGCAAAAGATAGATTCATTAAATCAAGTAGCCGAATTTCACCGTACATTCAAAGCACCCATTTTAGAAACCCCACAAATTCCAGCGGCTGACCGTTGCAAATTACGGGTAAGTTTGATTGCCGAAGAATTAAGAGAATTACAAGAAGCAATTGACAATCAAGACCTCGTGGAAGTGGCAGATGCACTTTGTGATATTCAGTATGTACTTTCGGGGGCGGTTTTAGAGTTTGGTTTGGGCGAAAAATTCGTTCATTTGTTCAACGAAGTACAACGCTCGAATATGTCGAAAGCGTGCAGCACTTACGCAGAAGCCGAAGCAACCGTTGCTTATTACGCCAAAAAAGACGGAACAGAGGCTGAAATTGTGCAGGATGGAGATAAATTCTTGGTTTATAGAATTTTGGATAATAAGGTATTGAAATCAGTTGGGTATTCTCCTGCGGATTTGAAGGGGATATTGGACAAGGAATAAATTATTATTGCTATATTTGTATATAATATATTTCATTAATGTTTAAATTATATGATCATGGGAGTAGATATCGTTTCAAATTACAAAAATTTAGTCTTGAATATCAATACATTGATTGATGTTTCGGGTTACAGAAATGACTATATCGCTAAAAAATTAGGCATTCTACCTTCTTCATTTTCTGTAAAGAAAAATAGAGGTTCTTTTTCTGTGGATGATATCGAAAAAATTATGCAAGTAATTGATAACGAAGATGTTGAAAATTATTTAATGCTTCAAGAAATGAGAGCATTAAAAGATGAAGAAACAATTAGTTATGAAGATTTTTTAAAGGAAATAGCATGAAATTAGTCGTTAAGAAGAGTTTTAGCAAAAACTTTAAAAAAACGCCTCCCCATATTCAAAAGCAAACGCTCGAAATTTTAAAACTTCTAAAAGATTGTGAAAGTTTAGAAACATCAGGGGTAGATTATGTAGAGATGGAAGGACAGAATAAAGATGAAAACTATTATAGAATTAGGGTTGGTGGATATAGAATCGGGATAGAACTAATCGAACCTTCTATAATCATGGTTACAATACTACCCCGTGGCGATATTTACAAGAAATTTCCACCTAAATAATATTATTATGCACATAGCATACGAAGAAATAAGGGGGCATATAGCTGATTTTAGAGTCAAATATATGTTTTTTATCGGTGAAGAAGGTGGCAGATTAGGACCACCATATCAGGCTTATCGTTCTGATTTTAAATATGAACATCCTCTTCATGATGGTCACAATCAGCTTTTTATGATTCATCCTGAATTTGAAGATGATAATGGAGAAATAATATTAGAAGATAAAGAACAAGTATCAATTATCGGAACTGCGAGGATGTGGATACTTATACCAGAAAGGCGTATTTATCATGAAGACAAAATATTAATTGGAACAAAAGGCTTTTTTATGGAAGAAAGTAGAAAAGTTGCTGAATGTGAAGTAATAGAGATATTAGGTTTATTAACAAATCCAAGAGAGAAGAGACGATAAACTATTTTTATAGTTCAAAAAAAGAAAGATTGGGAGAGGGGGAAGAGAAGGTAAATAAACTCAATAATTCAATGAAATATAAACAAACAAGAGGTAACGAAATCGAAGGACATTTGGACATATTTACCTTCAACAATGATAACGGAGACGACCAGATTTTAATTCATGGAACCCCCGAAGGTCTTAAATCACTTGCAAAATTATTAACCGAGATTGCAGGACTCAATCAAGAAGATGTTGAGGACAAATTCTTACCAATTGGTGCAAGAGAACATTATCATTTAAGACCTAATATCGAATTATCGAAAAGTTCTGTGGAAGTTATTGTTGGGCGACTTGACGGAAAAGGAACAAAACTGTTTTACAACAGATATATTCCAAGCGACAAAAATAAAACCTCAAAATAAAGCCCGCTGAGAATTAAATAACCAATACCTAACCCCAAACAGAAAAGTTTGCAGGATTCTCAGACGTTTAGATTTTGTAGGAAATATTGCCAAATGCTTGCCCAAACATCCACCTCAGTACTCCATATATGTGCATTGGCATGCATACCTCTTAACACTTCCCAAACCCATGCCCGAAGGCTCATTCTTATACAACATTCAAACAATTTTGAATGTTGTATAATTTACATTATGTTAAATAGAACAATTCAATATTTAACGATACCTTTTCTATCTTATTGAATTACCTTTAATATACTTTTGAAAGAAGTATAATATCGTAGGCACAAAAAATGGCTTGAATGTATATTCAAGCCATTTTTTATCTTCCTATGACCGATGCAAAAGCATCGGATTGCACAATTACTCCCCAAGTTCTTTCAATTTGTCTTCCATCTTAAGAACTTGATATAGACTTCTTAAACTTGACTTCAAGTCGTCCTCTTTCTTGATTGACCATGCTTTCTCAAAATATGGTAATGCTGACTTGAACTTTTCGTTAGCTAAATCTTCGATAGCCTTACCTTTTGTCTTGTAAGTATTCATGTCCATGGCATCTACCTCTTTCTTGATAACAACAGCTTCGTTGAAGTTCATTACACCTAAATTGAAGTTTACGTCGTAATTATTTGGGTCTAATTCAATAGCCTGCTTGTAATATTTTAAAGCTTGACCTCTTGCATCATTCTGCTTTGCTTTCGCTTCGTCAGATTTTTTGGCAATGTCAACTGTGTTTACAGCACTCGCAGCTTGTTGTGCTGACTCAGCATTTAATTGAGTCAAAACTTCATTTGCCTCCACTTTCATGACGTTGATTTCTCCAATTTGCTTTTTTGAAGTTGCAGCAGATTTAGGGTCTTTTTTAGCTTTATCAGTTAATCGCTTTACCTCATCATCATAAGCCGAAATTTTATCTTTCTGTGCTTGAATCTTTTTGTTCAAACCATCAACATTACCTTTTGATAACTGATCTTTATAGCCTCTAATCTCTGGCTCAAACTCATTAGCTTTATTTTCATACAAAATTGCTAAATTTATAACCTCTTGTACGTTCTTAGAGCCTCCTGCCACTGATGCTTCCAATTCTTTAATAGCAGAGTCAATTCTCTTGAAACCCAATAACATATTAATCTTCTCAGATTTCAAATCTTTATTGTTTGGGTGCAACGCAATACCTTTATTGATAGTTGCAATAGCTTGATCTTCCTTATTCTCGTTTTTATAGATTTGAGCCAAAGCATAAATCATCCCTGGGTCTTTTCCGCCTAATTCTAAAAACTTCTCATAACCCACTTGAGCGGCAGCATCATTTTTACCCATTTGTCCAATTACACCCGTGTACATCGCCGCCGTTGTATCTTTTGGAGCAACCACCATAGCAGTTTGTAAGTCTTTTAAAGCACCAGCATAGTCTTTTGCTTGATATTTGGTAATTCCAGCATCCATGAAAGCAGAATACATTTTTTGTCCTTCAATCTCTGGCTTACCGTCCTTGTCCATCACCATTATCGTATATTTTTTTGCTGGTGAAGCTGGATCAATCGAAACGGCCTTTTTAAAACTATCCAGTGCTTTGTATGCAGCTGTTGGATCAGTCTTTGTTAAAACTGTATCTCTCGAATTAGCAAAATCTAAATAGGCTTCTCCACGAGTAAGCCAAGTTTTTGCTTTGAGAGAGTCTTTTTTCATTATTGCCTCGTCAGCTTTTTTCTTGGCTTCAGCAAATGCTTTACGGTTTGCTTCAAGCATTAATTTATCTACTTGTGCGAAGGTTGCTCCAGCGGTTAATAATATCGCAAAAAGAGCAAGTGTGAGTTTTTTCATTCTTGTTTGATATGGTTTGGTTTATGTTACGGTACACGGTGAACGGTGAACGGTAAACGATTGGGGGTATATTTTAATCTGGCAATAATTCTAAATTTTACTTGTAACGATAAATAATTTTGGAAGTTACATTCTTAACAAAAGATTAACAAAAATCAGTTGGTAGTTTTCAGTAGGCAATAAACAGTAAAACTCTTTTCATAGTTCAACTCTCTAATGCCTACTACATACTGCCTACTCTTCTGAACTTCCCTCCTCCCCTGTTGATTCTGTTATTTCATTAATAACTATATCATTAGTTTCAGCTACGATTCCACCCGTTTCAACGACTTCTGCATCTAAAATCACTTCTTCTTCTGGTTCTTTCACGATTTTTGTTACCGAAGAAATTTCGTCTGATTCATTTTTTAAACGAATTAACTTCACTCCTTGCGTATTCCGTCCCATTACACGAAGGTCAGCCACTGCCATACGAATTAAAATACCCGATTTTGTAATAATCATTAAATCATTACTATCTGTCACTTCCTTGATAGCCACCAAGTTACCCGTTTTTTCAGTAATATTTAGAGCCTTCACTCCTTTTCCTCCACGGTTTGTTAAACGATAATCTTCAACATCTGAACGTTTACCAAATCCTTTTTCTGAAACTACTAATAATTGTTGCGTTTCTGGATCTTCGATACAAACCATTCCGATGGCTTTTTCCATCAACTTTTCTTCATCAAGCCAAATACCTTTTACCCCTGCAGCTGAACGACCCATTGGGCGTACACGAGATTCTTCAAAACGAACTGAACGACCTGTATTGGTTGCAATAATTACATGATTATTACCATTTGTTAAAGAAACATCCAATAAACGGTCATTTTCACGAATCGTAATGGCGATAATTCCATTCTGACGTGGACGTGAATATGCTTCTAAGGTAGTTTTCTTAATTGTTCCATCCTCAGTACACATTACAATAAAATTATTATTGATGTAATCTGGGTCAGTAATTGATTTGACGTTAATAACTGCACGGATAGAATCACCGTTTTCGATGTTCATTAAATTCTGAACTGGGCGACCTTTGGCAACTTTTGAACCTTCGGGAACTGCATATACTCTTAACCAGAAACATTTTCCTTTTTCGGTAAAGAATAATAACCAGTTGTGCATGGTAGCGGTGAAAAGATGTTCGGTATAATCGTTATCTTTTGTAGCAACCGCACGAGAACCTACTCCTCCTCTATTTTGGGCTTTGTATTCTCCAATTGGCGTACGTTTAATATACCCTTGATTTGAAACGGTGATTAACATTTCATCATCCGCAATCATATCTTCAACCGAGAATTCATCATCAGTCATGTTGATTTGCGTGCGACGAGCATCTCCGTAACGTTCTCTGATATCGATACATTCGTCTTTAATAATTTGCAATTGACGTTCTGGTTTTGCCAAAATGTCTTCTAAATCTTCGATGATACGCTTGATTTCTTCGTATTCTGCCACAATTTTATCACGCTCCATACCCGTCAAACGCTGCAAACGCATTTCGAGAATAGCTTTTGCTTGAATTTCAGACAATCCGAAATTAGCAATTAAACCCGCCTGAGCCGTATTTGGGTCACGAGACTCACGGATGAGTTTGATAACGGCATCAAGATTGTCAAGGGCAATGATAAAACCTTCTAAGATATGAATTCTCTTTTGGGCTTCACGCAAATCATATTGTGTACGTCTGATTACAACCTCATTACGATGCTCAACAAAATGATGAATCAAATCCTTTAAGTTCAAGGTATAAGGGCGACCTTTCACAAGGGCAACATTATTCACCGAGAAGGAAGATTGAAGAGCGGATTGCTTATAAAGATTATTCAGAATTACGTTTGGAACGGCATCACGTTTTAAATCAAAAACGATACGCATTCCCTGACGGTCTGACTCATCACGAATTTCTGAAATTCCCTCAATTTTCTTATCATTCACCAAATCAGCACATTGTTTTATCAACGTTGCTTTATTGACCATGTAAGGAATTTCAGAGATAATAATCTGATCTTTACCCGTTTTAGAGGTTTCGAAAGTGGCATTTCCACGAACAACAATACGTCCACGACCAGTTTCAAAAGCATTTTTCACGCCTGAAACACCATAAATCGTACCGCCCGTTGGAAAATCTGGGGCTTTGATATATTGCATCAAACCTTCAATCGTAATATCTCGGTCTTCGATGTAGGCAATAATTCCTGTGATAACTTCCGTCAAATTATGCGGAGCCATATTGGTTGCCATACCTACGGCAATACCTGATGTTCCATTCAAAAGAAGGTTCGGAATTTTTGCAGGAAGAACCGTTGGCTCTTGGAGAGAATCATCAAAATTGGGTCTGAAATCAACAGTTTCTTTTCCTAAATCTCCCAATAATTCTTCGGCAATTCTTTTCAAACGTGCCTCAGTATAACGCATGGCAGCGGGTGAATCACCATCGACCGAACCAAAGTTTCCTTGACCGTCCACCAAAGGGTAACGCAAAGACCAGGGTTGAGCCATACGCACCATCGCATCATATACGGAGGTGTCGCCGTGTGGGTGAAATTTACCCAAAACCTCTCCTACGATACGAGCAGATTTCTTGTAGGATTTGTTATAATTAACACCCAATTCATCCATACCAAAAAGCACTCGGCGGTGAACTGGTTTGAGTCCATCACGGACATCTGGCAAAGCACGGGAAACAATCACGGACATTGAATAGTCAATGTACGCTCCCCGCATTTCGTCTTCAATATTAATGGGGATAATGTTACTGGTTTGTTCTGACATAGTATTTTTGAATGTGAGTGGCGTGGTAATTAAAAGTTAAAGATTAATAATTAAAAGTTAAAACACGGGTAGTGGATGAATTGAACTTGTAATTAGTTAAGTTTATTCTTAAAATTACTGAAAGAAATTATTGGATTTTTTTCTCTTTTTTGCCTTTGGAATTCAAGTAAAGATTTTAATAATCAATTAATAACAAAACAATGTTTATTATTATGCTTATTATACAAATTTCGTAAAATTTGAGGTGTTTTGCAAATATTGAGACTAATAGATGCTTTGGTGAATGAGTTTTCGGTAAATTTGTTTAAAATCGTCTGAATTTGGATTCGTCAGATTAATCTGATTTTTTGGATTAACCTATGAGAGTATTTCCCCATCCTATTAATCCATTAATCAGACGAATCCAAGTTCAGACAAAATATCTCAAAAATATGACATTCCTAAAAAACTTTTTCCTCCTTTTTTTCCTTTTAACAGGCACTTTTTCGAGTTGCCAGCCTTCTGAAAAATCGACTCATAATCATGAAAAAAGGGCTTTTCAAGAGCAAAATGAGGGCGATTCTACGGAAAAACGTTCTAAAAAGCATCGAAAAAGGCATAAAAGGGATAGAAATAGAGATGAAAACTCAAATTATGCCTCTGAGAATCGTTCGGAAGCTAATAAATCAGACATTCGTACTGGAAATGTGCCTGATAAGGCTTTGCGAGTTTTGAAGTATGTGCGTGAAAATGGCGTGGCGATGAATGGATATGTAGGTGGGCGACGATTCGGAAACTTCGAGAACCTCCTCCCGAAAAAGGATGCTTCGGGCAAAAGAATAGATTATCAAGAATGGGACGTTAATCCAAAAATACAAGGCAAAAATCGTGGAGCGGAAAGATTAGTTACTGGCTCAGATGGGAAGGGGTATTATACGAGTGATCATTATGGGAGTTTTATTTTAGTAGAGTGAGATTGCCGAATTATAAAATTAGTTGCAGATATAGGCTTAAATTAGTAAGGTTATTAAAAATTTATGAAGATTTTTAACATCACAATAAGTACGACAAGGATATTACAACAGAATATTGGCAAAATGCCAAACAACATAAAGAGTACGACAAAACTTTCGTGTATTACAGAGTTGCCTACAAGCGTACTACCCCACCTTCCCATTGACGAGAAGACGAGAAGTTGATTAAACACTCAAACATATTACACTTTTAAAATATGATATAATCACATCGAACTTTGCTATATTTGTATAAATTTTACATAAAAATATATGTTGATAGAATTTAAAGTATCGAACTACCGCTCAATTGGCGAAGAGCAAATTTTAAGCCTGATTCCTGACTCTAAAAAAGGGGACTCATTAAATAATACAATAGTAAGAGGTAAACATAAAGCATTAAATGCAATTGCAATATATGGTTCTAATGCAAGTGGAAAAACTAATTTATTACTATCAATGAGTCTTTTAGACAAACTTGTTCATTTATCTGCCCGTTCTTCATCTACAACTAAACTACCTTATGACCCCTTCTTATTAAGAGATAGTTGGGAAAAAAAACCAACAAAATTTGAAATAACATTTATTATCAATGAAGATAGATATAGATTTGGTGTTGAGTTTTATGAAAATGAAATTGTTTCGGAATGGTTATGCAAAAAGGCAGTAGGTAGAGAAGTTGATTTATTTTTAAGACAAGGCGAAATCATAGAAACATCATCTGCATTTAAAGGTAATTCCAAAATAATTGATTTGGCTATTGAAGCAACCAAACCGAATGCTTTATTTTTATCTACTTGTGATATGTTTAATATTGAAGAAGCAAAAACCATCTTTCAATGGTTTAGACATTTTAATATGGTAGATGGGCTTAATACCGAAGACGAAATGCTAAATACCGTAAACCTATGGGAAGACGAAAAGTATAAAGATAAAATAAATCAATATTTTCAGAGGTTAAATTTGGGGGTATTAAATATTGACGTTTCATTTAAAGAATTTGTTTCTTCGGAATTACCCAATAGTATTAATGAGAACACAAGAACTGAATTGATAAATCAGCTTAAAGGTAAAAAACGACCCATTGTTTCAGCCACCCACAAACTCTATAATAAACAAGGTGCGGAAACGCAAAAAATTATTTCTTGGTCTCTAAAAGAAAGAGAGTCAGAAGGTACAAATAAAGCATTTCATTTAAGTGGACCAATTTTATGGGCTTTAATTAATGGTGGTGTTTTAATAATAGATGAAATTGAAGCGAAGCTACATCCAATTATGACCTTGGATACCATAAATCTATTTTTAAACAATGAAACAAATCCAAATAGTGCTCAACTAATTTTTGCAACACACGACACTAATTTACTTTCCTACTCAAACCTTCGCAGAGACCAAATCTATTTTTCAGAAAAAAACAAATGGGAATCAACTGAAATTTATTCGCTTTCTGATTTTGTTTATTTAGATAAATCTAACAAATTAAACAAAGAAAGACCTGATACGGATAAAGAAAAAAGGTATTTTGAGGGTCGCTATGGAGCTATACCAATGCTTTCTAACTTTTACTTACTAAATACTGAAAGTAATGGCAATTAAAGGACAAGTACAAAAGAAAACACATAAAGAATCGGAAGGGAGACCAAATAGAATAAGACGCTATAAATATTTATTCCTAATAGTCTGCGAAGATGAAAAAACAGAGCCTCTTTATTTTGAAAAGTTCCAAGCAAAATTTCCTGATGAAACTCTCTATTTAGAGGCAATTGGTACAGGACGAGACCCAAAAGGTGTAGTGGAACAAGCAATTCTTGAAAAAAAATCACTTTCCACTATTTCAAAGAGAGAGGTTGACGAAGTTTGGGTAGTATTTGATAAAGACGATGCCGATGAAAACGAAACAAAAATCAATAATTTTAACGAAGCATTTAAAATTGCAAAAAGAGAAAGATTTGAGATTGCATATAGCAATGAAGTATTTGAATTATGGTTATTATTGCATTTAATAGATGTTAATGGTGATAATCCAATTTCAAGAAATGAAATTTATAGTTTGTTAGCTTCTCAAATACAGAAAACATATAAATACAAACAATACGTTTATGAACATAGAAAACCAAATCCTAAAACAATTGAAATAATTTTTGAATTAGGCGATGTAGATTTAGCAATAAAAAGAGCAAACTCATTGTTAGATAAACATAAAAAAATAGACCCGATTAAAGCAAATCCAAGCACAAGGGTACATCTACTTGTCCAAAAACTTAACGAATGGATAAGTTTTTATAACTTCGAGGCATAAAATAAGCACTTAAAAACGCCAGCAGGTAACATAGTATTTATGAAAAAGGTGGTCGAACGTAAATCATTGAACATCAGTACATATATTTCCTTGGCTGGTAGAACCACTCCGTCCCGTGGCTCGGTGTTGAACGGGGTCGCCCAGACCAGCCAACTTGCGAAAGCAAAAATTCGAACTTTACTATTTATAATTAATTAATATTCAAACACTTATATTGCTGTCGCAAGTTGTCTGGTGGGACACCAGCCACGGAGAAAATAAAAAGTACGATAAAACTTTCGAAAATTAAAAGTTAACCAATACTCTGAAAACAACCTTAAGATTAATTTTCAAATAGAAATATACTAATCATGAACATGATTTTGTATATAAACCGTTTATTAAAGTTAGATTTGCAAAATTGAAATAATAAAAGATATGTCACAATTTATTACTTTAAATACAATAATTGGTAATGGTAAATCATATCAAGTTCCTATTTATCAAAGAGACTACTCTTGGGATAAAGACGATTGGGAAGATTTATGGAATGACATTGCTGAAATTCCTTCGGATAAAACTCATTATTTAGGATATTTGGTTTTACAGCCAATCAAAGATGGCGAGGAATCATTTTGGATTATAGACGGACAACAAAGATTAACTACATTATCTATTTTATCCCTTGCAATAACAGCTTTACTTAAAAAATGGGAAGACCAAAATATTGAAGGTGTAGAAAACAAAATTAGAAGAGAAAAATTAACAGAAAGATATTTAGGAAACTATTTATTATCAAAATTTGCCTTAGATCCTAAAATTAAATTAAATAGAAATAATGACGATTATTACAAGAGCTGGTTATTAAATTTTAGACAACCTTCTGTTTTGTCTAAACTAAAACCCTCTCAAAGATTGTTACAAAAATCTTTTAATTATTTTTTGAGTGAACTTGAAAAAAAATTTAACGAGAATAAATCAGGAGCTGAGTTGTCAGATTTTTTAGAAAAAATAATTGGTAATGGAATAGTATTTACTCAAATTGTAGTTAATAATGATTTAGATGCATTTAAAGTTTTTGAAACATTAAATGCTAGGGGCGTAAAATTATCCACAGCTGATTTGTTGAAAAACTATTTGTTTAAATTAACGCATCAGTTAGGAGAATTAGATTTAGATGAAGCGGAAAGACGTTGGCAAAATATAACAAATACTATTCTATCTAATGATTTAACAATTTTTATTAGACATTTTTGGAATTGTAAATATAAATTAGAAAGACAACCAACATTATTCAAAGCAATAAAAAGGGAAATCAATTCAGCAGAAATTGCATTTGAATTTTTAAACGAATTAGAAGAAGCCAGTAGCTATTATACTGCATTTAATAATCCAAACGATGAGTTGTGGGACAAAGAAGAAAAAGCATTTTTAAAACTAATTGATTTGTTGAATGTAAGCACGTGCTATTCTTTAATGTTAAGTGCATTAAAATATTTGCCAAGAGCAGAGTTTAAAATTTTAATTAAAGAATTGGGTATCATAACATTCAGATACAATTTAAGTGATTTGAATCCAAATGAAGCAGAACGTATTTTTAGCAAAGTTGCTAACGATGTTGCAAATAAAAATATAAATAGTGCCAAAGAAGCAATTTTAGCGTTAAAGTCCATTTATGTTATTGATGAAAATTTTGAACAAATATTTTCAACTTTGAGTATAAACACAAGGAGAAAAAAGGATTTAGTAAAGTATATACTTGTGAAATTTGAAAATCAAATTTCAATTAAGGATTATCAACCTGAAGAAGCTATTGCTACAATTGAGCACATATTACCTGAAAATCCAGGAAGCGTATGGGAGGAAAATTTTCCTGCGGATTCTCAAGAAGATTTCATTTATAGGTTGGGGAATTACAGCTTATTAGAGGCAAGCATTAATAATAAATTAGATAACAATATGCCTTTTCAAGAAAAATTGATAAAATATAAAACATCAAGCTACAAGCTAAGCAATGAATACTGCAACTATGAAAAATTTACTTCAAAAGAAATTTCACTTAGGCAAGATAAGATGGCGAAAATAGCAAAAGGAATCTGGAAAAGTTCTTATATTCTATCAACTTAATATTTCTTAAAATATTTCCTTGTCTGGTAGAACCACTCCGTCCCGTGGCTCGGTGTTGAACGGGGTCGCCCAGACCAGCCAACTTGCGAAAGCAAAAAATCGAACTTCAATATTTATAATTAATTGATAATCAAACACTTATAATTCTGTCGCAAGTTGGCTGGTGGGACACCAGCCACGGAGAAAAGACGCATTTTCTATGGTGTTTTGTAGGGATGACTTCCTGAGTATTTTAACCTTTTTAAGCAAATAAGCTGTTTATTAGCAGAGATAATAGGTAAATATTGGCTTTTTTGT
>JAYVIV010000282.1:0-6811 GCA_043769985.1 Arcicella sp.
AAAATTTTATGGAAGAGCATCTTATTACGCCGACAAATTTCATGGTCGCTCAACTTCGAGTGGAGAAATATATGACCGTGCTGAGTACACGGCTGCCCACCGTAACCTCCCTTTCAACACCATCGTCGAGGTCGTGAACACCACAAACAATCGAATTGCAGTGGTAAAAATCAACGATAGAGGTCCTTTTGCTTATAATCGGATGCTTGATTTGTCCTTCGCCGCCGCCAAAGATTTGGAACTTTTAGGTCCAGGAGAGGCAGAGATAGAAATGAAAATTATTTCTATGGATAAATCAGAATATACCATTTCCAGTTTTTATGCTGGAGCAAAAGGGGAATTTAATCGTGAATTCAATCAGTACGAACCCGTGAACATCAGCGGCAAAAATGCAGCTAAGGTAGCTTTAGACACTACTTTTTTGAACTATAATCCTACCGCCAAAAGTCTCCAACCCAAACCTGTCATAGAATCTTTTGTGATGGCAGATAGTCTCCGAAGACAACAAGCAGAAGGTGACAAAATGGGGTTTAGGCAACATAAATATATCCGAGTAATTAAGGATGGCGATGGTCACTATCGTCTTGATTCTTCTATAGTTACTCCTCCTACTCCTCAAGAAGTATATTCAGTTGCTCCTCAAAATCATACGTATAATTCATTCGTATCTCACCCTCAGATTATAAAAGATCAATCTCAAAAACCCATTGGTGAAACAAAGGTGAATGATACGAAAGTGGTTATGAAATCGGTTGCAACGGAAGCATACGAAGGTAATCAAGTAAGTGGTTTTCGTCAGCATCATTATGTGAGGGTCTATACAGATAATGAAGGAAGAATCAGAATGGACACTACAAAAACATCTCCCTTGCAATTGGCAAAAAATACTGAAGAGCAAGTTAATAAATCAGAAGTTAAACCACAAGTATTTAATACTAATCTAACAAATTCCCCGAAACCAACAACGCCTTCAAATTTGCCAAAAATGGACACAAATAAGTCAAGGGAAATCTATAAAGATGGTTTTAGACAACACGCTTACATCAAAGTTTATAAAGATAAAGATGGTAAAACGAAACTTGATACTACCAGTTTTGAAAGACCCAAATAATATAGTAGTTGGAGCTGAGTTTTGCTCATTTTTTATCATTTCAAAAAGGACTATTTCTTGAAAAGAGATAGTCCTTTTTTGTAGATTTGTGATAATAGATTTTCAATGCGTTTTCCCACATCAAAGTATCAAACTAAAATCAATCACATAACATGAAAAAACTTATTCTTTTATTTTGCTTCTTTTCAACCATTACTTTTGCTCAAAAAGTCAAAGAAAAAGTCTTGGTTACGGATATGACTAAGCTTCAACAAGTCAGTAATATTTCCATTGCTCCTGATGGCAAACGAGCTATTTATGCACTTAAAACGAATGAACCTAATGAATCGGACAAATTAGATTTTGACTATCGTTCTCATCTCTGGGTAACTGATTTTCAGACGGTTAAACAAATAACACGTGGTTCTGAAAGTGTTAATGGGGCATCTTGGAGTGCTGATAGCAAACAAATTACCTTTATAAGAAGTGTAAAAAAAACTTCTCAAATCTTCATTATGCCTCTGGATGGTGGTGAAGCATTTCAATTAACCGACTCAAAATATAGTGCTATTAACCCTCAGTGGTCACCCGATGGAACAAAGATTCTTTTTTCCATCAATGTTACTTTTTCTGAATTAATGAAAGATTCTTTACTTAATCCTTCTAAAAAAACACCTTCTTGGTCTTTTGAAAAAGCGGGATTTAAAAATAATGATTTCTTGAAAAATAACAAGAAAGCAAAAGCTAATCCCGATGGAAATTTGGAAGAGATTAGAGCCTATTTAGATAAAGATGTCGAGGATAAAAAAGCAAAAGTTTTCAGCCGTTTAAATTTTCAGGGAGAATCCACAACCGAACCTGAAATACGTTTCAATTTACTGTTCGTTATTGAAGCAAAAGAAGGGGCAAAACCTCTGCAGATTACTAAGAATTTTTGGTCGTTTAATAATGCAGTTTGGTCGGCAGATAGTAAAAAAGTCTATGCTGTCTGCGGCTTGGATTCTTTGCAACATCCTGACCGTGAGTTAAATACTGCGATAGTAAGAATGAATTCAGATGGAACTGACCCTCGCCAATTAATGGGTGAAAAAGGTATTTCTTACAACAATCCTACGCTCTCACCAGATGGTAAGTTGATGGTTTTCACAACTTCGAAAGTTGAATGGTTGGGTTTCAATCAAATTATGATTTCTAATACCGATGGAAGCAATAAAACGCCCATTACATTCGACCGTGCGGCTAATAATTTTGAATGGTCAGACGATTCAAAATACGTTTATTTTGCAGCAAATTCAAACGGTGGAATCCCAATGTATCGTTTGGATGTTTCAAGCAAAAAAGTAGATAGATTATCAGATTTTGATTCAGGAGTTTCGAGTTTTGATGTAAGTAAAGACCGCATTGTTTACAGTAAAACTGAGGTAAAAAATCCATCTGAATTGTACTCGGCAGATTTAACCATGAAAAATCCGATGAAATTGAGTTCTCATAATGATAACTACCTAAGCAATAAAGCATTAAGTTTTCCAGAAAAGAGAACGTACACTAATTCAAAAGGACAAATGATTGAGTATTGGATAATGAAACCGAGCAATTTTGAGGTGGGTAAGTCATATCCGCTATTATTAAATATGCACGGAGGACCAACTGCCATGTGGGGACCTGGGGAGTCCTCCATGTGGCATGAATTTCAATATTTTTGCTCACAAGGTTACGGAATAGTATATGCAAACCCAAGAGGGTCAGGAGGTTATGGAAAAGACTTTCAGTTTTCAAATTATCAAGATTGGGGAAATGGACCCTCCGAAGATGTGCTTGCCGCAGCAAGTGATGTTGCCAAAGAATCATGGGTTGATACCTCCAGACAAGTCATTACGGGTGGGTCGTATGCTGGATATTTGACGGCTTGGATTGTCTCTCACGATAATCGTTTCAAAGCGGCTTTTGCACAGCGAGGCGTTTATGATTTAACCACTTTCATGGGTGAGGGAAATGCCTGGCGATTAACCCCCAACTATTTTGGGTATCCGTGGGAAGCAAAATCGAAAGAAATACTTGAAAGAGAATCACCTTATTCATACGTTGATGAAATAAAAACCCCTTTACTCATCAAGCACGGTGAAAATGATTTGCGAACCGGAGTTATTCAATCAGAAATGATGTATAAATCTATGAAAATTATGGGAAAAGAAGTTGAGTATGTTCGTATGCCAGGAGCAACACACGAACTTTCAAGAACAGGAAATGTCCGTCAAAAAATAGATAGAATGTTGAGAATTTATGAGTTTTTTGAGCGGTATATTGGTAAATAAAATCGGCTAAGGACTTCTCGAAAGTGTTTTCTACTTTCGAGAAGTTGAATTTTTACATTATCCTCAAAAGCAATTCCTCATCAATCGAATGTCCGCCCTCAAAAGTATGTATTTCGATATGAGGAATTACTTTTTGAATATCTTTTTCGTATAGCAGCGTATCAATTTTAACTAAGAATTCATCCTGTTTTCCATAACACAAAATCACTTCCTTATCTGTTAATTTTGTCACATCAATAACGTCTTCTATTCCATTGCCAAAATATCCCGCCCAAAGAATTAATCTATCATATTTTATGGTCTCGTTCATACACCAACGAGCAACAGTTGCAGTACCTTGCGAGAATCCCAAAATGTTGATTTTCAATTTATTAATGTCAATTCCTTGCAAAACTGTTTCATATAAATGATTCAAATAATTGATATAATCTGCTATTTCTGAATCTCTTTCATACTTAGTCATCCAAGTTGCTCCTACCCTTCCAGAGAATTCTTTTAGATAAAATTTAGATAAAGCCTCGGGAGCAATAATTACCGTTTTCCCATCATCTAAAATTTTAAATTTTTTTATAAAAAACTCAGCTAATTGACCATAGCCATGAACGACAAACCAAACATTTTCCGTTTGTTCACTCATTGCTCCAATAGTAACATAGTGGGCAGTTTTTTGAATTGTAATTTGATGTTTTTGCATGGCAATTCTTTTTACCTAACGATTGTTTGGTAAAGGTACTAAGGAACGTGTAAACAATAAGTTATAACGGTTTCTAAGTTTCTTTTGCTGATATTTCGATGTTATTTTTCGGTAAATAGCGTTGCTATTCCCCTCAAAATGCCATCGAAATATCAACAAAATAATTCATAACAACCATTACAACTTATTATTTACCCATTCCTAACTATTTTTTTACACCAGAAATTACATTTCCTACACTCCCATTCGGTTCTAAGATATTTAAAAAATCCGCCACAGTTGGAGAAATATCTGAAATGTTGGTTCTGAGGGTTGTTTCGCCAGCTTTTACTTTCCAACCATAAAACAAAAGTGGCACGTGCGTATCGTATCTATACAGCGTTCCGTGGGTTGTGCCTTGTTTTCTGCCAGTAAACCAACTTGGATTCAAAACAATCATAATGTCCCCACTTCTGCGTGGATTCAGACCATTTTTGACATAACTTAATTGGTAATCTGGTAAAGTCGAATTGGCTAAATTATGTAAATCCACAACGTCAGAAACTTCGTCTGTTTTCAATAGTGTTTCACGCACAACGGCATGAACCTGTGCGTAAGTCAATTTTTTTGCCTTCAAAAGTGTATCATTCAAATAAATCTGAGAATTGTCTTCTGCTCGGATAAATTCGCCTTCGCCAAAGGCATTTTTTAGGGCAGCTTTTACTTCTTTACTCACATTTCCTGCATCCAAAACTCCCGCTGGCATTTTTTGACTTTGGGCAAATCCTGGTACGTCGGCAACACCGTGGTCGGCACTTAGGAAAACCAAATAATTGCCCTTGCCGAGATTGTTATCAAGGCTCGTCAAAATCTCTGCAATATCTTTATCCAAACGTAAATAAGTATCTTCTACTTCAATGGAATTGGGTCCAAAAGCGTGTCCTACGTAATCAGGAGAAGAAAAACTAACCGTTAAAAAGTCCGTTTTAGGGCTTTTACCAAGGTTTTCGTTTTGAATGGCTGCCAAGGCAAAATCTTTTGTCAAGGTATTTCCAAAAGGCGTTGTTCGGATAACTTCCAATAAATTAACGCCTGATTGTGCCGCTAATTCATGGGGGAAAGTGGGCGTTTTTTCACCCGATAATTTTGCTTCGTAAGGTTGATTATCTGCCGTACTTTCGGTATATTGTTCAATCGGCAAAAGAGTTTTCCAACCTTCTGTCATGTATTTCTGAGGCATTTTCAAGCCGTTGAAATCTTTGACCCATTGTGGCAAATCATTCATATAAAATGTCGAAGTAATCCACGCTCCATTCTTAGAATCAAACCAATAAGCGGCGTTGGCTGTGTGTCCCGCTGGCAGAATTGAACCTCTATCTTTCAAGGCAATTCCGATGGTTTTTGATTGAAAATTATTGGCAATTCTCAACTGGTCTGTTATCGTGGAAACCAATAAATTCTTAGGCGACATCAAGCCCGCTTTGCTATCAGAACCAACCGTTCTCACGGAGGAATCTTCTACGCAATAAACTACTTTACCCGTTTTTTGATTGAACCATTCATTCCCGATAATGCCGTTAATGGCGGGAATTGACCCTGTGAAAATGGCTGCGTGACCAGCAGCAGTAACGGTTGGGGCATAATCATAATGGTTATTCCGACAATTGAAACCTTCGTTCATTAGTCGTTTGAAGCCTCCTGACGTATATTTTTCTGAATAACGATACAAGAAATCATAACGCATTTGATCCACTACGATGCCTACTACCAATTTTGGTTTATCTGGAATTGCGGTTTCAAAAGATAATGTTGATTTTTTCTTTTGGGCTGATAATGAGAATGTTACGAACAGTAATAAAAGAAAGGAACTGAATAATTTAGTCATGATGATGGTTGTTTATGATACAAAGGTAAGCAAAACCTTAAAACTATGATTGAGGTTGTGTTACCATTTTATAATCAATTACTACAATTAAAAAACACCAGAAATATCCTGATGTTTCTAATTATACTCAATTATTTATCTTAATCTGTCATCAACGATGCAATTTTCGTCTTTTGAGGTACACCAAAAGCTCTTTAGGGCGGTCGGTTTGTATGAGAGTTGCCCCGTGTTGAATGAGCCACGCCCAGCTTTGTTCGGGGTGGTTTTTATCAACCGCCTCATCGTCGTCGTGTCCTGCATTGAGTGAAGCCCATAGCGAGTTTATCCAAATTTTAGAACCGTTTTTTCTGATAAAATCATATTCTTTCAAAACAGATGAGGTATCGGTTTTAAAAATTAATTCAAAAGCAACAGGATTCATCTGCGTTTGGTAGGTATTAATAATTTGGGTAGCATGGGGTTTGTCAAGATTCACCACGGGCATATACACGATGCTGTCTATGAGGGTAGGATATTGGGTTTTGAGGGCAGCAAATTCTTCTTCCGATTTAAACAGACCAATATCAAGCGTATTGGTTTGTTTCAAGATGGCGTAGGTTTCTTTGTAATACGGAAAACTTTTATCAAGATTAACCAATACTTTTCCTTTGGCAATATTCATCACCTCTTCCAAAGTGGGTATTTGGTGGTGTGTGAGTCGCCCGAGTCCGTTTCTGAGTTTTAGTTTTCTCAATTCTTCCAAGGTATAATCCGAAGGTTTGCCTTTTGCGTTGGTGGTGCGGTCGAGGGTTTGGTCGTGCATAATGACCACCACGCCATCTTTCGAGATATTCAAATCCACCTCAATAATA
>JAYVIV010000283.1:0-5840 GCA_043769985.1 Arcicella sp.
TGAAGTAAGTCAATATAAAATGGTTGCTGACATAAATCAGAAAAAAAATGAATATTGCTCTCAAAAGTTGATTTGCCAACGTAGGAAACTCCTTTTGAATTAGCAATATTAGGAGAAGGAAAATTGTCTCGCATAATACCTGTTGTATTCATCCCCGAAGGTGTGGAGAAACTCAGAACATAATTATTAAAAGTGCCTTTATTTTCCTTTTTTACTTGAAATACTTTTCGTCTTTCAAAAACAGAATCAACCGCAATGGGGGGTTTTGGAACATTAGAGATGGGCGAAGGCAAACTAATTTTCAATACCTGACCAATAAATAAATTAATGGACTTCAGGTCATTGATTTTAGTTAATTGTTCAACCGTTACACTATATTTTTTTGCAATGCTATAAAGTGTTTCTTTTGCTTGGACAGTATGGGTCATTAGGCAGTTTTTTTAGGATTCGTAAGCAATTTAGTTTTTTTTAAAACCAAAAATTAATTATTGAGTAATAAAATAATTAGTCTCTAATTGAAAAATAATACGATAATCAATTAAAAATTAATTAATTTTTATCCTAAAAAAAATTCCCAAAAATCCAAATTACTAAATTTCACGAAAATGATGCCATCGTATGCCTTCTTGGCCCATTTAAGGAATTTTATAATTTATTGTTATGGTCAAAATATCCTTTGTGGTCAATTTTTTTCGTAAAGAAATTCAAAAATAAAACAACGAAAATTAAGAAGAACATGGATTGGCAACTGACCAAGAATTTACCAAAAGGAGTTATTGGGTACATATCACCAAAACCAATGGTTGAAGAGGTCATAAAACTGAAATATATCGAATCGAACCAATGTACAAGTGGTTTGTTTAAGTAATCCCCTTGAGCGTAAATTACCCCAAAGGCAAAAACAATCTCCAAATAGTTAAAAAATAACAACAACATTGAACGGCGGTAGGATCTTGGACGAGAAAAATTGTCGGAAGCAAAAATTAGTGTAGGTATGTAAAGAATGGTCTCTGAAGCTAACCATACCACAATCCAGAAAATGAAATGATTATCTTGAAGGTAATTTTTTAAAATAAATACGGGAAATCCTACTTTAAAAAGTATGAAAAAATCCATTGATAAATCTTGATAAGCAGCCCCTTTTTTGCAAAATACTTGCTTGATATAGATTCCAGGGAAAAGAAATTGAGAAAGGGCTAAGAAAAGTCGTAAAATTTTTTCAATTCCAATATCTTCATGCAATTCATTGTTCCAAATAGCAACGATATTTTTGATACGTTTCCCTATCGCACTTTCTAAAGGTTTTGTTTCCGAGTAGGTTTTGCCAAGGAATAACTTTCGTATGGAATGTATCATTTCTAAGAGGTATTGTTTATTCCAAATCTAATTAAAAATAATTATAAAACAATATGACTAAAGTGATTGGTACAATTTAATCTTCAATCGTTAGATTTGTGTAAAAATCAATAACTCCTAAACTCATGTTCAACCACAAATTACGCTTCCTAATCCTTATTTTATTTGTTAATTGCTCATTTTTGAAAGCCCAACCCATCAAACCAATGCCAACGGGCGAGATGTTATTAAATCTCAAAAAGTTGAATGTTCTGGGTTCAGCTTTATATGTGGCAGCACATCCCGATGATGAAAATACGATTATGCTTTCATGGCTTGCCAAAGAACGAAAAGTTAGAACTTCCTATCTTTCCGTAACACGTGGCGATGGTGGACAAAACTTGGTTGGCTCAGAACTATCTGATTTATTGGGGCTTATCAGAACCCAAGAACTTTTAGCAGCCCGAGCCATTGACGGACCAGAACAATATTTCACCAGAGCTAACGACTTTGGTTTCTCGAAAAATACCGATGAAACTATGCAAATTTGGGGCAAAGAGGCTGTTTTGGGAGATGTTGTTTGGCGAATCAGAAACCTTCGCCCTGATGTAATTATATGTCGTTTCCCCCCCGACCCACGAGCTGGTCATGGCAATCACTCAGCTTCAGGCGTTTTGGCAGAGGAGGCTTTCAAGATTTCGGGCGACCCTACAAAATATCCAGAGCAACTAAAATATGTAAAACCTTGGCAAGCAAAAAGAGTTGTTTGGAATACATTTAATTTTGGAACGGTGGCTCAAACTCAAAAGCCCGCTGAGAAAGATTGGATTCAAGTGGATATTGGTGTTTATAATCCTTTATTGGGAAAATCATACAATGAAATTGCCGCAGAAAGTCGCTCACAACACAAATCACAAGGTTTTGGTGTTCCTCGTGGGCGTGGAGCGAGACCAGAATATTTTGTCCATAAATTTGGAGAAAAAGCCGATAAAGACGTTTTTGATGGCGTGGATATTTCGTGGAATCGAGTAAAAGGTGGTAAAGAAATTGAAAGCACTATCGCAGAGGCCATTAAAAGTTTCAATCCAGATTCTCCTTCAACCATTGTTCCCACTTTGGTAAAAGCCTATAAATTAGTAGTAAACTTAGAAGATGAATATTGGAAAACTCAGAAAAAGAAAGAATTAGAAAACCTCATTATTGCGTGTTCTGGTCTATATTTTGAGGCAAATCCAAACGAATATGCAGCGGCTTCGGGAGAGAAAATCAATGTGACAACCACTTTAATCAAGCGTTCTGATTTCCCAATTACCCTCGATAAAATTCGTTTGATTGGCTTAAGTAAAGATACTACCATGAAAACCGAATTAGGGAATAATGAACTACAACGAATTACGTTCCCCGTTGAAATTGCCAAAGCTCAGCCTTTTACGCAACCATATTGGCTTGCAGAAAAAAAAATGAGCAAGGGAATGTATCAAGTTGATAATCAGGAATTAATCGGCTTGCCAGAAAAATCTGCGGATTTACAAGCGGAATTTTCTTTAACCATTGATAATCAATCTTTTACATTCAACACGCCTGTAATTTTTAAATACACCGATGAAACCCGTGGAGAATTGTACCGAACTTTTGAAATTCGTCCAGAGGTTTCTGCCAATATTTCGGACAAGGTTTATGTTTTTGCAGATAACCAAGCGAAAGATATTGAGGTAACTTTGAAATCTGCCAAAGCCAATGTTTCGGGTTCTGTAAGTTTAGAATTACCAAACGGGTGGAAATCAGTTCCTGCCAATATTGATTTTAATTTGGCAAATAAATATCAAGAACAAAAAGTTGTTTTTAAAGTAACACCGTCTTCAAAAGACTCAGAAGGACAAATTAAGGTTATTGCAAAAACTGCCAACGGAACTTTCGACCGTGGAATTTTAACGGTTGCCTATGATCATATTCCTCCACAAACGCTTTTCCCAATCTCGGATGCCAAAGTTGTAAAATTGGATATTAAATTCAAAGGAAAAAACATTGGCTACATTGCTGGGGCAGGCGATGAAGTACCCGCTGCTTTACGTCAGATTGGATACGCCGTTACGATGTTGACGGAAAAAGAATTTAACGAAGATTTATCAAAATTTGATGCGATTGTAGTTGGCGTTCGTGCCTACAATACTGAAGAACGTTTAAAATTCTATCAAAAGAAATTGATTGAATACGTTGAAAAAGGAGGAAACATGATTGTTCAGTATCAAGTAAATAATAACCTTCAAAAAATTGAAGGGGGAATGGGACCTTTTCCTTTCAAAGTTTCCAGAGAAAGAGTGACCGTTGAAGAGGCTGAGATTCGTTTCTTAAAACCAGAAAGTCCTTTACTGAATACGCCAAATAAAATCACCAACAAGGATTTTGATAATTGGATTCAAGAAAGGGGATTATATTTTGCCAATGAATGGGATGTAAAATATGAAACAATTTTATCATCAAACGACCCAACTGAAAAACCTTTGGACGGTGGATTATTATACGCAAAACATGGCAAAGGAAATTATATTTTCACGGGATATGCCTTTTTTAGACAATTGCCTGCGGGTGTGTCAGGTGCTTATCGTTTATTTGCCAATTTGATTTCTGTGGGTAAATAAATTATTGATAAAACATCAAAAAGCCCTTTAATTATCTAATTGAAGGGCTTTTTAATGTTTTTATTTTAATATCCTTTCCCTAAATCCACTTTATTTAACAATTCTTCCCCTTTCTCAAACCTATCCAAATTCTCCAAAAAAAACTTCACTTTCCCAGAACTTTCTTCAATCCAACCACCCGATGAATGTTGTGTTAAAAGCACATTCTCCATTTCCCATAATGGACTTTCTACTGGAATGGGCTCAATTTCAGTCACATCCAATACCGCTCCCATAATGCGTTTTGCTTGTAAAATTTCTATCAAAGCCTTTTCATCCACATTCGTTCCTCTGCCTACATTCACAAAAAGTGCGGTTGAATTTAACATACTCAAATATTCCTTACTTATCAGTCCTTTTGTCTCCGTTGTTTCGGGTAGTGTACTAATCAAAATATCCGTATCTGTCAGATAATCAGTGATTTGACCTACGGTCTTGGAATCCAACAACGTAGTCTCACATTCAAAGCCAGAAAGCATTTGTTTGATTTTCTGAGCGATGGCCCCGCTTCCCAACACCAAGACTTTTTTCTTGGATAAAAGGTATAAATTCTCTCTTATGGGAACTCCAATCCATTGCTTCAAAGTCTGTAAACGAGCTAATTCATCTATTTTACGATAAACACCCAAAATTCCAGCCACCGTAGTTTCTGCTACTGACAAACCAAAATAACCTTTCAAGTTGGTGAATTGGAATTTATAATCTTCCTTTAATTGCTGATACGGGTCGAGTCCAGCACTATTCAATTGAAGCCATTGCAATTTGTTGGTTTCGTTTGCCCAATCTAAAGGTGGATTTCCGTAACAGATTTCTGAATCTAAAAACTGGACTTTTTTTTCCTCAGAATTTTGACCCTGCCCTATTACTACTTCATATTTTGGACTTAAAGCATCCTTAAAAGCCTGAATTTCAGGGTCTTGAAATTTTGTGTGAATGTATATTTTCATTTGTTTGGATTATTGTTTGGGAGTTTCTATTTGTGCGATTCTGTCTGTGCGACCCAGTCTGTGCGACCCAGTCTGAATTTGGATTGCGAATCGTCGCACCGTGTGGGATTTAAGGATTTTTTGGATTGGACTTGCGAAGATATGAGCAGTTTAATTATTTTTTTGTTTTTTAATCCAAAAAATCCACAAATCCGACACGGTGCGACGATTCGCAATCCAAATTCAGACTGGGTCGCACAGACAGAATATTGTCAGTTAAAAACCCCTTCCCTCTGCAAGTATGACAACAAAAGCCCTTTTTCTGTCAATCTGTCATAAAAAAAGCCTTAAAATCCTACTGGCATTAAGATTGATGAAAGTAATGAAAATCAAAGCAGGAACAAAAGTAGAAAGAGTTAATTTAAGTAAAAATCTAATTCTTAATCTTAGTATTTTCTATGTAACCTATGTTCCTATGTGGTTGCAAAAATATTCAAATAATAAATTAATAAACAAAATGGGAAAAATTATCGGTATTGACTTAGGAACAACCAACTCTTGCGTAGCCGTAATGGAAGGAAACGAGCCAGTCGTAATCGCTAACTCAGAAGGTCGTCGTACAACACCTTCAATCGTGGCATTCTTAGACAATGGTAACGGTGAACGTAAAGTAGGAGATGCTGCCAAACGTCAGGCTATCACGAATCCTAAAAACACTGTTTCTTCAATCAAACGTTTCATGGGTAAACGTTATACAGAAGTTGGAAGCGAATTAAAAACGATTGCTTACACCGTTGAGCAAGGTTCAAACGATACTCCACGTGTTCGCATTGGCGACCGTCTTTATACGCCACAAGAAATCTCGGCTCAGATTCTTACGAAAATGAAGCAAACTGCCGAA
>JAYVIV010000284.1:0-5318 GCA_043769985.1 Arcicella sp.
CACGTTGTTCGTAAAATCGAAGATGGTCCAGATGTATTTCTGATTGACCGCCACTTTATCCACGAAGTAACAAGTCCTGTGGCTTTCTTGGGTCTTGAAAGTCGTGGCATTGAAGTGATGTATGCCAAGCGTACTTTCGCTACTGCCGACCACAACACGCCAACGATTAATCAACATTTGCCCGTTCAAGACCCACTTTCTGCCAATCAATTGCAGCAATTGGAAACCAATACCACCAAACACGGTATTTCACACTGGGGATTAGGACACGCCAAAAATGGTATTGTTCACGTAGTTGGTCCAGAAAATGGGATTACGCTTCCAGGCATGACGATTGTATGCGGTGATTCGCACACTTCTACGCACGGAGCATTCGGGGCAATTGCCTTCGGAATTGGTACTTCTGAGGTGGAGATGGTACTTTCTTCGCAGTGCATTATGCAACCAAAACCCATGAAAATGCGTGTAAACGTAAATGGTAAATTGGGTAAAGGTGTTTTGCCAAAAGACGTTACCTTGTATATCATTGCACAACTTTCTGCCGCAGGTGCAACAGGTTATTTCGTGGAATATGCGGGTGATGTGTTCGAGAATATGTCAATGGAAGGACGTATGACGGTTTGTAATATGTCAATCGAAATGGGTGCAAGAGGCGGTATGATTGCCCCTGACGAAACCACTTTTAATTACTTGAACGGACGTGAGCAAACGCCAAAAGGGGAGACTTGGGACAGAGCATTGGCATACTGGAAAACCCTCAAAACGGACGATGACGCTACATTTGACAAAGAATATACTTACGATGCAGCCGATATCGAACCACAGATTACCTACGGAACAAACCCAGGTTTAGGAACGGGAATTTCTCAGAATATTCCCATGTCGGGCGATGTAATTGATGGGGAAGCAAGTTACAAAAAATCATTAGGCTACATGGGATTTGCTGAAAACGAGCAAATCATCGGAAAGAAAATTGATTATGTTTTCTTGGGAAGTTGTACCAATGGTCGCATCGAAGATTTCCGTGCTTTTGCTTCTATCGTGAAGGGTCGTAAAAAAGCAGATAATGTAACGGCTTGGTTAGTACCGGGTTCACACATCGTAGAATCTCAGATTAAGGAAGAAGGCATTTTGGATATTTTGACAGAGTCAGGTTTTGAACTTCGTCAGCCAGGTTGTTCGGCTTGTTTGGCGATGAATGACGACAAAGTTCCTGCGGGAAAATATGCCGTTTCAACCTCAAACAGAAACTTTGAAGGTCGTCAAGGTCCAGGAGCAAGAACACTTTTGGCTTCTCCTTTAGTTGCGGCTGCTGCGGCGGTTACTGGAGTTGTTACTGACCCAAGACAATTCTTGTAGGTTTAACCGCAAGGACGCTAAGACGCAAAATAAATTAAAATCACCGCAAAGACGAGAGGACGCTAAAAATTTAAAATAAACCGCAAGGACGGGAAGACGCTAATTTAAATGAAAAACTTGAGTCATAGCGTCCTTGCGGTTAAACAAAAATCACCGTAAATACGGGAAGACAAAAACTTAGCGTCATAGCGTCTTAACGGTTAAACCAAATACTAACCATGTCAAAAGAAGAATATGAAAGAATTGCCAAAGAGATATTTTTTGCTTCTTTGGAAGTTCATAAAATAATGGGTCCGGGTTTATTGGAATCAGTCTATGAACTATGCTTAATGAAAGAGTTACAACTCAGAAATATATTTGTTGAAAATCAAGTGTCAATTCCTTTGGACTATAAAGGCTTCTCATTATCGAAAGATTTTAGAATGGATATTTTGGTAGAAAGAGAAATTATTTTAGAGTTAAAAACAGTGGAATGTTTACTTCCAATTCATGAAGCACAAATAATTTCATATTTAAAATTGGCTGATAAACGATTAGGTTTTCTGATAAATTTTAATGTCTCAATGATTAAAAATGGATTCAGAAGATTTGTAAATAATTACTAATAAATATGAACTGCAAAGACGAGATCATGCTAAAAAATTAAAAGAACCGCAAGGACGGAAGGACGCTACGAAATGTAAGATTACCGTAAAGACGCTATGACGCAATTATTTAGCGTCTTCTCGTTCTTACAGTTAATTAAAAATCATGCGTTATAGCGTTTTTGCGGTAAAAAAACTTTGCGTCTTAGCGTCCTTGCGGTTAAAACTAACAATATGGCTTACGACAAATTTACAGTATTACAATCCACTGCCGTTCCGATGCCTATCGAGAACGTGGACACCGACCAAATTATCCCTGCACGCTTTTTGAAAGCAACAACACGTGAGGGTTTTGGCGATAATTTATTCAGAGATTGGCGTTATAATAATGACAATTCTCCAAAACAAGATTTCGTATTGAACAACCCAACTTACAGCGGAGCAATCCTTGTGGGTGGTCGTAACTTCGGTTCGGGGTCAAGTCGTGAACACGCCGCTTGGGCGATTTATGATTACGGTTTCCGTTGTGTGATTTCAAGTTTCTTTGCGGATATTTTCAAAGGTAACTCGCTGAATATCGGCATTTTACCAGTAACGGTTTCACCAGAATTTTTGGATAAAATCTTCTTGGCAATTGAAGTGGATGCCAAAGCGATTATAGAAGTAAATCTTCCAGAACAAACCGTTACAATTGTGGCAACGGGCGAAAAAGAATCTTTCGACATCAACGGTTATAAGAAAAATAACATGATTAATGGCTTCGATGATATTGATTATCTTCAAAGCATGAAAGGTGAAATTGCAGCATTTGCAGAGAAGAGTCTTTACTAAGAATTGTTTACCGCAAAGACGCTATGACGCTAAAAAAATAAAATAACCGCAAGGACGCTACTGCGCTAATTTATGTAAACTTTTGCGTCAATGCGACTTAGCGGTTAAAAAAATTGCGTCCTCCCGTCCTTGCGGTTCAAAACTATTTATATGCGACATATAGAAATAATGGACACTACCCTCCGTGATGGTGAGCAAACCAGCGGTGTGTCTTTCTCGGCTTCTGAAAAATTGACCATTGCCCAATTGCTTTTGAAAGAAGTGATGGTTGATAGAATAGAAATTGCCTCTGCAAGGGTTTCTGAGGGGGAATTTGAGGCAGTTAAGAAAATTACAAAATGGGCTTCAGAACACGATTGCTTGGAGAAAATTGAAGTCCTAACCTTTGTGGATGGAGAAACTTCGATAAATTGGATGCTTGAAGCAGGAGCGAAAGTGATGAATTTATTGACCAAAGGTTCATTAAATCACCTTACGCACCAACTCAAAAAAACGCCAGATCAGCATTTTTCTGAAATCGAAAAAGTCATTACTTTGGCTCGTTCCAAGGGAATCAAATGCAATGTTTATTTGGAAGATTGGAGTAACGGAATGCGAAATTCTCCCGAATACGTTTTCCAGTACCTTGATTTTCTGACCAAACAGCCCATCGAAAGAGTGCTTTTGCCTGATACTTTGGGCGTTTTGACTCCCAGAGAAACCTTTGAATTTTTGGATAAAATCGTAAAACGTTACCCCGAAACGCATTTCGATTTTCATGCGCATAACGATTATGATTTGAGCGTTGCCAACGTTATGGAGGCAATCAAAGCGGGCGTACATGGGCTTCACCTAACCGTGAATGGTATGGGTGAGCGGGCAGGAAATGCCCCTTTAGCAAGTACAATTGCGGTTTTGAACGACTTTATGCCAGAAGTAACTACGACGGTCGTGGAGAAATCTTTGTATTCGGTCAGTAAATTGGTAGAGACTTTTTCAGGTTTTAGAATCCCAGTGAATAAGCCTGTGGTTGGTGAAAACGTATTCACGCAAACGGCAGGAATTCATGCAGATGGCGATAGTAAAAAGAATCTTTATTTCAACGATTTAATGCCTGAACGTTTTGGCAGATTACGCCAATATGCTTTAGGAAAAATGTCGGGAAAAGCCAATATCGAAAAGAATTTGCAAGAATTAGGAATTACTTTGGCAGATGCCGATTTGAAGAAAATTACGCAAAGAATTATTGAATTGGGCGATAGAAAAGAAACCGTTACTCGTGAAGATTTGCCTTATATCATTTCGGATGTTTTGGACAGCAATGCCATTGAAGAAAAAGTAGTGGTATTAAATTACGTTTTGACACATTCAAAAAACTTAAAACCTTCGGCAACCTTACAAGTACAAATTGGCGAAGAAGTTTTTGAAGAAAGTGCTCAGGGTGATGGTCAGTACGATGCTTTTATGAATGCTTTAAAAAAGATTTATATCAAGAAAGAAATTGAATTGCCGCAATTGACCGATTACACCGTAAGAATCCCACCAGGAGGAAAAACGGATGCCCTTTGTGAGACAATCATTACTTGGAAATTAAATGGTAAAGATTTAAAAACCAGAGGATTAGATTCTGATCAAACGGTTTCAGCGATTCAAGCAACGCAGAAGATGTTGAATTTATTATAATTATTGCCACCAAGGCACTAAGTCTCAAAGTTTACTAAGGTTTTATTGTTTAAGTAAAATTGATTTTGAAAGAAAAAAACTTGGAGACTCTGTGCCTTGGTGGCAAACACAAAATTAACCAAAAACATGAAAGAATATACCCCTGTAAGCGAACAAGAAGATTTTATTGGTAAAGCTGTTGTCAATGCAGCATTCAAAGTTCATAAAGCACTTGGACCTGGATTACTCGAAAGAGTGTATGAGGTTTGTATGGAATATGAACTTAAAAAGGCAGGCTTTAAAGTTCAAAGGCAAGTTGATATTCCAATAATGTATGATAGTTTGGTTTTTGACGAAGGTTTAAGATTAGACCTTTTAGTAGAAGATTTAGTAATTATTGAACTCAAAGCGGTTGATTTAGTCAATCCTGTTTGGCAAGCACAAGTGATGAGCCATTTGAAATTGACGAATAGAAGATTAGGCTATTTGATGAATTTCAATGTTCCTTTAATTAAAGAAGGAATCAAAAGAATAGTAATGTAATCCTTGCCACCAAGACTCCAAGTCACTAAGAAAAAACTTAGAATCTTTGTGCCTTGGTGGCTAAATAAAAGTAATTCCTGCAATCAGGACGCTAAGAGAAAAATTGATTTTTGCCCCTAAGACTCAAAGTCACTAATACAAAAACTTAGAGTCTCCGTGCCTTGGTGGCTAAATAAAATCTTAGGGCCTTCGTGCCTTGGTAGCTAAACAAAACAATACAAAACAATAATGTCAAAAAAACATATTCTCGTAGTCCCAGGAGACGGAATTGGGCAAGAAGTTACTGCCGTCGGTAGAAAAGTTTTAGAGAAAATCGCTGAGAAATTCGGTCATGAATTTACGTATGACGAAGCCCTCATC
>JAYVIV010000285.1:0-13403 GCA_043769985.1 Arcicella sp.
TCTACTATGATTTATACGGGATTCGTTTGTCGAATACGGAAGTCGTCCTTTAAAAGGACGACTTCCGTAACTTCCCGTATAAATTGTAGAAGAACCATATTTATTAATTATCTTAATAAACCCTCTATTTTCAAATCTTGTAAAACTTAAATCCGTGTCCAATCCGTTAAATCCGTGTGCAATCAACCACGATTACGCCAATAAAAATAGAAAGGCAATCCCGTTGCCATCAATCCCAAACCAATCAAAGCCTCTTGTGGTTTTTCCATTAGAGTATTGATAATCAGAGCAATACAAAATAAAATAAAGATGGCAGGAACAACTGGATAGCCAATTACTTTGTAAGGACGATGAGCATCAGGCATTTTTTTACGCAATACAAAAACCCCAAAAGCGGTTGCTCCATAGAAAATGAAAGCCGCAAAAATTAACATATCCGTTAGTTGGTCGAATGTGCCAGACATGACCAAAAGTGAAGTCCATATCGCTTGAATAAATAAGGCTCTGGAAGGAGTATTGTATTTTGGGTGGATGTAATCAACACTTTTGAAAAACATTTTGTCATTCGCCATTGCATAGAATAACCTCGAAGCCAACAGAATTGTGGTACTTGTGCAATTAAATGTAGCAACTAAAATTAAACAAGAAATCAATAATCCTCCAGATGACCCCAAAAAGTGATTGACCACGGCAACAGCAGCAATGCCATTTTTAGATTCATAAATATTAATAAATTCGTCAATTGGAAGAATGTATAGATAAACAAAATTCATTAATAAATAAATTGCCATCACACCCAATGTTCCAAATATCAACGCTAAGGGCAAATTCTTTTGTGGATTCTTCATTTCTCCCCCAATAAAACCCACACTCGCCCAACCTTCATATCCCCAAAAAGCACTCAAACAAGCCAGTGCCAAAGCCTTAAAGAGCGTTGAACCGTTCATAGCGTTTGGGTCATACCTGACGCTATTTGTGGTGATATTATCCATACTTCCAATACTTGAAGTTAAGCCTAATACAATGATAATCAGCATAGTAAGTACCATTAAAGCCGTCAGAACTCTACTGAGATTTTCTCCTAATTTTAATCCTCTGTAATTAAAATAAGTCAAAAACATGATTAAAGTAATGGCGACTATTTTAACGCTCAGATTATCAAGAAGATGCAAGCCTAAAAAACTTAAATCAGCTAAAGCCTTAGAGGTTTCTGGAAAAACAATGAGGCTATTTAATGATTGTGCAAAAACGTAGGCAATGGATGCAATGGAGGCTGTACGAATTACAGCAAAGTTTGTCCAACCAAAAAGGAAGGCAAAAAATCGGTTATAGATTTTACGAAAATAGACAAATTCACCTCCTGAATCTGCGAGCATACTGGCAACTTCTGCGTTTGAAAGCGTGCCTGCCAAGCTGATTAAACCCGCTAATAACCATGCAACTAATACTAAAATAGGAGATTGTAATTCTGCCGACATAGCAGCGACCTTTTTGAAAACTCCAGTTCCAATAACAGAACTAACAATAAGAACAATGGCGGAGGTTAGTCCAATAGAGCGAACTAATTGCCCTTGATTTTCAGAAGATTTCTGCATGAAGTGGAATTTTGGTTTGTGAATGATTGTACAAATTAGGGATTTATTGGGGTATGACAAAACCATTTTTATCCGTTTTTATATTTTTATAAACCAAAATCTTTTATTTTCTCTAAATCTGTTGATTCTCAATCCGAAAAATGGGTAAGTGTATAACACAAAATGTCGTGAAACGTTTTTTAAAATATTAATACTTATTTTCGATAATCAATCTTTTATTTAGTATCTTTGTAACTACTTATCAACACTCATAAAAATATCCATGAAAAAACTACTACCTTTCATTTTGACTTTACTGTCCTTCACCACCTTTGCACAGAAAATAAATGAGTCTTTTCAGTTTCAGATTAAACCCACCACATATAGAATAATCATTGACGGAATTCTGGATGATGAGGCATGGAAAAATACTGACGTAGCCAAAGATTTTTGGCTTAAATTCCCTACGGATACAGCCCATGCCAACAATCAAACGGAAGTTAGATTGACATACGATGATGAGTACTTATATGTTTCCGCTATTTGTTTTAAAGCAAATGATGGAAAATCTGCGACCGTTGAGTCGATGAAAAGGGATTATATAATTCCAAATAATGAATGTTTCCAAATTATCATTGAGCCTTTTAATGATTTGACAAATGGGTTTATTTTTGGTGTAAATGCAGCTGGTGCTCAATTGGAAGGGCTTATTTCAGACGGACAAGTTCAAAATTTGAATTGGGATAATAAATGGGCTTCGCAAACAAAATATCTTTCCGACCGTTGGATTGTTGAAATGGCAATTCCTTTTAAAACATTGAGATATAAGAAAGACGTTTCCACGTGGGGACTAAACTTTACAAGAAATTATCCCAATCAAAAGGAGATTTCCGTTTGGGCAAAAATTCCAAGACAATTGAGCTTAAATTCACTCGCTTACACAGGAATGTTAGCTTGGGAAACACTCCCAGCATCGCCCAAAGCCAATATTTCAATCATTCCTTATGCTCTTGGAGGTATCAACAAAGACTTCCAAAAAAATACTGATGCAACATTTAGAAAAGATTTTGGCGGAGATGCAAAAATTGCCCTCACCTCAGCCTTGAATTTAGATTTAACGGTAAATCCTGATTTCTCGCAGGTGGACGTGGATAGGCAAGTGACAAATCTGAGTCGCTTTGAATTATTCTTCCCAGAACGTCGTCAGTTCTTTTTAGAGAATGCTGATTTGTTTAATAACTTCGGTTTGGACAATCTGAGACCATTTTTTTCAAGACGTATTGGATTGGGTATTCCCATTACCTATGGTGCCAGAGTGAGTGGGAAACTTAATAATAATCTTCGCATTGGGGCAATGAATATCCAAACAGGTTCACAAGATTTGACTGATAGCACCAGACGACCCAATCAAAATTTTACGGCTTTGGTTTTACAGCAAAAGGTTTTCAAGCGTTCAAGCGTTGGATTAATGTTTTTAAATAAAGAATCTTTAAACTTTAGCGAGAAAATCAATCGTGGATTTACGGATTTTAATCGAAATCTTGGGATTGAATATAATTTAGCTTCTGCCAATAATGAATGGGCGGGTAAAGCCATGATTATGAAATCATTTAGTCCGAAAATAACGGGTTCAGATGTGATGCAAGCCTATAACTTAAAATATAATCCTTTACATTGGATTATTGATTTACAACATGAAAACGTAGGGATAAACTATAATCCAGAAATTGGCTATGTGCCACGGACAGGTTATTATCGTTTTGCCGCCAATGAAATCAGCTATTTTTATTATCCTAAAAAAGAAGCCAGTAAAGCATTTTTTAAAGCTCCATCCGTGGCTACTGATTATTATTGGAATACAAATGGAGAATTAACGGACGCAATAAATACGTTTGGATATGTGGTTTCGTATAAATCATTTAGCCGTTTTGTGATGTATTTTCAAACAAATTATTATAAACTTCAATATGCTTTTGACCCCACAAATGGTGTAAATAATGAAATTTTGAAAGTTGGAAGTGAACATCGGTACAATAATTTTAATTTGGAATATTATTCATCTCCACGAAAAAAATATACAGCAAATTTTGTGGGTTCTTATGGCGGTTTTTTTGGCGATGGACAATTATTGAATCTCTCAACAACACTTGGTTATCGTTTTCAGCCTTATGTGAATATATCTGCCAACATTAATTACGTAGATATTTCAAATGTGAAAATTCCTGTAACTGGGCAACCAGAAAAAGTTGTAAAAGCACATTACTTTCTGGTAAGTCCAAAGATTGATGTTACGTTTAGCAATAAATTGTTCTGGACAACTTTCGTTCAATATAACGAACAGCGTAAGAATACAAACATCTATAGTCGTATTCAATGGCGATATAAACCCGCTTCGGATATATTCTTAGTTTATACGGACAATTATTTTCCGAATAGTTATGAAATTAAAAATCGTGCAGTGGTTTTAAAGATGACTTATTGGTTGAATCTATAATAAAAATTTAGGGACGACTTCCTTCAAAAGGAAGTCGTCCTGCTTTTATTGGTTCTTCAAACCTTTTGCGTTAATTTTGAATATACTTTAACGCAACACTAACTTGTCAGCATTTCTATACAATCTTTCTATTTATGTCTATCAGTTCATCATTTGGCTGATAAGTCCCTTTAATAAGAAGGCAAAATTGTGGATAGAGGGTAGGAAATTTGGGATTAGGGATTTGGGATTTGGAAGCAAAATACCGCTCAACTCAATCCCTAATCCCCAATCCCTAATCCCTAAAACCGCTTGGTTCCACTGTGCTTCCCTCGGTGAATTTGAACAAGGACGACCCGTTATTGAAAAATTTAAAGAAACATTTCCTGAATATAAAATTGTACTGACATTCTTCTCCCCATCGGGTTATGAAGTGCGTAAAAATTATGCTGGGGCTGATTTTATCTGTTATTTGCCTTCCGATACACCGTCAAATGCGAGAAATTTTATCGAAAAAATAAACCCTTCCATTGCCTTTTTTGTGAAGTATGAATTTTGGTATAATTACCTCCGAATCCTTCATTCAACACAAATTCCTGTCATTTCTTTTTCAGCTATTTTCAGACCGGATCAAGTTTTTTTTAAATGGTACGGAGCATTTTATCGAAATATTTTAACGTATTTTGATCATATTTTCGTGCAGAATCAATCTTCCTTGGAATTATTGCAAAGTATCAGTATTCAGAATGTTACCGTTGGAGGAGATACTCGTTTTGACCGTGTTGCAGAAATTGTTAGAAAATCCCGTAGGCACATAATAGTTGATTCTTTTAGGGCTGATAAACCTTTATTAATTATTGGTTCGTGTTGGCAGGAAGATTTTGATGTAATTGTTCCATTTTTGAATAATTTTACAAAGGAATTAAAAGTAATTATTGCTCCTCATGAGATACACGAGCAGGAAATTGAGAATTGGATAAAAGTTTTGAAGGGTAATACCCTCAAATATTCAGATATTGGAGAAGTGGAATTTGACCATGAAAACCCTTTTCTACATAAAACGTTAATAATTGACAATATTGGAATGCTTTCTGACCTTTATCGTGAAGCTGATTTTGCGTGGATAGGAGGAGGGTATGGAAGTGGACTGCATAATATTTTAGAAGCTGCAACATTTGGATTACCGATATTTTTCGGTAATAAAAACTATAAAAAATTTCAAGAAGCCATTGATTTAGAGATACTTACGGGTGCAAAAGCGATTAATGATACAGAAGAGTTTGCTTTGGAATTTGAGAAATTGTATGATGATTTAGGTTTGAGAAAACAGAAATCTGATATTATTAAAAAGTATGTGGAGGAAAATTTAGGGGGGACGGATAAGATAATTAAATATGTAAAAGGGGGTATGGGATTAAGGGATTTTGGAGTAAAGGTTAGGACAGTGAAACCTTAAATCCCAAAAACCCTTAACCCTAAAACCCTTAATAAATAAAAAATGAAAGGATTAGTGATGCGTTCAACGGGTTCTTGGTATGAGGTTTTAGATGAAAACAAGCATATCTGGAAGTGCCGTTTAAGAGGAAAATTTAAAATAAAAGGACTCAAAACCTCCAACCCGATTGCGGTGGGAGACAGGGTACTTTTTGACGTTGAGGACAAGATTGAAAACACAGGAATTATTCATGATATAACGCAAAGAGAGAATTATATTATTCGTAAATCTGTTCACAAAACTGCTCATGGGCATATTCTGGCTGCAAATCTTGACCAAGCAGTTGTAATTATGACTTTGAATTATCCTCGAACTTCCTTGGGTTTTTTGGATAGATTTTTGGTTTCGGCAGAATCGTTTAGAATACCAACAATAATTGTTTTCAATAAAGTTGATTTACTTTCGGAAGAAGAAAAAGAATACCTTGTGGACTTGGCAACGATGTATGATGAAATTGGGTATCCTTCCATATTTACCTCAGCAACGGGAAACATTGGAATTCAACAATTTGAAGATATTTTAAAAGACAAAATTTCATTAATTTCAGGGCATTCGGGCGTTGGAAAATCTACGCTGGTGAATCAAATTTCACCCGATTTAGATTTAAAAACAAAGGAAATTTCTACTTTTGCCAATAAAGGAGTACATACAACAACTTTCTCAACGATGTTTGAAATCTCAGAGAATTCCTACATTATTGATACCCCAGGCATTAAAGAATTAGGCTTAATTGATATTGAAAAATCTGAACTTTCACACTTTTTTCCGGAGATGAGAGAGTTATTGAATAAATGTAAGTATCATAATTGTAAGCATATTAATGAACCTCAATGTGCTGTTATTCAGTCAGTTAAGGATGGGGAAATACAAGCAAGCCGATATTCAAGTTATTTGAGTATGATGGATGATGATGATAATCGAAGGTAGGGGTTAGGGATTGGGGATTAGGATTTCGGGATTTTCCTATCAGAATCAATGATGCTGTACTTAAAAAAAATTCTAATTTTATCATGAAAAATAATTTATAAAATCAACTCAACAAACCCTTTTCAAAATGAAAAAACTTTTTACCACTATCACCTTCCTTTCTATTTTTGGGTATATTCAAGCACAACCCAAACCAGAATCTGCTGTCAAAGAAGATAAAGTTTCTTTGATGACCATTCCTTTTAATCCTGATGCTCAAGTAATTACGGAACATATCACCACCATCAAAGGTCAAAAAGTGCCTTTCGTTGCTACTACAGGAACAATGCCTGTTTGGGATGAAGAAGGCAAAGCCATTGCTGGTTTGTTTTACACGTATTACGAACGTTCGGATGTGAAAGATAAAGCAAATCGTCCTTTGGTAATTTCCTTTAATGGAGGTCCAGGCTCGGCTTCGGTATGGATGCACATTGCCTACACAGGCCCGCATCTGCTCAATATTGACGATGAAGGTTACCCAATTCAACCCTACGGAATCAAAGAAAATCCTTATTCAATTTTGGATGTTGCGGATATTGTTTTTGTAAATCCAGTTAATACGGGTTATTCTCGGGCAACCATAAAAGAAGGAGTTGCTGCAAAATTCTTTGGTGTAAATTCGGATATTAAATACTTGGCAGACTGGATTGGCACGTTCGTAACTCGCACCAATCGCTGGGCATCACCAAAGTATTTAATTGGCGAAAGTTATGGAACTACTCGGGTTTCTGGATTGGCTCTACAACTGCAAAATAACCAGTGGATGTATCTGAATGGCGTTATTTTAGTGTCGCCGACCACCTTGGGTATTGAACGTGGTGTTGCTTCGGATGCTGCCCTTCGCTTGCCATATTTTGCCGCAACTGCATGGTTTCATAAGATGTTACCCGCTGATTTACAACAAAAAGACCTAACCGATGTATTACCCGAAGTAGAGAATTTTACGATAAATGAATTATTGCCAGCTATCAGTAAGGGCGGATTTTTGGAAGAACAAAAACGTAAAGAAATGGCAACAAAAATGGCAAGATATTCGGGGATTTCTGAGAAGGCAATTTTGCAAAATAATTTGGACGTACCAGAAGATTTTTTCTGGAAAGAATTGTTACGGGATAAGGGTTTTACCGTTGGAAGATTGGATTCACGTTATAAAGGACTCGACCGCCAAGATGCGGGTATGAAGCCCGATTTCAATTCAGAATTGACTTCTTGGCTACATTCATTCACGCCAGCCATCAATATTTATCTCAGAAATCAACTCAATTATAAGACCGATTTGAAATATAATATGTTCGGACCCGTGAATCCTTGGGATAGAACGAACGATAAAACTGGCGAAAATTTGAGACAAGCAATGGCTCAAAACCCTTATTTGCAGGTGATGGTTCAGTCGGGATATTATGACGGGGCTTGTGATTATTTCAATGCCAAATACAATATGTGGCAAATGGATCCAAGCGGGAAATTGAAGGATAGAATGTCATGGAAAGGCTATCGAAGCGGACACATGATGTATTTGCGAAAAGAGGATTTAGAGAAAGGAAATGAAGATATTAGGCAATTTATCAAGCAATCAACGCCCAAAGTTGGACAACCTGCGAAGTATTAAAGTGTAGTTAAGTATTTGATATTCAGTTATATGTAAATTTTGACTTTCCGTATGCCTTACGATATAACGATGTGTTCGGGCGGTGATTGCCCCATCAAAAAACTTTGCTATCGTCACAACGCAGAAATTGAAGGTCGGCAAGATTTTTTCGGAAATTTGCCCTTTAATTTTGAAACAAATTCTTGTGATTTATTTTGGAAAGATGCAATTGTTTACGAAAAAATCCGTTTAAAAGCATACCAAATTTGGGAAGCAAATGGACGAAATTTTGGAAATGATTTAGTACATTGGCAAATGGCAGAAAAAGAGTTTATGGAAGAGCATTAATTTTCTCAGTTTCAGTATCCGTAATTGGAAGAAATGAGTAACGTTTAATTTTGAGAAAAGCTAATTTGTCTAACAAATCAACCATGTCTTTATACTTAGCGTTTTGAGTAGTTTTTATGACCACAGTAAATTTAGTTTTTCCAATAAGTTTCTCTTGATTTTCGATTAATTCATTAAACTCTTTTGAATCAATTTTTATAGTGCCATTTTTGTCTTTTGCCTCAAAATAAACTTTTGAGTCTCCGATTGGGAAAATAGATATGACATCTTTTACGGTTATTGCAATTTTGTCTGAATTATCAGGAATGTTTACTGTATTTGCGATAGGTTGTTGCAAAATTTTCAACCTATGATATGCTTTTTGGACAAAATAAATAGTTGTAGTAAAAATGAATAGTAATAGTAAACCGATAATTAATTTGTAGTTATTTTTCATCTTGGGTAATTAATTTTTTATTAAAGATAACCATTTTATTCAAATAATTATGTTCAAAAAAATCACATTTATTTTAGTGTTTTTTACTTCGCAAGTTATAAATGCCCAAACAAAAGGCATTAAATTCGTAAAAACCAGTCTCAAAAACGCCTTTGAAATAGCTCAAAAGCAAAATAAGCCCGTTTTTGTGGAAATTTATGCTATTGGTTGCCCTCACTGCGAAAACTTCAAAAAGACCTTTGATACCAACCCAAATGTTGGGGCATATTTCAATCAAAAATTTGTTTCGTATCAACTGGAAGTAAATTCACCCGAAGGTCGTGAGTTTCGGAAAAAGCATAATATTTATGTGCTTTCAACGCCTATGATGTCGTTTTGGGATAAAGACCAAAATTTGATGCACATTCAAGTATCTGGAGATGAACAAAATAATGAAAAATCGCTCAAAGACATGGCTGACCGTGCCACCGACCCAAGCAAGAATTCTGCTTCATGGAAGAACTATTTTAAGCAAGGTATTCGTGAAGATAATTTCTTGATTGAATACGGATATATGTCCAGAATGATTTGTGATACTACTGGAAATATTGAAGCAATGAATGCTTTTGCAGAAAAACAAATAAGCACAAATTTTCAAAACCCTATTAATTTTTTAGTATTACAGAAAGTGGTTATTGATGATGAAAACCCCCTTTTCAAGCACGTAGTCAATAATTTAGATACTTATTACGCAAAATACCCTAAAAAAGATGTTATTTCAACGGTTGAAAATACCGTGATGTATAGCCTTTATAGCAGCCGTGCGAATAATTTCTCTTTGGAGAAAATTTTGGAAATGAAAGAGACGTTACGTAAGATTGGAATAGAAAAACAATCAATTGCAGGACGTTTTCTACTGCCCGAAACCAAGTTATTATTCAACACAAATCAACCTGAAAAAGCGATTGATTTAATTGATAATTTCTATAAGGGGGTGAAAAGTATTGACAAAAAAGATGGTGAATTTATAGAAAAATACGTCCGTGGATTCACACAAGATGAAGCGATTTTGAGTAAAATTAATTGGATATATAAAAAATAGGAATTTTGAGGTTTAGGGGTTTTGGTTTACAAAATGGATAATTTTTCGGCTAAATAATTATAAGGAATATTATCATTTGAAGACTTTTAATCTGAAACTCATACTTCATAATTCATAACTCATAATTAACCATGAAACTTTGGGGTATTGATTTAGGAGGCACAAAAATTGAATGTGCTGTCTTAGATAGTGAAAATAATTTATCGGTAATCATCAGAAAACGTGTTCCAACTGAGGCGGATAAAGGTTATCAACACATTGTTAATCAAATAGTTAAGTTGGTTGAGATGGTTTCAAAAGAATTAGGCGAAAGACCTCAAAAAATTGGTTTTGCGACCCCTGGCGTACTTGACCCAGAAACAAGCCTAATGAAAAATTGTAACACTGTTTGCATGAATGGGCAACCTATGAACCAAGATTTAGAAAAGGCTTTGGGCATTCCAGTAAAGTTGGCAAACGATGCGAATTGTTTCGCTTTGGCTGAAACGTTGATGGGGGCAGGCAAACATTATCCAAATGCTGAACTGGTTTTTGGAGTCATCATGGGTACGGGAGTTGGTGGCGGTTTGGTGGTGCATGGAAAAGTCGTCGGCGGGCATCATGGAATAGGAGGAGAGTGGGGACACAACATCCTCGAAGAAGGCGGTGAACCTTGTTATTGCGGTAAATCTGGCTGTGCCGAAAAAGTGATTTCTGGAACTGGATTAGAACTTTTTTACGAAAAAAAATCGGGGAATCATCTGAAACTAAAAGAGATTTTGGGGAGATACGAAGCAAAATCTGATGCCATTGCAGTGGAAACCATTGATAGAATGTTAGAATATTATGGTAGAGGAATCTCCACCTTAATCAACGTTCTCGATCCAGATTTGATTGTGATTGGCGGAGGCGTTGGCAATATTGATTTGCTTTATACTGAAGGTTACGAAAGAATCAAAAAGTACATTTTCAATAATAAAAAACTAACAACTCCTATCATAAAACCGCTTTTAGGCGATAGTGCAGGGGTTTTTGGAGCAGCGTTATTGTAATTAAAAATTAAAAATTATGAATTAAAAATTATGGATGTCCAATTTCTACACCTCAAATTTTCGGCAACTTTTAACTTTTAATTCTTAATTTTTAATTACTTTCTGAACACAATTGCCTTCACAGGTTCAATGCGGGTAATAACAAAGGTTGGGATGATTAAAACCAAAACTACCAAAGAAATTGTTGATAGATTTAATAACAATATAATCCACCAATTTAGACTTATTGGAACGGTATTCATGTAATAATTTGCGGCATCTAATGGGATTATTTTGTAATATTTTTGGAGTAAGCAGATGCCAATTCCTAATACATTTCCGTAAATTAATCCTTTGAAAATCATCTGAAATCCACTCCACAAAAAGATTTTTCTAATTTGCCAATCGTTGCTTCCCAAGGCTTTTAGAACGCCAATCATGGGTGTTCTTTCCAACATCAAAACCAATAGAATTGAAATCATATTAAAGCATGCTACGAAAAGAATTAGCGTTAAGAAAATCACCATATTTCTATCTAACATACTCAGCCAATCAAACAAACCCATGAAAGTATCGGTGATTTTCTCTAATTTCATATCGGGTTGTAATTTGTCTTGAACCACTTTTGCGGTGGCATCCAATTGCTCAAAATCTTTAACGTAAATCTCGTAACTTCCCACTGAATCTGCTCCCCAAGCGTTAATTCGCTGGATTAAGCCCATATCTCCAATGATGAGATTTTTGTCAAATTCTTCCAAACTGGTTTCATAAATGCCTTTGATTAATAATTTTCGTGGTCGGTCGGTGGCGTTCAAAAAATAAATAATGGGCGAATCTCCCACTTTTAGTTGAAGTTTATTGGCAATGATTTTGCTAATTAAAATATCTTTTGAGTAGGTAGAATCCGAAAATTCAATCTGTTTCCCTTCAATAATATTGGGTTGAAAACGGTCAAAGTCAAAGTCTTTACTAATTCCTTTCATCACTACACCTAAAATATCCTGACGAGTTTTTAAGATGCCAGCTTTCTGGATAACGGTCTGTAAATGAGCTATTTCTGAAATATTTTTATAGTTTCTGAATAAATCTGTTTGCTTTGTGATGGGATATTCTTCGTAGGATTCATTGGCTGAAAACTTTTCGATTTTAAGGTGTCCTGCCAAGCTAAATATTTTCTGATTTATGGCTTCCTTGAACCCAAACAATACCGCAAAAGCCAAAATCATGACTGCCAAACCAATGGCAATGCTACCTACGCCAATTTTTGTAACCGTACCAGAAAATGAGGAAGTTTTAGTATTTTGAATACGATGAGAAATGAAATAGGGAAAATTCATGCGGGATTTCGTAAATTTGAATAATTATTCTGTTTCTCAACGAAGGAGAACTAATTTTAATACAAATTACGATGATTTTGTAATTATTTTGCCACAAATACACGAATAACTAATTCCTATTTGTGCATTAGTGGCAGAAACAAATGAAAAACCATGAATTTAACTTTCATCAAAAATACTTTAGTTTTTCTAAATTTGTTTGTTGCAACGGCTTGTGCTTCAACTCAAACGGATACCCCAAAATCCCTAAAAACAGGTGCGGAACAAACCAATTTATATGTTTCTGATTTAAAAGGAAAGACCGTTGCCTTAGTCGTCAATCATACTTCCACGATTGGGAACATACATTTGGCAGATTCTTTACTTTCATTAGGCATAAAAATCAAAACCATTTTTGCCCCCGAACATGGTTTTAGAGGCACGGCTGATGCAGGAGAACACGTGGCAAACGGTATTGATAAAAAGACGGGTTTACCGATTGTGTCGTTATATGGAAATAATAAAAAGCCTTCTGCAGCTCAATTGGAAGGGATTGATATTGTTATTTTTGATATTCAAGATGTGGGAGCAAGATTTTACACCTATACTTCCACGATGCACTATGTCATGGAAGCCTGTGCAGAGCAATCGAAAAAACTATTGATTTTGGATAGACCAAATCCGAATGGGCATTACGTAGACGGACAGGTTTTGGACAAGAAGTTTGCATCATTTGTGGGCTTAAATCCTGTGCCAGTGGTGCATGGTTGCACGGTTGGAGAATTGGCTCAAATGATTAATGGTGAAGGCTGGTTAGCGGGTAAAAAAAAATGCAATTTACAGGTTATTAAGTGTTTAGGGTATAAACATTCAGCATCATATAATCCTCCTATTTCAACTTCACCCAATCTCCCAAATTTACAATCAATGCTTTTATATCCTTCTATTTGCTTTTTTGAAGGGACGGAAGTGAGTGTTGGGCGAGGAACGGATAAACAATTTCAAGTAATTGGCTCACCAAATCCAAAAAATGGAAATTTTACTTTTACCCCCGAGGATAAACCTGGAGCAAAGAATCCACCGCAGAAAGGCAATTTGTGCTACGGAGAAGATTTG
>JAYVIV010000286.1:0-31001 GCA_043769985.1 Arcicella sp.
ACCGCAATTTAGCATCGCTAAATGAGGATTTTAGTAACGAAAAATCATTCAAAAAGGACGAGTAGAGATGGATAAGTTATTTAATTTCAGTTCCTAATGGTTAAAATGATACTGAAAGATTTCATATTTTAGATTTTTATGTTTGGATATAAGAGTAAAAAAAATCTAATGTTTACTGATTAAATGAACTGGTTGGTTAAGTTAAAGTTACACCCACTCACCCCACCCAACCCTCCCCTCGAAGGGAGGGCTTTTGAGCTTGATAAGCCCTCCCTTCGAGGGGAGGGTTGGGTGAGTACAATTTGATAAACCAATTCAATTAAATCCTAAACTTTCTTTTTCATAACCATACTCAACCAATAGATAACGCCCACGAAAACCACAATTTCCAAGGCATATTCAATGGCGAATTTTGCCCCTAAAAGATTATCAAACCTCAAAAATGGTTTTCCGATTCTAAACCAAAAAGAAGGTTGAACCGTAGCAAAACCTTGAATGATAAAGGTCAAGAGTAGAAAAGTTTTATTCTTGAAAAAATCAAAACAAAATAGGAGAGGCATTGAATAAATAAAAATATAATTGGCATAAGCCCCAATTTGTACAATCATCATAATTCCAAAAATGATAATCCAAATTTTGGGGACAAATTGCTGTATATCAAGGCTTTGACTTTTATGAGTTTGCCACAAAGCGACCCCTAAAATAATAAATAGTCCAATCCAATTCAGTATTTTTATGTCTTTCGTTATCCCATAATCCCAAATTAAGGGATTAATCACCGACCACATATTCACTGCCATTGGGTCTTGTGCCAGCCGAATGGGCATCAAGAAAGAATCTCCTCCCAATAGGTATAAAATCAACAAAACAGGCAGCCCAACCAAGGCGTTTCCCAAAATGAATTTTGCTTTATTCTTAACCTTCAATAATAACAACGGAAGCAACAATACAAAGAAGGCTTTGGTTGTTAATAATCCCAAACCCGTAATAATTCCCAATACCAAATCAGATTTTTTATGTTGCCACGCATATACGACCAAACAAGCAAATCCCCACATCCAAATGTCCTCCTGTCCGCCCAAAACACAGAAAATATAGGGTCCAGGGAGAAGTAAGTAAATTAATGCTTTGAATAAAGTAGAAGGTTGATTTTCAGCAGGATAGGTTTTCATGGTAAGCCATAAAACCGATAATTCTACAAAAATCATGAGTAAAGTTACGGCTCTGGCATTATCCCATAAATAGAGTGGAAGGGCGGTGATATAAGCAAAAAATGGCGAATAAACGGAATCGAAATCACGGTAAACCAATTCAAATTTGGCGGCGTGTTGGGCAGATTTCCAGAAAATTTGAACATCCGATTGAGCATCATAACCATAAAAAATATAAACGATTATGAAGGGCAAAATTCGAGATAAAAATGCCAATAAACCAAAGGAATTTAATGTGCCTAACTTTTGAAAAAAGCTTTCTATTTTTATTTTGAATTTAAAAGCAAAATAGGCCAATAAACACAAAATTATTGAAATATATGCTTTGTTGTAAACTACTTCGTAAAGTTCGTAATCTGTCATAGTGCTTTGTTATTGGGTATTTGTAATTACTTATTAGTTCGTACTAATAGCTTAATTATCAAATATTTACAGGTTTTAGGTAATGCAAAAGTGCAAATAAATAATTGAATTTTGTACTTATTTACTCCCACTTTTTACGGTAGTAAATTTATCTTTTATTTTCAAAAATGGTTTTTCCAAATACTGATAAGATATTCCTGACATAATGATAGTGAGAATATAGCAAATCGGATAACTCACAAAATTACTATTGCCGAAGGAATGAGAAATTTTAACGCCAATCACTACTGCAATCGTATGGTACATGTACATACCGTAAGAAATTTTACCCAAATAATTGAAAACTGAATTTTCTAAACTTAAAATTGAAGATGGATTTTTGGCTAAATTCATCAAAATTAAAGTAAAAATAAAAGCATAAACTTCTTGATTAATGCCTGGTAGATATACGCCAAAAGTCAGCATCAAGATTAAAGTTAAATATAAACCCACCTGAAATCCTTTATGAAAAATCAATTGAACAAGTTTAGAATCAAGTTTAAAATAAGTGAAATATGCTCCAATTGCTCCGAGAATCATGCAGGTTATTCTAAGAGATTTTATAAATTCACTCAAATATTTCCACCAACCCGTTTCGGGCATATAAAGAACAGTTAATGAGCGAGTTACATAAAATAAAGCAAAGAAAATAATCATCATAATTAACATTCTTGATGCTTTGGTTTGACGAATAACCCAGGGCCAAAAGTAGTAAAATTGTTCTTCAACACCAATCGACCAATTCTGAGAAAGATAGGGGATATGCTTAAAAACGCCCGTAACAATATTTGGAAGTATGAGTAAATAGAGGATGAGTTTTTCAGTAAAATCAAGGTGGATTAATTCAGTTTCGCCCGCAATATTGAGGTATGGAATATGTGGTAAAACGAATAATCCTAAGAAAACGGTAAAATAATAAAGTGGCCAAATTCTCAAAACTCTTCGCATATAGAAGCTCTTGATGTTGATGGTGTTGGTTCTTTCTTTTTCGACTAATAACAACGAAGTAATGAGAAATCCACTTAAAACAAAAAAGAGAAAAACACTCAACGGACCAATTAGGCGTATAAAACGGGTATAAAAAAGTTGATTATCATATCCAAACTTTTCTTTATACTGTTCGATATGATGCACAATTACCCAGAAAGCCGCTATAAAACGAACACCATTGAGATTAGGGAAAAATAAGGAAGTTTCTTTTGAGGACATTAAAAATAAATTTTACAGAATTACAAAATTAAGGTCTTTGGGGGCGTTGTCCAAGTTTTTAGAGAAATAGAAAATTAGGGAATTAGGGATTGGGGATTGGTTAAATGGGATTAGAATATTGAGCAAACTGTGAATTAGCGTAGTAAGTAGGAATTTGCTAATGGTTTATGCCTAATTTCTAACTACCCAATCAACCAATCCCCAATCCTTAATTCCCCAATCAACCAATCCATAAAATTCATCCTTTTATCAAGACATTTTTATATTTTTCAAAGATAGCTTTTGAAAGCAATCGTTTAGCCTTATTTTTGGGTTCTAAATTGAAAAGAAAGTAATAAAGCGAAATATTTTGCTTTTAGATTAAATTTCCTATACAAAGAAAAATGGCAGAAATTATAACCATGCCCAAAATGAGCGACACCATGACTGAAGGTGTTGTGGCAGAATGGCTCAAAAAAGTTGGCGATGTCCTCAAACCTGGTGACGGCTTAATCGCTGAAATTGAAACAGATAAAGCAACAATGGAGCTTGATTTGGACGAAAGAATGGATTTGAGCGAATTCAAAGATTGTCGGTTATTGTATATTGGTTTGGAAAAAGGGAAGGCTGTGCCAGTTGATAGTATCATTGCAATTATTGGTGAAAACGGAGAGGCTTATGAGCATCTCTTGAACGGCGATAATGGAAAATCTGCTCCCGCCGAATCACCCGCATCAACGCCTGTAGAATCATCTGCACCAACTCCAGTAGCAACTTCTGAACCTTCCGCTCCTGTGCAAAAATCAGTTGATACGTCCTCTATTAAGGCTGAAATTATTGGAATGCCAAAAATGAGTGACACCATGATGGAAGGAACTTTGGTGGCTTGGTTGAAAAAAGTAGGTGACGTTCTGAAACCAGGTGACACGCTTTTAGCGGAAGTTGAAACGGATAAGGCAACCATGGAATTTGAATTAGATAATTTCTTAGACGTAACGAAATATAACCCTTGTACGCTTTTGTACATTGGTATTGAGGAAGGGAAAACGGTTAACGTTGATGATGTTATTGCCATTATTGGTGAACCCGGGGCTGATTTTCAAGCATTATTAAACGGTGGGAAAACAGAACCCGCTCTTGCACAAACTTCGCCAAAACCAGTCGAAACGGCAGTTCTACCAGTTGCGGAAGAAGTGAAAGCTCCTGAGGTTGAGGAGGTTAGCAATGCTGATGCTCGCTTAAAAGCATCACCTTTGGCAAAGGCTTTGGCGAAAGATAAAGGAATTGATATTGCCTCAGTGAAGGGTTCGGGCGAAAATGGACGTATTGTGAAAGCAGACATTGACAATTACGTTCCTGTTGCTCCAAAACAAGCACCTGCACCCGCAAAAACTGAATCTAAATCAACGCCAACCGTTATACTGGGAGAGGAAAGTTATGAAGATGTACCGTTGAACCAAATGCGTAAGACGATTGCAAGGCGTTTGGCTGAATCTAAATTTTCGGCTCCAGAGTTTTATTTAACGATGGAGATTAATATGGATAAGGCAATGGCTGCCCGTGTATCAATGAATGAGATTTCACCCGTGAAAATTTCATTTAACGATATGGTTATTAAGGCAGCGGCGGCATCTTTGACCAAACATCCAAAAGTGAATTCCTATTGGATGGGCGATAAAATTAGAATCAATCACCACGTTCATATCGGAATGGCGGTTGCGGTTGAAGACGGTTTATTGGTGCCTGTGATTCGTTTTGCCAACACAAAATCCCTTTCTCAAATTTCAACTGAAACAAAAGATTTGGGTGGAAAAGCGAAAAATAAACAACTACAACCAAAAGATTGGGAAGGTAATACGTTCACAGTCAGTAATTTAGGGATGTTTGGTATTGATGAATTTACGTCAATCATCAACCAACCAGAATCTTGTATTATGGCAGTTGGTGGTATTAAAGAAACAGTAGCAGTGAAGGATGGTCAATTTTATGCGACAAACATTATGAAAGTAACCCTCACCTGCGACCATCGTACAGTTGATGGTGCATCTGGTGCGGCATTCTTGCAAACGTTCAAGCAATTCTTAGAAGATCCGATTAAATTATTGGTGTAACTTTAAAAAGGTATAAAGCTTTTTTATTTTCTGATTAGGGCATAGAAAACCCCTCTGACTTGGTCGGAGGGGTTTTGTTTTGGGAGCGTTACTATCTTCAATCAAATAATTCCATAACTTGTTTATTTAGATGTTTGATATGTGGCATGGATGTTTTACCCTCTATTTGATACAAATCTCTATTAATTTCAATCATGATGGAGTGAACATTTGAGGCATTCATTTCTATAATATTACCAGTTTAAATCCCATTTTGGTAGTAGTGTTGCATAATTGGTTTTAAGTAAATATAAAATATTAAAACCTTTAATTTTATACGAGATTTTAGGATGCTTGGTATTTGCTTTAAAGGCTTTCCCAATGATTAAAAAGGCAAAACAAGTGGATATGTAGAGTTTTAAAGCTATACTAATTCTAATTCAGCAAAGTTGATTTTTGCAAAATTAAGTGATGAGAAAAATGGTTCTTCAATTCCATGCGTTGTATTAGTGCGATCAGTAAAATATTTTTTTAATTCGCTATCAGAGCCATTTACAGCAAGTATTAAACGTGTATTATTTGATTTCGAGATATAAGTTCTCCCAGTTAAGTTTCTGAATTCTTGATTTATAAATTCTATCAATAGCTCTTTGCTTTCAAATTCAGTATAGTAAAATTTAAATAAGTTTTGTTTCCTTAGATAGGAAACAAAATTATTTCTAAATTTCTTATGAACTTCAACTCTATACTTTTCTAATTCAAAGGAACTTTTATTGGTATATGATTTTAAAACAAAAAGGAAATTTATTAGATAGTGATTTACGAATAATGAATCCCGATCAAAAATTCTTTCCTTAAAATGATAGGAATGCTTTATTCCTTTATCAAAATCAATTACAAGTTTATCGTCATCAAAGTTAAAAATGTCTGTTACTACCCCTTGAATAAAAAAATTAGGGGTAATATTATAACCTTCGGTGATATCATCACGATATCGAATATTTTTATTGATTTGTTTCCCTTCATTCAATAAATCAATGTTGAATTGAATTACATTTTTAGCATAGGTAAATTGTTTGTAAATGGAATTTTCTTGAACGTCGTTGTTGGTTTTATAATACTTTGAATCTCCTATATAAAAAATAGTTTCATCTCGGTCAATTAAGGAATCATACTCAAATAAATGGTCAATAATTTTACCATCTTTATGTTCTTTCAATTTTTTTAGGGAAACTCCTTTGCTCGTTTCTTTGGTATCAATTTTAGAAGTTATCAACTTATCAATCATATCCTCAAATATCAAATGATAGTATTTGACCATTATAAAATCTTCATTCTTATTTTGAATGGAAACTGTGTTTGATTTTGAAAAATATAATTCTAACAATTTATACATTTTTACTAATGTATCAGAAAAGTATTTGTAGCGTATTTTCTTTAATATTTTTGGAGCATTGGCGGCTAATCTTTCATAAGAACTTCCCTTGGCAATTGTATAAGATTCATCAATTTGAATATTGAGATTATATTCAGTTTTTAAATAATTTAAAACCGAATAAAACATACACAACAATTCTTCCTCAGTATTAATATATTTTTTCTTTACATTGAGTTCTGAGTAGATTGGTATTCCTTCATTTGTAACAAAAGGATTTGATTTTCTTACTGTTACACCCCAATTAACCTTCTTGTGCTTTGCTGAAATTTGCTTTTTATGAATGAAAAGTATAGTGTTTTTATTTTTCTTATGGAAGTTTACGAAGCTTAGGACTATATCTAAAAAAGAATATTCATTTTCTCCTAAAGAGGTGCTTAATTGAAGTATTTCGCCTTTTGATTGTATGTTGTTTGAATACCTTTCTCTGTACTCGATTAATCCTTTATAGAAGATTATCAAAAATCTCTTTAACCAGTTTAGTTCGTCTGGAGATTCTACAATATCATCAATCTTGTGCTTAGCCAGCTCTTCTTTGGGATATTTATTCAAGAAATATCCGTTGGTATCAATAAAAACTTTTGGTAGTAAATATATGACTTCGTTATTGACACTATGGAAATATCCTACATTATCAATTATGCCAATTAAGCCATTAGGCGAATAAAATTTATCGCCCAAAATAGGTTTTAGAATGTCTAAAGAATAAGATTCTCCTTCAATAAATATTCTCATTATTCTTCTTCAGTTGTAGTTGTTTCTGCTTTATTTATATCAGTTAATTTCAAGCGTTCTTCAAGAATATAGTTTACTAAATTATTGGAATTAGCTTTTTCGAAAAAACTTGTATAGGTTATGTTTTTACCTTCCGCTGATTTAAAAATAGTATTTTCTTCATCTTTGAAGACATCATTCCACAAGTAGAAAATCACTTTATTTACAAACGTACTTTCAGAAATTACATTACCAGAATTTTGAGCATCAATAAACCAATTTCCAATTTGTTTATCTTGACTTTTAGTGATTTCATAGATTTCTTCATTGATTATTTTTAGAAAACTTAACCATTCAAATGATTTTCCATTTTTTAATTGAATTGTAAAATCAGAAAAAGAACAGTTATAATCTATTGGAACATATATCCAATCCCATCTTCTTTTGAATGCACTGTCCATCGGAAATAAAGATTGGTCAGAGGTATTCATGGTTGCAATTATCTTTAAATTGCTTGGGAAACGAAGTTTACCATTTGCAATTCCTGGATGATTTCCGCCAAAACCATCAGCATTTAAAAGATACTTGTATAATTCTTCTTCAGCAGTAACTTCATACTTGCTAAAATCATCTTTGTCTCTATCTAATAATTGGAATAAATCTCCAAATATTTCAGCACAATTTCCTCTGTTGATTTCTTCTATTTGCAAGTAGTATGGCTTCGTTTTATCTGCTGACGCAAAGTTTTCCCAAGCTTTCACATAAATTTTAGTGAAGATTTGAGGTACAAATTTATAAGCAATTTTTGCATCTTCACCTTCTCCAACCATTGTTGGCTTATATCCTCCAACAAATGAATGGTAATCATAATCAGGATGAAAAGTTACTTTTTGTACTTCTTTACCATTTGTAATTTCATCAGCTTTGTGGGACTTCCCTGTTCCGGGTGAGCCGTAATATATTACGTTGTTAACATCTTGTGAACTTGTTGGAACTGTTGGAGAAGAAAGAAGATTTTGAGTTTCATTTGATAGACTTAAAAAATAAGCAATACTTGCAATATAAGATGATGTTTCATTAATTACCCCAGCTTGTTTTAGTACCGGAGAAACAAAAAAGTCTCCTCTGTCGATTGTTTTAGAGCCAAACCACCAGTCGTAATTAGTTAAGAATTCTTTGAAAAATGTTTTGTCTTCAATTTCCAAAAACTTTGTTTCAATCAATACATTAATTTCATTTGGTATTTCTTTTCCTCTAATTTCTTTTATAATTTCACTTGACATTTCAAACTCATTTACAATTTCTTTATATTGCCACAATGAATTTAAAAAATCATGAAAAAATGAAGCTAAATAAAACCATTGATTTGGTAATATAATTTTTAACCCTTTTGAAGTAGTTACAATAGCAGTGTATTCTTGAAATATAATTCTATCAGTTGAATTCTGAATTAATAAATTTGAAAATTCTGTTTTAAACTTTGAAGATAGGACGGTTTCTGAATTAGAATAAGCTAATGATTTAGTTTTAGCCTCAATTCCAAGTTCATTTAAGTTTTTTAAAATCATAATAATTGTTTTTTAATTTCATCAAAAATTGTTTGAATTACAGGAACTGAAACACTATTCCCAAATTGCTTGTATGCTTGATTGTCAGAAACAGGAATAATATAATCTTTAGGGTATCCTTGTAAATTTGCAGCTTCTCTTGGCGTTAGTTTTCTTGGATTTGCATCTTTTTGCTCGATCAAAATTTCACTTCCATCTTTATAATATCTAGCAGAAATTGTGCTTGTATATTGAGTATTTTCGTTTACTGATGAAAAACCAAATCCGTTACCTTTTTCTTTATGCTCTTTTCTTCTTCTTATATGACCTGCATATAATTTATCTGAAATCGTATATTTAGCGTCAGGATTTTTCAATAAAATATTACCGACATTAGTTGATTTCACTTTAGTTAAATTATCTTTTTCATATATAATTTCATTATTATCGTCAATGCCAAAAGGAAACTGAAATGTTTTTCCTATTTCTTTTAACCATCCAACAATAAAAATTCGTTCTCTATTTTGGGGTAAACCAAAGTTTTTTGAATTAAGAACTTCTGTAGAAACCTCATAACCTAATTCATCAAGAGAAGATAAAATAGTTTTTAAAGTATTTCCTTTATCGTGATTTTTTAAACCTTTTACATTCTCTAAAAATATTATTTTTACAGGGTCTCCGCTTTCTTTACTTCTATTGATAATATCTGCTACATCAAAAAATAGTGTTCCTCTTGTATCTTCAAATCCTTTTTTTAAACCTGCGTGTGAAAATGGCTGACAAGGAAAACCACCGCATAAAACGTCAAAGTTTTCGGGTATAAATTTTTTTGTACTCTCTTTCGTAATATCACCAAATGGAATTTCTCCAAAATTGGCTTTATAAGTTTTTTTAGAATACTCGTCCCATTCCGATGTAAAAATACACTTTCCTCCTAAATTTTGTAAAGCGATTCTGAACCCACCAATTCCCGCAAATAGGTCAATAAATTTAAACGAATAATTTTGGGGAGTAGGAAATGGCACATTTTCAACCTCAAAAAGAAGTTGTTGTAAAGCATTTTCAGAAGCAATACTGGTTGATTCATTTTCATTCCTATACTCAACAATTTGTTTAATATACTCAATAGCTTCTTTTTCAAAATGGTGTTTTACTCCATTATTATAATTGTGCAAATAATGAGTGATTACAGCTTTTCGATTGTCTTCTTCTTGAACAAAACGAATTTTAAACTTTTTCCCATCAATTTCATCAATTACTATATTTTCTTTTATTTCCATAATTTTAAAAATTTTTCACGCTTTCTTCTGCCACCATCATTGCTTATAGCGCTGTATTTTCATGATCATATAAAGCAATGGCACTAATTTTATTGCCGAAATGCGTATTCGTTATTTTTGATAATTGGCTTATCACATTTTGGCAAATATAACTTAAATATCTTAATTACACCTACTGTTTTAATCCACACTTATAAGTCTGAATTAAGTGAATTTATTTTGTTAGTATATATCTCTGTGGATAAATAAAAAATAGAAAAAGTCACAGCCTAAAAGCCGTGACTTTGGAATAAATATTTTAAGCTGCTTAAATTTCAGATTTTTTCTTTTCTGACAGTTTTTTGACTGGTATTTTTGCGGGGATGTCGAATACGCCTACCTGTATGCCTTGGGATTTGAATTTTCCATTGATGTATTCGATGGCTTCTTATTTGGCAATGCCCTCCGAATCAATTAGAGTTTCTATGTAATCATAATCGGAAATTTCCACGTCAAACTTGATGAATGGAGTGGTGAACTTAACGCTATCTTATCTGCAACCTTAATAAGTTCATCTCAAAATAAAGATAAGTCTTGCGAAATTAACGAACAACCTATTGAAATGTAATACTAACGACTATTCAAATAAACCAAATTCAAAATAATGGAATAAGTAGATGTGTTTAACCCAACATTTTTAGCTTAAACTAAATTCAACAAAAAAGCCTGATAATCAAACGGTTCGACGACTCGATGATTATCAGGCTTTTACTATGTGGAGAATATCGGATTCGAACCGATGACCCCTTGCCTGCCAGGCAAGTACTCTAGCCAACTGAGCTAATCCCCCTTTTAGTTTCACAAAAGTAGGCATTGAACCTCATTTCGCAAAACCGTATTAGAAAATATCTTAAAAATTTAGTCTAACACCTGCACCTCCTTGAGGATGAAAATACAAAATTGCTGGAACAAGTTCAACATAAGCCCCTGCTTCAAGAAAAATTGAAATAGGAGAACTTGGTAAAAAATATTCCAACCCAACTTGCCCCAAACCCCCTAAACCAGTGGTCGGAATTTGAGTATTGCTTTTGTCTTTGTATGACCTTGAAGTAAATTGAGCACCAAAACCATAATAGTTTTTTAAATTACTTGTCATCTCATTGTGCCACAAATATACGCCACTAAAAGAAAAACCTGCTCCATCAAAAGCCCCATCTTTATAATTGCTTCTGAGTCCCCAAATGGCTCCGTAAACCCCCACATTTATTTCTACGGCATTTTTGTCATTGTTTAGGTAATGTCTTAAGTTTATACCAGAAGGATCACCTATTTTTGCACCAATCGCCCAGTTTTTTTCTTGGGCTTGGGTAGTTAAATAACTGGTAATCAGTAATGTAAGCAGTAAGGTTTTTTTCATTTTTTGGTTATTTTATAATGGAATTATATACTTTAAGTCGCAAAGTCTGCACAACCTCACCCGAGCGTCGGTCGCCCCAACCCCTCTCCGATGGAGAGGGGGGCATTCGTCCTCTTTTTTCCCCCCTCTCTTTTGGAGAGGGGTTGGGGGTGAGGTTCTGCGACTTAAAGTAAATAATTCCGTTTTATAATGGTTTAAATTGATTTAAAAGATTTAACAAAACATGATTCTCTTCTTCTGTTCCAATCGAAATTCTTAGCGAATCCTCGCAGAGAATTACTTTGGAGCGATCTCTAACAATCACTTTTTGTTCAATTAAATAGTCAAATATTTGCTTTGCGTCTGTAAATTTAACTAATAAAAAATTAGCATCAGATGGATAAATATTTAAAACAGTAGGTAATTTTTTTAATTCAAAAATCACCTTTTCACGATTTTGATTCAACTTTTCAACCGAATCTTTCATGAAGGCAATATTGTGAATATTTTCCAGCAATGCTCTCTGCGTCAGACCGTTGATGTTGTAAGGGTATTTGATTTTATTTAATAATTTTATCAATTCCTCACTTCCAAAAGCCATCCCTAACCGTAACGATGCTAAACCCCAGGCTTTTGAAAAAGTCTGTAAAACCATCACATTCGGAAAATTTGTTAATTCGGGAATAAAAGATGGTTCGTTAGAAAAGTCATTGTAGGCTTCATCAATTATAACTATTCCTTGTTGGAAATTCTCAATTATTTTCAAAATAGCATTCCTATCAATCAAATTTCCCGTTGGATTATTGGGCGAACAAATAAAAATCAACTTCGTTTTGGGATTAATAGCAGCAATAATTTTTTCTGTATCTAATTGATAATCAGACGTTAAACTGATTTTTTGAATTTCAACATTATTTACGGATGCACTAACCTCGTACATTCCATAAGTGGGAGGGAGGATGATAATGTTGTCTTCCTTGGGTTCGCAAGTCAAGCGAATAATTAAATCTATTGGTTCATCCGAGCCGTTTCCAATGAAAATTTGAGAAGGGCTACAGCCTTTTATTGGGGCTAATTTCGATTTAATTTCTGTTTGGTAAGGATCTGGATAACGATTCCAGTTTTCAGGGGTGACTGAACCCAAAGGGTTTTCGTTAGCATCCAAAAAGATTCCTTCTTTACCCGTATATTCGTCTCGTGCCGATGAATACGGGGCAAGACTTAAAATGTGCTTTCGCACGATGTTTTGTAAATTAAAAGAAGCCAAAGTTTTCGATGTTGGATTTTCGAGGTTAGATGATCGACATTCGGGATGTAACAGACATCGAACATCGGTCATCTAAAATCGAATATTTTAAAATATTTTTTTGTAAATGTCTCTTAATGATACTGTTAGGTTATCAATAATTGCCACGTTTTCTAATGAATCGTAGTCAGTATTAATCCACACATTTGGTTCATTGGTTCTGGTATAAGTAGAAATCCAAGGTCTGTCTTGTGCTACGAAGATGATTTGTTTGATGGTTTCAATGGCTTTATAATTGACTAATTTTTCACTCATATCGAAGTCCTGAGTTGCTTTTGAAAGGACTTCAACTACAATATAGGGATTTAAAATCTCCGTAGTAGTTCCTTCTTTGAGTTTTATTTCACCATTAACAACTGTCATATCTGGTTGATAATAACTTTTCAGGATTGGGATATGAACACAAGCACCACTTTCTAAAACCATAAATTCATTTTCAAATGACTCATAAAAACGTTCTAAAATTGATCCCATCACAAATGATAGTCTCGAATGTTTAGGTGTAACTCTTCCCATTGTTGCAATAATTTCTTCGTTATGATATTCAATTTTCAAATCTCTTTCGTAAGATACGCTTTCATATTCCTCCACAGATGCGGGAATTCTAAGGAAAGGCTCAGTAATTAGTCTTTCACGAATTGATTCAAGTAATTCAGCCGTTTGTACCATGATAAATTTGTATTTCGGACAGCCTTGTCCGTAGTTAAGAAAATATTATTGACTACGGACAAGGCTGTCCGCATTACATTTTATAACCTAACTCGAACTGCATTTGCATGAGCCTCCAAAGATTCAGCGGTTGCCATTTCGATAATTGTTTTTCCTATGTTTTTAATACCGTCTTTGGTAATATGCTGAACGGTAATTTTTTTCATAAAACTATCCAAACTTACTCCAGAATAGGCTTTTGCATAGCCATTGGTGGGTAAAGTATGATTCGTTCCAGAAGCATAATCTCCTGCGGATTCTGGCGTATAATTACCCAAGAAAATTGAACCTGCATTATAAATTTTTTCAGAAATTTCCTCCGCATTTTCAATTGACATAATCAGGTGTTCAGCGGCGTACTCGTTCAACATTTCTAAAGCAATCTCCTGAGTTGAAACTAAAACTGCTTGTGAATTTTCAAGGGCTTTTGAAGCAAAATCTGCTCGAGGCAAAACTGCAACTTGTTTGTTAAGTTCTTGATTTACAGCTTCTATCATCTTTTCAGAAGTAGAAACTAACAAGACTTGTGAGTCAATTCCATGTTCTGCTTGCGATAGTAAATCTGCTGCTACGAAAATTGGATTGGCGGAATCATCGGCATAAACTGCCACTTCTGAAGGTCCCGCAGGCATATCAATTGCCAAACCTTCTTTATTGACTAACATTTTTGCGACCGTAACATATTGATTCCCAGGACCAAAAATTTTGTAAACCTGTGGAATACTTTCTGTACCATACGCCATTGCCGCTATCGCTTGCGAACCACCCACTCTGAAAATCTTGGATATTCCACACAGCTGAGCTGCAAAATAAATGGCTGGATGCGTTGAGGGCGTACATAAAACTACTTCACGACAGCCCGCAATTTTGGCAGGAATTCCCAGCATCAAAACGGTTGAAAATAGAGGTGCCGTTCCTCCTGGGACGTACAAACCCACTTTATCAATACCGACCGATTTTCGCCAACATATCACGCCTTCCATCGTCTCAATTTTCTCTGGAACAGACTTTTGAGCTTCGTGAAATTTGTAAATATTAGCGTAGGCTTGTTTAATGGCATTTTTTAAGTCGTCAGTTAAAAGATTTTCCGCATTTTGAATATCACTTTCTGATACAGATAATGAATCTAAAAATACATTATCGAACTGCAAGGCATACTCACGAATGGCAGAATCTCCTTCGTCTTTTACTTTTTTCAAAATAGGCAAAACTCGCTCTTCAATCACCGAGATGTCTTGAGTTGGGCGAGTAAGAATTGCTCTATATTCTGATTTGTTGGGGTATTTTATAATTTTCATTTTTCTTTTTAAACGATTTCCAAGCGACTTAACAAAAAATAGCGAATTTAACAGATTATTTCATTCGCTTTTTCGCTTATTTCATTCGCTTTTCGCTTATTTCATTCGCTTTTCGCTTACATTCTAATAAATCATCTTCTCAATCGGCATAACTAAAATTCCTTCAGCACCAGCTTCTCGAAGTTTCTCAATATTTTGCCAAAAATCGTTTTCATTAATTACTGAACTCATTGCCGACCAACCTGATTGTGCCAAAGGAACAATTGAAGGGGCTTTCATGCCAGGTAACAGTTTACATATCGCTTCAATATTCTCATTTTTCGTATTCAAAACAACATACTTATTGTTCTTTGCTCGTTGAACGGCATCAATTCTGAATAATATTTGGTTCAAAATATCTTGTTTTTCTTGGCTCATCGTCAGACAACCAATCATGATGGCTTGCGAGAAGAAAATCTTTTCTACCTCCTTCAAACCATTACTCAAAAGTGTGCCGCCCGAAGAAACAATATCACATACAGCATGAGCTAATCCAATGCTTGGAGCAATCTCTACTGAACCAGAGATTTCATGAATATGAGACGTTACTCCATTCTCTTTCAAGTAGTTACCCAGAATAATTGGATATGAAGTTGCAATATCTTTTCCTTGCAAATCTTGAATTCCGTTGTATGTATCTTCACGAGGAATAGCAATAGATAGACGACATTTTGAGAAGCCTAAAAGTTTAACTTCCGAAACATTTTTATGAGATTCCACATGGACATTCTGCCCCACGATGCCAATATCAGCCACGCCATCTTCCACGTATCCAGGAATATCATCGTCTCTCAGAAACAAAAATTCGGCAGGAAAGTTAGACGAAGTTGCCTTTAATTTACCTGCTCCATTATCAAATTTAATTCCACATTCTTTAAATAGATTCAATGAATCATCACTCAAACGTCCAGATTTTTGGACGGCAATTCTTAAAATAGTATTATTCACGGTTTTTATTTATTTGTCATTTGTGAGTGGTGATTTGTGACTTTAAGCTCTCTGGAAATTCTTTGAACATTAATGACAAATGCCAAAACACTAATTATCATACAACAAAATTACTCAATGAAGTTTAGCTTTTGGGTGCTTTTCCGTAAATTGTCTTCAATTCACTCAAATTTCCTTTTAGTTATTTGCCACTGATACTCAAAGTCACGAAGATTTAAAGAAAATTTGGAGCTTTAGCAAATCAAAATTCAATGATTATGAAAAGATTACTATTGCTGTTTTTATTAATCCCAACCTTTGTTCAAGCACAAAAAACTGATTTTCTTTACGCATTTACCTTCTCGCAGGATAGTGCTTATCATAAGGAAAAATTATACTAAATTAGAAGTCATGGTTTCGATGGGAGATGGTGAATACTTTTTACGTAAATACTATGTAGTTGTATAAACACAAAAAAAGCAACCTCATAGAGACTGCTTTTCTGAATTACACTTCATCAACAAACTAAAAACCAAATTTGACTGCATTTGAAGCAGTCTTTTTGATAATTTGAGAATAAAGGTAATAAAATAATAAGTTTTTATCAAAATATTTATCCTCAAATATTCAAATAATCGGCTGTAGGAGAAGGACTCGAACCTCCACGGTGTGATTAGGTGAAGTACAAAAAAGCGGTGGTCCACCCCAGTCTATCTTTCGATAGGCATTATACTTACTTTATTTCGTGTTCACCACCCCCGAGACAGGAGGGTACGTCTGCCAAATTTCATCACCCTACAGTATGATTGCCTTTACGACATAACAAAATTAATACATCAATACTTTATTTGCAAATTTTTGATAAAAAAATAGTAAAATTTACAATATTTTTAAAATTATGTTATATTTGTTAAAAATATTAAAATTTAACTTTTGAATACGGGTCTTGTTTTGAGATTTTTTCAATTGAATAATTTAGTAAGTATAACCCTGTCTGAATTTGGATTTGTCAGATTAATGGATTGTTAGGATTATTTCATCGTAGTATTAATCCAAAAAATCTATAAATCACATAAATCCAAATTCAGACTGAACGTATCAAGAAATGACAAACAAAAACGTAATAATTGATGATGTTGATATGAAAATATTGAGCCTCTTGATGAAAAATGCCAATATGCCATACACTGAAATTGGAAAAAAAATTCACGTCTCGGGCGGGACTGTCCATGTGCGTATGACCAAAATGGAGGAGGCGGGTATTGTGGTGGGGTCTCAATTAGTGATTGACCATACCAAATTAGGTTGGGATATTTCTGCCTTCTTAGGTGTTTACTTAGATAAAAGCTCACTTTATGAAGAAGTAGCGGAACAATTATCCGAAATTCCAGAAGTGATTAGTATTAATTACACTACTGGGATTTATTCAATTTTTGCGAAAATTGTTTGTCGTGATACTGTTCATTTGAGGGAGGTATTACACGATAAAATTCAGAAAGTGCAAGGAATTCAACGGACGGAAACGTTTATTTCTTTGGAAGAATCTTTGAATCGTCCTGTGCCTTTTTCGGTTTAATGAATATTAGATTTTAAATTTCCACATTAGCTTAAAAATTAGAAAATGCTTTAATTTTAAGCTAATGTGGAAAAATTCTAAACAAGAGAACTTTTCTTTGTGTTTTAGAGTTAATTTTATAGATAATATAAGAATTTTTATTACCCAAAACTAATTTTTAGACCAATAAAATGGCAAAGGAAGAAATAGATATTTTAGAAGAAGTGACCTCCTCGGAGTACAAATACGGTTTTCACAATGATTTTGATGCTGATGAATTTCCGATTGGATTAAGTGAAGAAACTGTTCGTCAGCTTTCTGCAAAGAAAAACGAGCCTCAATGGATGTTGGAATATCGTTTGAATGCCTACAATATATGGTTGGGTATGAAAGAACCTAAATGGTCGAATGTGAATTACACTCCCGTTGATTATCAATCCATTAAATACTATTCTGCACCCAAGTCAGCGAAGGTTGTTGAGTCAATGGATGATATTGACCCAGAATTGAGAGCTACTTTTGAAAAATTAGGAATTTCCTTAACTGAACAAAAGCGTTTGTTGAATGTGAAAGATGGTGAAGAAAAAGAATTATCTGGAATTGCCGTTGATGCCGTAATTGATTCTGTTTCAGTAGGTACAACATTCAAGGCTGATTTGGCAAAAAGGGGTATTATTTTCTGTTCAATTTCAGAAGCTATTCAAGAACATCCAGCATTAGTTAAAAAATATTTGAGTTCAGTTGTTCCTGTAAAAGACAATTTTTTTGCGGCACTCAATGCTGCAGTTTTTTCGGATGGGTCATTCTGTTATATTCCTAAAGGAGTTCGTTGCCCGATGGAATTATCAACTTATTTTAGAATAAATGCCGCCAATACTGGGCAATTTGAGCGTACTTTAATTGTGGCAGATGAAGGGTCTTATGTGAGTTATTTGGAAGGTTGTACAGCCCCAATGCGTGATGAAAACCAACTTCATGCCGCCACCGTTGAGATTTTTGCTCATGCTGGTGCGGAGGTGAAATATTCAACCGTTCAGAACTGGTATCCTGGAGATAAAGATGGAAAAGGCGGGATTTATAACTTCGTAACCAAACGTGGTATTTGTGATGGAGATAATTCGAAAATATCTTGGACACAGGTAGAAACAGGTTCGGCAATCACTTGGAAATACCCATCAGTTATCTTGAAAGGAGATAATTCGATTGGAGAGTTTTATTCAGTTGCGGTTACAAATAATATGCAACAAGCTGATACGGGTACGAAAATGATTCATATTGGTAAGAATACTAAGTCAAGAATCGTATCAAAAGGTATTTCTGCTGGACGTTCACATAATTCATACAGAGGTTTAGTGGAAGTGATGAAACGGGCAGATAATGCTCGTAATTTCTCGCAGTGTGATTCGCTTTTGATGGGTGATCGTTGTGGTGCTCATACTTTTCCATATATAGAAGTAAAAAATAAAACGGCTATCGTAGAACACGAAGCAACAACATCAAAAATTGGTGAAGACCAGCTTTTTTATTGTAATCAAAGAGGAATTTCGACGGAGGCAGCCGTGGCATTAATTGTTAATGGATATGCCAAAGAAGTTTTGAATCAATTACCGATGGAATTTGCAGTTGAGGCTCAAAAGCTATTAGCGGTGTCATTGGAAGGTTCAGTTGGTTAAATTCTTAAGTCTTTAAGTTGTAGGTCGTAAGTTTTTAGTCCTAAAGAAATTACGATTGCTTATTTTGGAATTAGCCATAATCCCAAAATAAGCAATCATAATTTTTAGGACCAAAAGATTTACGAATTTTTTTTATCTTTTTTTACTGAAGTGGCAAAAGCGATTAAAATAGGAATTTTGAAAACCGATGATTATGTTCCTACTGATAAAAACTATTAAGAGCGGGTTGAAGAACTGGAAAAAAATGTTGATGAAAGAGAATGATAAGATATAATCCAAAAGAGTGGTTCACGTTTATTTTTAGGCTACACAAAGCTGATACTTTTCGTCAATTGACCCCAATGATGTTGAGTATTGCAGCGTACGTTGCAGTGGTAGCTTTTTTAGAACTTGAGGTTTTTAAATTAGGGAAAGATAGTCACTTAATAAACATCACCGTTATGCACGGAATGCTTGGTTTTGTGATTTCATTGTTGTTGGTTTTTAGGACAAATACGGCTTATGAAAGATGGTGGGAAGGAAGAAGGTTACTTGGGAGTTTGGTGAATAATTCCAGAAATTTAGCCATGAAATTCAACGCTCTTCTACCCGAAAATGATATTGAAAATAGAAATTTTTATAGGCTTATTATCATCGAATACGCTTTCTCCATGAAAAGACATTTGCTTGGAAGTCAGCATGATAGCGTAAATTTTATTTCAACGTACGCCATATCTGATAAGCTACATAAACCCAATTATTTAGCTAATATGCTTTTAAAAAAGGTGAATGAGTTGTATGTGAATAAGATAATTTCTGGTGAACAATTATTGTTTTTAAACAATGAAATCAGTGCATTAACGGACATTTGTGGTGCTTGTGAGCGAATTAAAACCACACCAATTCCTTTTTCCTACTCTGTTTTTATCAAGAAATTTATCTTTTTCTATGTCATGACCTTACCCTTTGGTTATGTTTTCACGTTGGGTTATCTTGCCATTCCAGTAGTTGTTTTTGTTTTCTATGTATTGGCAAGTTTGGAAATAATTGCAGAGGAAATTGAAAATCCATTTGGAACTGATGCCAATGATTTGCCTGTAACTCAAATTTGTAAAAACATCCAAAAACACGTTTCTGAATTGATTTGAGTTTTTTAAAAAATTTCCCCCAATTCCTTCATACGCCCACGTAATCCACCTGTATGAATGACAACAATATTTGAATTTTCTCTGAATTCACCTTTTTGAATCATGTCATACACGCCAAACATCATTTTGCCAGTATAAACTTGCTCTAATTTTATAGTTGGATTTCTTTTTTCAAATTCTATGATAAACTCGATTAATTCAGGGGTGGTTTTTCCATAATTATTGAAAATGTAATCAGTATTAATGTCGAATTCATTTTCTTTAGTTAATAGTTTTGTTACAAAATTCCACATTAAGCCTTTGTCTTTTAATACGGCAAATCCAATAGCCTCTGTTTCTCCTCTCAATCCAGAAACTATTCCTGCTAATGTTCCACCAGTGCCTGCGGCCACACACACATAGTCGGGTGTGATTTCATCATAAATTTCATCCATCATTTCCACAACTCCTTTAATGGCAAATTCGTTGGAACCTCCTTCTGGAATGACATAAAAATCATCTTTATATTGTCGGGAAATTTTATCTTTGAAACCATAATTTAATCGTGGAAGAAAAATTAAATCCATCCCATTGATTTTAGAAAACATGAGAATTTCGTTGGAAAGAGGTGTGAGTTCTTCTCCTCTTATGATACCTGTAGTGTTAAACCCAAATTCTTTTCCAGCGGCAGAAGTGGCATAAATATGATTAGAAAATGCCCCTCCGAAGGTCATTAGATTCTTGAATCCCTTTTCTCTGGCTTCAATTAGATTATATTTAAGTTTTCTCCATTTATTGCCAGTAATTTCTGGATGAATTAAATCATCTCTTTTTATGAATAGATTAATTGAAAAATTTTTCAAAAATGGGTCATCAATTCTCTGTAAAGGAGAGGGAGGTAATTGAATCATGACAAGAATGTTTTAAATTTGGGTTCCGATTGGCAATATGCTGATTAAAACAAAGATATGCAAGATTTAGAAGAAGATTATGAAGAATTATACGAACACCACAGAATTGTGGTTGACAAAGGGCAAAGTACGCTCAGGGTTGATAAATTTTTGATGACAAAGTTGCAAAATGCCTCACGAGTAAAGATTCAGGAAGGCATTGATTCGGGTTCAGTGAGGGTTAATGATTTAGAAGTTAAAGCGAGTTATAAAATTAAACCTTTTGATGTCATCACGGTTTCTTTGACTGAACCAATTCGTGACCACGAAATTATAGCACAGAATATTCCGTTAGATATCGTTTATGAGGATGATGAATTATTAGTAGTCAATAAACCAGCAGGCATGGTTGTTCATCCTGCTCATGGAAATTGGGACGGGACTTTGGTGAATGCTTTAGTTTATCATTTCCAAAATTTACCAACCCACCGAAACGGAGAAATTCGTCCTGGATTAGTACATAGAATTGATAAAGATACGTCTGGCTTGCTGGTAATTGCAAAAACAGATCAAGCCATGACTCATCTGGCAAAGCAATTTTATGATCATTCCATTGAGAGAACTTATAACGCATTAGTATGGGGAGAACCAAAATCGGATGAGGGAACCATTGAAGGAAATATTGGCAGAAGTCTGAAGGATCGCAAAATTATGGCGGTTTTTCCCGATGGAACTCAAGGAAAAGAAGCCACAACTCATTACAAAGTTCTTAGAAAATTAAGGTATGTTTCCTTAATTCAATGTAATTTAGAGACAGGAAGAACCCACCAGATTAGAGTGCATTTGAAGTATATAGGAAACACGCTTTTTAATGATGAAACTTATGGAGGAAATAAACCTTTGCGAGGAACGTTGTTTTCAAAGTATGAGCAATTTGTGAATAATTGCTTCAAAATGTGTCCTCGACAAGCTCTTCATGCCAAATCGTTAGGATTTATTCACCCTAAAACGAATGAATTTATGTCATTCGATTCAGAACTCCCCATTGAAATTCAAAATGTTATTGAAAAATGGGAAGGATATGTGAATAATGAGTAAGATTTTATTTTAGGTATGAGGTCGTAGGTATGAGGTCGTAGGTATTGAGTCGTAGGTATGAGGTCGTAGGTATGAAGTCGTATCCAAATTACTTACCTATAACCTCAACTTATGACCTCATACCTCATACTTCCTACCTCATACTTCCTACCTCATACCTCATACTTCCTACCTCATACCTACTACCTAAATAAGTCATTAATTTTTTAAAATAGATTTATTCTGACAAAAAGTTTTAGCTAACCACTTGATTTACAGCTCATAACTTATTAATTCATGCTAAATTCTAAACTTTAAAAAAATGGAGACAGCAGCAAAAAATCTTGATGATTTTGTGGAATTTCTTGGAGGTGTAGAACGAGAAATGCGTCCAAAGAAAGCAAAACCATTAAAAAATTACGTTACAGGCTATTATGAGGGAATTAAACACATTGAAATCAACCCTCATAATGTCATTAAAGAACTGGAAAGTAGAGACTTGCTTTTTATTGGTCTTAACGGAGAAGTAATTTATAATTTTTAGGAGTAGGGATTTGAGGGGTATGAAATTATAGAGTTTAAGAAATTTATAGAGAATATATTTAGTCCCCAAAATCCATAACCCCTATTTTATGTCAATAGTAATCCGTGACGCCATCCGAGAGGATGTTCCTGCAATGTTTGAGTTAATTAAGGAATTAGCTCTTTATGAAAAAGCTCCTGAGCAAGTGACGAATACCGTTGACCAGATGTATGAAGACGGGTTTGGTGAAAACCCAATTTTTCATACGATTGTATCGGAGGTAGAAGGAAAAATTGTTGGAATGGCTTTGTATTATTTTCGCTATTCAACTTGGAAAGGGAAGCGTCTATATTTGGAAGATTTAATTGTTTCAGAAACTATGCGTGGTCGTGGTTTGGGAGAGAAACTATTGAATGAGATAATCGAAAAAGCTCACCAGACGGCTTGTACGGGTTTAATGTGGCAAGTTTTAGATTGGAACGAACCAGCCATAAACTTCTATAAAAAATTTGGAGCAAGGTTTGATGAAGGCTGGGTAAATGTTCACATTGATTTTTAATTTGATTAAATGTTAGACCACGGATAAAGCGGAGGATACAGATTTTCACGATTTTTTTTTATTTTCCGTGTAAATCTGTTAAATCTGAAAATCCGTGGTCTAATATCTTCCTACTAAATTATGAATAAATCTTTTCAAATTTCTATTGACACGGGCGGGACATTCACCGATTGCATTGCTACTGATAATTTAGGTAATGAATATCGAACCAAAATTCTTTCGAATAGCACAATCAGAGGAGAAGTGATTGGACACCTCGCAAAAAATAGATTTAAAATAAAACAATCTTGGCATTTTAAAAGAGATATTCTATCAGACTATCTCTTTTTGATTTTAGGTCATTCTTTTAAAGCAAAAGTTAAGTCTTTTGACGTTTCAACTTCTGAACTTGAAATTGACGAATATTTGCCAGAAGTATTTAATAATCAATTGTTTAGCTTTGCTTTAACAGCCAACGAAGAAGCTCCAGTTTTGGGTGCGAGAATTATTACTGAAACTGGGTTGCACGAAAAATTTCCAGAAATTAGGATGCGAATCGGTTCGACAAAAGGAACTAATGCACTTTTAGAAATGAAAGGAGCAAAAACTGCCTTTGTTGTTACGAAAGGGTTTAAAGATTTATTGGTCATAGGTAATCAGGCTCGCCCAGATATTTTTGCCTTAAATATTGTTCGTCCCGAGCCTTTGCATCAAACTGTTATTGAGATTGATGAGCAGATTAATTTTGAAGGTAAAATTATAAAGGAAATAGATTTCACCAAACATGATAATAATATTCAAATACTTAAAAATCAGGGAGTTGAGTCAATCGCCATCTGTTTAAAGAATGCTTATAGAAATAGTAGCCACGAAGTAATATTGAAAGAATTGTACTCGAAGCATTTCAATTTTGTCAATATTTCTACGGAATTAAGCCAACAAATTAAGTTTGTAAATCGGGCAGAAACTACGGTGGTTAATGCTTATTTATCCCCCATTATTTCAAATTATCTTCAAAATATTTCTCAAAAATTGCCTAATCAATCATTGAAAGTAATGAATAGTGCAGGGAGTTTGGTAAGTTCCGATGCTTTTTATCCAAAAGATAGTCTTTTCTCTGGTCCTGCAGGCGGTGTTGTGGGTGCTACTGTAATAGCAGAACAGGCTGGTTTTCAAAACTTTATTGCCTTCGATATGGGTGGAACCAGTACGGATGTGGCCCGATATGATGGACAATATGAATACAATTTTTCTCAAAAAATAGGAAATGCTCATATTTTTAGTCCTGCTTTAGCCATAGAAACTGTTGCCGCTGGTGGAGGTTCTATTTGCAATTTTGATGGTTATAAACTTACGGTAGGGCCAGAAAGTGCAGGTTCAACGCCTGGACCTGCTTGTTATGGAGCAGGGGGTCCTTTGACAATTACGGATGTCAATTTACTTTTAGGTCGATTGGAAACTTCTCAATTTTCGATTCCAATTTTTCCAGAAAAAGCTGAGGAAAAATTGCAAGAGATTTTGCAAAAATCTGATAATCAATTAAATAGAGAAAATATTTTGGAAGGATTCAGAGCCATTGCTAATGAAAAAATGGCTGATACTGTCCGTAAAATTTCTCTTTCAAAAGGATACGATACCAATAATTACGCCTTAGTAGCGTTTGGTGGTGCGGGAGGATTGCACGCAGGTGGGATTGCTAATTTATTGAATATTACCACGGTTCTACTGCCCAGAGATGCTGGTATTCTATCAGCTTTTGGCATTTCAAGAGCAAAAATAGAGCGTTTTTCTGAGGCTTCCCTTATTCAGATATTTACGAAAGAATTTTCCCAAACGCTGAATCAAAATTTTAAATTTTTAGAGTGTGAAGTAGTAGAAAAGTTAGAAAATGATGGGGTTCAAAAGGTAAATGTTCAGTATAAAAATCATTTTCTTTATCTTAGATTTAAAGGTCAAGATTCGAGTTTAGAAATAGAATGGTCTGATTATGAGCAAATTATAGCAGAGTTTAAGCGTAAGTATATTTCCATATTTGGGCATTGGGTTGAAAATCGTGAAATTGAAATTGAGAGTATTCGTGTAATTGCTTTTGATAATAATATTACGGAAAAAGTCGAAATTTATTCTGAAATAATTGCCGAAGAATATTCACCCGAACCTTCTCATTTTGTTAAATTATTCATAAAAAACAGGTATGATTCTATACCAGTTTATATAAGAGAAAATCTAAAACCTGGTGCAAAAATTGAAGGTTTTGCCTTATTATTGGATAGATTTAGCACCACAGTCATTGAAAGAGACTGGAAATTTGTCTTGGATAAAAACGAAACGGGACAAATGAAATACAGCCCCCCAACCTTCAGTGGGTTAGTAAGTACGAGGACCGAAGATTCCCTTCTGGGTGTTAGCGGGATAGCCTCTGAACTTGAACTTTTCACGAATCGTTTCATGTCCATTGCCGAGAATATGGGGGTTCTTTTGCAAAGAACATCGCTTTCTGTAAATGTAAAAGAACGTTTGGATTTTTCCTGTGCCTTGTTGGACGCTGAGGCAGAATTAATTGCGAATGCCCCTCATATCCCTGTTCATTTAGGTAGTTTGGGTGTGTGTGTGCGGAGTGTTTTGAATTTCATCAAAATTGAAAAAGGGGATGTTGTAATAACGAATCACCCGAAATACGGTGGTTCACATTTACCAGACATTACCTTGATTTCTTCGGTATATTCTACTGATAGTCAACTAATTGGCTACGTTGTTAATCGTTGTCATCATGCAGAAATTGGTGGAATTCGTCCTGCTTCTATGCCTCCTAATTCTACAAACTTAGCAGAGGAAGGTGTCGTAATTCCACCGATGTATCTGGTAAAAAAAGGAGAAATTCTTTGGGAAGAAATTTCTCAGGTTCTGACCAATGCTAAATATCCAACTCGTGCATTACAAGAAAATCTGGCAGATATAAATGCAGCTTTAGCTGCCAATAGAAACGGTGAAATTGCCTTGCTGAACTTGGCAGTGAAACATGGTTTAGCAAAGGTGCATTTTTACATGAATCGGTTGAAAACCTATTCAACACAGAAGACCATCGAAAGATTAAAGGCTTTTGGAAAAGGAATTTATGAAGCCGAGGAGTATTTGGATAAAGAAATCAGGTCGGGTTTCCAATCAGTAAATATTCTTAAAGTAAAGGTTCAAATAACTGATAATGATTGTGTTATCGATTTTTCGGGTAGTGCAAAAACCCATCAAGGAAATCTGAATGTCAATATTTCAATCGTAAACTCAGTGGTTGTTTATGTTTTACGGTTATTATTAGATGAGAAAATCCCTTTGAACGATGGTATTTTGAAAGCCGTAAAATTAATTATTCCCGAAAATTCAATCCTAAATCCAGATTTTCCAAACGAACCAGAAAAATGCCCTGCCGTGGTTGGTGGCAATGTTGAATTGAGTCAAAGGTTAACCGATACGCTTCTGAAAGCCTTCGGCATTGTGGCCTGCTCGCAAGGAACGATGAATAACTTTTTGTTCGGAAACAATAAATTTGGTTATTACGAAACCATTTGTGGTGGAAGCGGTGCGGGAGATGGTTTTGCAGGTGTTTCGGGTATTCATACCCACATGACAAACACCCGAATTACAGACCCAGAAGTGATGGAACTGCGTTATCCAGTTTATCTGCATCGTTTTGAAATTAGGGAAAATTCGGGAGGAAAAGGGCTTTTTAATGGCGGAGATGGTATAATTCGTGAAATTGAGTTCTTAGAAAATGTTGAAGTATCTTTAATCAGACAACATCAAGAACAAGAACCTTATGGTTTGAATGGGGGCGAAAATGGAAAAGTTGGTAAACATATTCTGAAAAAGAAAAATGGAGGTATTTTGTCAAGCAATGAATTTTCAGTTGAGAATGGAGATATTTTGACCATTTATACGCCTGGAGGAGGCGGTTTTGGAAAATTGAAATTGAGTATAATTACCTTTAAATCATAGTTTTAAGGCTCGAAGGGCATCACCGTCTGGACGAGCCAAAATTCATTTTTAGATATCAGCCCTACAAAGATTTTCGTTTAATAAAACGACTCTCGTTCACAAACCGTCCTTTTTCTCGGGAAAATATCATTTCCGCAGCTCTTTTTCCCATAAGAGCGAAATCGTTTGAAATTACTGAGATTCCTTCCGCCAGAATTTCTTTAATGGGAGTATCATCATAAGAAATTAATCCAATATCTTCGCCCAGTTTCCAACCCTTTTTATAAGACCAATTGATGAACCGTACTAAATCATTTTCCCTAAAGACCATATAAGCATGGTCTTTTTGTAGATGTTCTTCTTCTTCTAAATTTGATATTATTTCACATCTAATATTATTTTGTTCACAGAATTTTTCAAATCCGTTTATAATTCCAATTGGCGTAAATTGGAAGTTTTTACTACTTAAAACTAAAGTGAGAGTTTTATATTTTTTTATTAATAAAACCGCATCTGTAAGTCCTTGATAGATATTTTTCTCAAAATCTTGGTATAAAATTGCGTAATCATCGCCTAATTTTGGCGTATCAATGTCCAGAATCAGTAGTTTCTCTTTCGGAATATTTTGAAGGATTTTAGTTACATCTTCTTTAAAATGTGGCATTACCACGTAGTAATTATATAGCCCTAAGTTGTTCATCAGCAAGTTCTCGAACACTTTTAAATTATGATGATGGAAAAATATATTTACATTTATTCCATCCCCTAAATTTGCCATTAAATTATCGTACAAAATCTCTTTATACGGAGTGAGCGCATCAAACAGGACAAAAATATTAAGTTGATTTCTGGTATCAGTACTTGATACATAAAAACCTTTTCCATGATGTGAGGTAACCAATCCTAAAGCTCGCAATTCATCGTATGCTTTTGCCACCGTCATTCGGGCAATACCTGAATTTTCTGATACATGGTTGATGGATGGCAAACGTTGTCCTTTAACGAACGTGCCGTCTTCAATTGATGCAATTATGTATTCAATAAGTTGTTGAAATTTAGGTTTACTTGTACTGGAATTAAAATTGATAATTTCCATAAAAAGGTATTTAAGAAGTTACTATTCCGACAAATTTAAGGTTTTTAACGCTTTTTAATGCAAACAGAACATTTTATCATAAAATATTATAAAATAATTTTGATTAACTAAAAATATTTTTATATTTGTACTACAATCAATTAGCATAGTATAGCATTGTTTAGGTAGCTTATTTTAAGTCAAACAATGTTTAAAAATATAGCACTAAGTTCTCTTTATGAGGACAATATAGTTAGATTTTGTTTATAAAAATGGTTAATGGTGTACAGTGTCTGCGGAGACCGTATTAGTCTCCACAGGCAATTGTCTTAAATCAACCTTTTATTTAGCATCATACTTCTGAATATTTTATCTTAGCCCAATGTAATTCATTGGGCTTTTTTTCTATATTTATGAGAATATCCATAACCTTAATTTATCTCAACGTGAAAAATCTTCTCTTGATTTTTGCCGTATAGCTGTAAAAAACATTCCCAATTTCTCCAAGTCCAATTTTCGATCCGTCCGCACACCACTGCATAAATCAACCCCAAAAGGTCTAACCGTTTCAATTGCTTCACGAATATTTTCGGGTTTTAATCCACCAGCTAAGAAAATAGGGATTGAAATTGATTCGACTATCTTGCGACTTAATTCCCAGTTATGAACTCTCCCCGTTCCTCCCAATTCTTTAATTTCAAGATTAGGATTTCCAGAATCTAACAATATCATATCCGCTACTTCGGCATAACGTTTTGCCTCTTCAATTGAAGCTTCACTCGTTACGTGTATAACTTGTATGAGTTGAATATTTGGAAGATTTTCCCTGAGAATTGTATAATCTTCAATCTTCACAGCATCAACCAACTGAATACAATTAGTACCCGTAAGTCTTTGATGCTCAATGATTTCATAAGGATTCGTTTTAGGTGTCAGTAAAAAAGTAGGTATTTCAGGTGGAATACTTTTAACGATTCTTGAAATTAAGTCATCTTCAATGGTGCCGGGACCAGAAGGCATTTTGGCTACTAAACCCAAAACATCTGCCCCTAACTTTAGGGCATTTTTGGCTTCTTCAATCGAAGAAATACAACAAATTTTAACGTGTATTTTCATTTTATTTTCGTAGTTAAAAATGCTCCTAACAATCCTAATATAATCAAGGATGAAAGAGCAATTCTCAAAGATGAAAATTCGGAAATAAAGCCAATGAGAACTGGACCTAACAAAAAACCACCCATGCCAACGGTTGTAATGGCCGCCAATGCCACCCCTGCCGACATTGTTTTTGAGTGTCCTGCCTCTGAATAAATTAAAGGTACAATCGTTGAAAGTCCTAATCCTGTAATGCCAAACCCAATCACAACTGAAATCGGATTCATGGAGATTAATGCCACAAACATTCCTAAAAAGACAATTAAACAATCGATTAACAGGGTTTTCCGTAAACCAAATCTGTTCACTATTTTATCACCAAATATCCTTCCAACCACCATCATTATGGAGAAAGCGGTAAATCCAGCCGTGGCAAAACCTGACGTATTGTTCAAAACTTTTTTGTAATAAAGCGTACTCCAATCTGCCATAGCACCTTCCGAAAGCATCCCACAAAAAGCAATGATTCCCAATAAAATTAATCCTCGGTCGGGAAGTGCAAAAAGTGGTTGAGCATTGTCTGAATGCTGGTCAGACTTTACTAAGAAACCATAAACCCAAATTCCAAGAAGTAAATCTGTTGTTCCCATAAAAGCAAGATGGTTAAAAACGGAAATGTTTTCACTTGCAATAAATCCTCCCAATGCCGCCCCAATCATAAATCCAACACTAAAAACTGCGTGAAATGACGACATGATAGACTTTTGCTGAATTTTTTCAACGTTTACGGCTTGCACATTCATCGAAATATTTAGCATATCTCCTCCAAAACCAAAAAGAAAAAGGGCGATAGCTAACTGAAAGGTTGAACTTGCATTCCCCAATAATGGCATTGAAACAAAGTAAAAAAGCATTGAAAAAAGGGCAATTTTCCTGCTTCCAAACTTACTAATTATTATTCCTGCCACTGGCAAAGCCGATAAACTACCGATTGGCATGGCAAATAGTACCGTTCCCAAAGCAGCATCACCTAATTTTAAAAATTCCTTTACATCTGGAATACGTGCAGCCCAAGAGGCAAAGCTCATTCCGTTTAAAAAGAATAATGTATTGGTTGCAATTCGGGCATATTTACCACGATGAGTATCTAAAAAAGTATTTTCCAAAATGGTTATATTAATAAATTTTCAATTTCTTTCCAAGAGTGAACTCTTTGATAACCAGTTACTTCCTGATTATGAGGAGCATCAAAAAGCAAACCTTTTCCTTCAAATTTGATGAGGTTTTTAGGATGGTCATCAATAAGATAGTCGGCATTTATCATATATTTATGTCCACAAAATATGGTATATTGCCAGCCAATAAAAGGAAAGTGTTCCTCTAACCATTCCAATTTCTCTGTTAATGAAAGAGGAAATTCATTCGCAGCTGAAACGATAAATACTTCATATTTCGATTGTAAATTTTTGATAACTTCTTGTGCATCAGCCATTACGGGAATATCTCTGAAAAATCCCTTTTGAAACAAAATTTCACGATGAGGCAAATAGTGTGTATTAAATTCTGGGTGACTTTTCGATGCCGATTCTTTTGTCCAGTTTGAACCAGTCAATTGGTTGATTTTATTGATAATGTGTAGGGCGGTTTCCGCCATCACATCGTCCATATCAATTGCTATTCTTTGCATAAGGTTTATTTATTAGATTGTTATGTCTATTTTTGTTTTAAAACCAAACTTCTACAAATTTATTGAATACGTAAAATTTGCGGTTTTATTGAATTTTTAATTACTACGGAACAAATTTACCGAATAAAAACGCATAATTCAAAATTTAACATTAAATTTGTGTGAAATAAAACGATAAAAACCGTAAAAATGCTCAGAGAAGAACGTTTGCAAATTATTTTAAAAATGTTGGATACCAACCAACGAGTTTCTTCTGTGCAGTTATCCGAAATCTTGAATGTGTCGGATGATAC
>JAYVIV010000287.1:0-29097 GCA_043769985.1 Arcicella sp.
ACCGCAATTTAGCATCGCTAAATGAGGATTTTACCAACGAAGAAGGGGGCAAAAATAATGAGTAGTAATGGGTGAGGTTATTTAATTTGCGTTACTAAGCAAACGGAGTCTTCCATAACTTCAATTGAATGAGTTTCATTAATGGAAATTTGAAAATTATCGTATTCCTCAATAGTTGTAAATAAATCTACTGTTTTGTAATTGACTTTGCCTTTCAAAACCGTAATTGTTGAAGGAAGATGGGTTTTATGTTCTCTTAAAATCATGTCTTTCTGAAAAGCGATAATCGTTGCTTTGAACAAATCACCTTTGTATAAAATTCTGGCAACTGGATGATATTTCAACTTCGCCTCTATAAGTGCTACCTGTATCGTCAAAACGCAAATAATCAGTCAAATGAAAGTTTTTTAAGCAATACTTTCATTTCAAAACCTCACCTTTTTTCTTTATTTATTAAGTTTTTCCTACCCCAAAATTCCAATATTTTATTGGTTTAAAGCATGAGAAATGTTGTTTATAAAACAAAGATTTGTGATTTTAAAAGTTGATAAAAATCATTATTAGTAGTCTTATTTTGGCTTACTTTTGGAAAAATTATACATATTATTTCATGAATACACTTATCAATAAATATAATGTCGCTGGTCCTCAATACACCAGTTATCCAACCGTTCCTTTCTGGGATAATTCCACTTTTGATAAAAAAGAGTGGATTGATTCTATCCAAACTACATAGAAAACTATTCTCACAGACGATTTAATAAATCTCTCACCCTAAATTCTCCTTATTTGGGGGGTTAGAGCTTATAGGTTTTAACCAAAGTACATTGTTAATTAAGTCCCTTTAACTTTCCGAAAGTTATTTCTACTTTCGGAAAGTTTTCCCAGTATGAACATCCCGAAATAAGAAAGAATTTTCGGGATGTTCACGATTCATTATTTCCAGTTACTGACAGAGTATCAAGGAATTGTTCAAAATAAAAGGCTGAATCAATGATTTTGATAAAATCATTGATTCAGCCCTAAAAATGAATCTAAAATTTTAATTTGGTAATTTATCTTTAATAAATCCATACGTCCAAGTTCCAGCAATCGCACTCAAAAGGGTTGCTAAAATCACAACATATCCGCTACCAATTTGTGCAAACAATGGTCCCGGGCAAGCACCCGTTATAGCCCAACCCAATCCAAAAATGAGTCCGCCATAAATCTGCCCTTTTTGAAATTTCTTAGTATGAAAAACAACGGTTTCTCCGTCTAAGGTCTTAATATTAAATTTCTTTATCAAAAATACAGAAATCATTCCCACTATGACTGCACTACCAATCACTCCGTACATGTGGAAGCTTTGCAGACGAAACATTTCTTGAATTCTGAACCATGAAATGATTTCTGCCTTCACAAAGACAATTCCAAACATGATACCTACAAACAAATACTTGATATTATCTGTCCAACTCTCAACTTTGCCCATCTCATTTGGAGCTTCGCAAACAAAGGATTCGGTTGATGACTCTTTTTCTATAAATTGTTGATTTGACATTGTAAACTACGATTGAATATTAAAATAATTTGAAAATATAGGGCATCATTAAATGTGTCATTGTGAAACCTCCCACCATAAAACAACAGGTGGCAATAAGTGATGGCACTTGCAGGGTTGATAAACCCATAATGGCATGACCAGAAGTGCAACCGCCCGCCCAACGGGTTCCAAATCCAACCATAAATCCTCCCAAAACAAAGAATATTAAACCTTTTAATGAAAATAATACATCTATACTAAATAAATCAGCGGGCATTAATCCAGAAAAATCCTGTATTCCTAATGCTCTCAAGTCAGTAATCGTTGCTTCTGAAAGCACAAATTCATTGGGGTTTGCTAAAAGATTAGTAGCAATTATACCCCCAAAAAATACCCCTAAAACGAATATTAAATTCCAGATTTCTTTTTTCCAATCGTACTTAAAAAATGATATATTTGCCGGAATACAAGCCGCACAAATATGTCGTAATGATGAGGATATACCGAAAGATTTGTTGCCTATCAATAAAAGAGTGGGCACTGTAAGACCAATCATTGGACCGGCAACATACCAAGGCCAAGGTTGGGTAATAAAATTCATAATTTGTTCCATAAACCGTTCTAAATTTTAACCAATAATAATTGATAATAAAATTGGAGATTGAAATGATGAGAAATTAACGGTCATTTTATACCTTTCTCTTCATTTCCATCACTACGGATAGGTAACAAAGAAAAATGCTATTTTGTGACAGACAACACAAAAAATTATACAAATTTATAATCAACCCCCGAAACTTGACTTAATAAATCTTGCGGAGCATCCAAGATTTTAGCATCTTGTCTCAATGCTGGAGTAACTGGAGAGAAGGCTTTTAAATATTCCTTAATAATGCCGTGGGAAGTGAATTCGGTATTTCTAATGTCTTTTACGTCCTTCATACGACAAAGCATATCAACGGGATCGCCCTCTCGTTCACAAGCACAAAGCGTATATATTTTAGTTAAATCTATGGGCTGGTCTTCGATAGTAATTTTTTTCACCCTTTTCCCCATCGCTTCAAAGGCTTTGAATTCTACTTTCATACCTTTAAATCTAATTAACCATCCACCAAATCTTTTGGAGGCATCTTGGGAAAACACATTTTGAAGTTCCTTCTCCAACCAATCAATAATTTGTTGTCCAGAGACTTTTCCTGTTCTTATGACAGCATCAACGGGTAACATATCGTATAAATACCCTTCCGTAATTACCACTTTCCCATCTTTGCCAAAAGTTCTGGGAGGGCAAAATCTAAAACCATTCGACAATACAATATCTGCATTTATTTTCCATTTTAAAGAATCCACAATCAAGGTGTCAATGGTATTTTCAACCACAAAATTGCGATATAATGGAACTGTGCTGTATCCCAAAACAGTATTAATTTCAGCTCTGTGAGGTTTTTCTATTTCCTCAATTAAGTCCAAAATTTCCTTTTTTGCTGGGTATTTTTGTGGGCTTACCTCAACTAATTCGTAATCTTCTCGCATAATTTTTCCGTTCTCGACTATCAAATCTAAACGCCCAATGAATGACCCAAAAGCACCTGGCTCAACAATTTTGGTAAATTGAGTTTGAATAGGTTTACGAACACGTTCATGAGTATCTGCTCCAAAAATATAGTCCACACCTTTGCAATCAGGGTTATTGCCCAAAGCAATTTGCTGAGAAAGTCCTAAATGTGAAAGTAGAACTACAAAATCACATTGCTCTTGTTCTTTCAATATACTCACATACGCTTTGAGGTTCTCTTCTGGTTTTGTATAAATAATCCCTTTACTATACAAAGGCGATTGTCTAAGCGGAACAAGTGGGTCGGTATATCCCAAAAAACCGATTTTTACCCCTAATTTATGGACTATTTGGTAAGGCTGAAAAATGAGTTCACCTTTTTTACCTTCCCCTATATCATGATACATATTTGCACAAATTTTGGGTGCGAGTAAACCCCCTAATAATCTTTGCATATTTTTTTTATAATACACAACTTCCCAATTGCCAGGCAAGTATAAATCGTAATTTAAGGCATTCAAAAGTGGAACAAAAGCCTGCCCTGTTGTTTTCACGGCAAGCATACTTCCTTGGAACATATCGCCAGTGTCGATAGTAATGGTGTTTTCAGCGTTTCCCTTTTTCAGAACATCTAATGCTGTTGCCAGATGAGCGTATCCGCCTGTTTTTCGGAAAGTCATTTTCTCATTTTCCCAAAATAATTCATCATGGGCGTGGAGTTGGCAATGGACGTCTGTAGTTTGAAGAAAAGTAATTTTCCCACTATTCTTCTTTCCATCTTCAACCTTTTGCCATTCTATTGTTTCATTTTCGGCTTTATTATTTGCCAATAATGCAACAGGACTCCCCACGATGGCAGAAGCGAGTAAACCGTTCTGTAAAAAATTTCTTCTTGATTGCATATTCGTTTTTATTAAAATCCTGCTTTGATATATGACCAGCCTTCTTCTTGTTTCAGTACTATTTCAGCAATTCCTACGGGGACAAAAATTCCAGTTGTCAGAATTTGAGATTTCTCTATTTTGCGTAGTTTCAAGGTATTCTCGCACACGGCAAAAACAACCCCCTTTGTGTTCAGAAACTGAATTTCTTTCATAAATCGGGCTTCGTCTTGTTTCATAAATCCGATACCATTGTTGTGAACAACAACTTCAATTTTGGCAGTTTTCCAATAATCCAACACATTGGCAATTTGTTTGACTAATGCCTTATGAACAAGCGTATCGCTTGAGGCTAAATGAAACACAATTTTATGCTCTTTCTCCTTTGTTTGAGCATCCACGTTATTGGAAAATCCAATTGTGAAGACCGATAAGATTAAAATTAGTTTTCTCATAATTTTGCTATGGATGGGTTTTTTACTTTTAAATCTTTATGTTTTTCTTTCCACTCTTTAATGGGCTTGTAGGGTCCATATTTGTGTTGTTGTTCGGTAAATGGATCAGCATAAGGACCAAAGGGATGATCAAATGGCTTACCCGCCAAGTTGGGCCAATCATTGCTTAAATCCTTGGTTGGGCGTGGCTTAGAATTTATATAAGCAGCAACATCCCAGGCCTCTTGGTCGGAAAGCTGGGTTCGTTCGTAAGTAACCCCAAAAGGCATATTGTATTTCACATATCCCGCCATCATTGAAATTCTGTATAATCCTGCTCCTGTATTATAGCTATTTTTGCCCCAAAGTGGTGGGTATGTATAACTTTTACCATTTTCAGCTAATACCCCTTTCCCATCGTTCTGATGACAGCTTTGGCACTTTTGTTCGTAAACTACCTTACCCAAAACGGGGTCACAGGGACGCTTTAAACCTTTTAATTTGAAAATACCCGAACCACGTGGGACTTTCTTTTTGGGTACGTCTGTTCCAAGCCATTTAATATACGCCAAAATAGCTTGCATTTCTTTACCATTTGAGTCCAGAGAAATTCCGTTTAGACTTCTCTCAAAACAATCATTCACACGCTTTATCTGATCTTCTTTGCTCCCTGAGCGTTCACGGAATTTTGGGTAAGTAGCTTGAACAGCTGCATAATTATTACCCCAAGGTTGTGTTCCTGCCTTTAAATGACAATTTTGACAGTTCATACCATTGGAGATGTGTTTTACTGAACCTTTGGGTCCTAAATATTCGGCAGTATGAGCAATTAATGCTCGTCCATATTTTACTTTTTCTTGTTCTTGTGAATCAAGTTTCATCATACGCCAATCGGCAGGAGCATTCCAGAGATGAACAAAATTTGAATCAGGTTTTATATATGATTTTCTTGTTTCAGCCTTTTTCACAGATTTAAAATCTGGTACGCCAAAAATAAAAAAATAAATAACTAAAAAGACTAATAAAAATACAACTCCCAGCAATCCAATCATAATTTGCAGAGAACGGTGAATTTTATCGGCATTTTGTTTATTTTCTGATATCAGCATATTAATATTTGGTTAAAGTGATTGAGATAAACAAATTTACCGTTTTTAATGGATTTCGCTTTGTAATCTTTTGTTAAATCCTGATTTGTCAGCTTGAAACAATGTTTTTAATCTCTACTCATCGTAATGTTAGTAAAATTTAAGTCATCACCTCACGTCTCAGTCGGTTCAAATGTCCCTGAGTGATGCTCAAATATGAATATTATTTTATTTTTAGTTATTAGACTCTCCATTAAGTAGTTGTTCGTATTTCGATGCGTCCGACGCTTCGGTTCGATATTCGGAAAATAACTAACTGATAATCAGGTATTTACTCTAAATAAAAACGTCGTTTAAATTACTTTGATTACTTAACAGCTGGGTGTAGGACAAGTTTGTCAAGCTGCCATTTTTATTTGACTGACTAATTTATTCCACTCGTTATTTTTCAAGGTAATTCTTAGATTTACTACTTGTTGAGCACCTTTTAATGTCCACCTTTGTCCCGATAGTTTCCGCATCGGCGGTCCGAATTCTTTTTTGAATGACCTCTTTGTTAGCAGATTCCATTGCTCCCGAACCGATAAATAAGCCATCATCAAGGTAGGTCTTGTAATTAATTCTTTGCTTATTATTGGTCATATAAGTTAACAATTTTAGTTGTTTATCTTTTTTATCGCTCTGACAGTCAATAGATTGAATCATTAATTCAACCTCTGGAGCTTCATTATTTAACAATAATTTCTCACAGAGGTTCATCCAATCTTTTCTTTGAGAAGAGTCTTTTATTGCTAATACGGCCCATAAACCAATCTTTTCAATCAGGTGGAAAAAGTCGAGAATCTGAGTTGCTTCGGGGTAGTTAGTTGACCAGTAATCCCAAATCCATCTGGCTCCATCACTAATGGCAACTACTTGTTTTTTATGCTGTATTTCGTAGTCAAATTTTGTTAGAAAATCCTGGTGATTGCCTAAATGTGCTACGTATCTACTTTGAGAAATAATACCTCTCTTTTTTTCATGATAACACGCTGATTCAGCAAATACTCGACCCAACTTAAGTTCTTTCCAGCCTTCTTCTCTGACAAATACCATTGAGCCATCCATCATAGCATAATGGCGTTCTTGGTCACAAGTTTGTTGGATGACAACCGCTTCTTGTTCAAGAACTTCTAAAACAGCTCCATAGTGATGAACTAAACGCTCTATTTGCTTGTCTGTCAGAGAAATACCACTTAACTTGTTTAAACAAATACTCCCTTCATCATAGGGTAAAAGTTGTCCAACATAACATCCTAATTCTTGCAGATAACTACTCTGACGAAACCCCTTTTTCCCCGATTTGGTTAGGCAGTGTCCTTGATGAACACTAATTTCACCTAAACTGGTTTGGACTTTTTTTTTCGGGTATTTGAATCAATATCTGTATTTTGAACAGATATATCAAAAAGTTCTTTATTCATTAAACGAGTGAACTCAACAAAACTGCGTTCATACTCGTATCCATCAGTTTGTGATTTCTGACTATCTTTCCATGCTAAATATTTAGCAAACAGGGCTTTAAATGCTAATTCTTCGTTTTCCATGAAAACAATTTCGCCAATTTTAGCCAACTTTACAAACTTGTCCTACACCCACCAAAAGTACATCGCATTTGCCACTTAAAAAGTACTCATATACTAAACGGTTTTCCTATAAAAATTTAATTGACCTCAAAAATTGGATTAATTCATCAAAATTATCAGCAAAATTGTCTAATTGTGCTTTCTTATTTGAGCATTTGCATTGATTTAAAACGCCACAAGCTAAAGTTCTTAAACCAGCCATTGAGCGAGACAAGGATTTTTTTTTGTTGTTAAATCATCTTCTGAAAATGTTACATCTCTAATGTGATTACGGTTCGCCGCTGCGATTTACTTCAACTGACCAATGTCCTCTAATTGCATGGCATAATTCTAAATAATTATCATCCTGATTGGATATATAATAGCTTATTTCTGTGGATTTTTTTTGAGTCTTAACTTCTGTAATATTTCTTTTAAGCCTAATCAAGCTACTAATTCTGCAATTTCCCCATCTCTGATGTTTCTCTTGTTTTGAAATATCATATATATCGTATTCTCTTTTTTCAATACGCCCATGTTTAGCTTTGATACTCGAATCTGGCCGAAACTTTGTTGGACGGCACTCCGCCGAAATAAAGTTAAAAATTGGTTTTGAAAATCTTACTACATCAATACACTCACTCAATAATTCTTTCTGATTTTCTTTCAAACCAACTAAATAAACACCTCTTGACTCATTAATAGGTTCAAGCGTATTAGGTTTGCAATGTAGAGCATCCATGCTTATTTTTTGTCCTTCAAGATTATTATCTTTCAAAATATTACGAACCGTAGGTACTTCGCTTTCCTTTAAACCACTATAATAATCTTGACTTTGGACAACCCTATCTTTGTGACTGACAGCTTGAACAATGGCTTCTCCTCTGGTGTGACCAGTTTGAATACTTCCCTTTAAATCTTTACCATTAAGGGCAAACCACTGACGTTCTTCAATAGATAGTGTAACGCCAAAATTAGCAAATAAAATGCCCTCAAATACCGCTAAACATACATTTTCTAAAACATTGGGTAACTGAGAACGAGATATTAGGCGATGGGTAGAATAGTTTATTGATGCTAATATTCGGGTATTATGATTAACAATATAACGGTGAATACTTGATAAGTTCCCATTCCTGTTGCTTAAAATTGCCATCGTTACACCCAATAAAACTACCCGAAGTTCATGTCGTAAGCCTCTGGTATCTCGTAAATCTAATCCTTCAACGTTTTGTAATTGGTCAAAAAAGCTCTTATTTTGTTCTTGGCAAGATAGCATCTGTGCGGTCCGCCGCTGCGGTTCTTTTTTATGTCAGAACTACAAAAGTAATGCAGGCTTACCTTGCCATTTTATTTTTATAGGAAAACCGTTTCTGCCGAAATCATCGACAGATGTCTATCATATTTACTCCTGTTTATCAATTTTACTATTGAACCCCATCACCTTGCCCTCTCAACACCGCTTTATCACCAACTGTTTTGCCAATTTTCAAACCTCCATCACAATCCATTTTATAGTGAATTCCACCGAACAAACGGGATTTAGAAGCTTCATCAGCCTGAGATTGGAATGTAGAGGCACTTTCTGGAAAAATATAACTCAAAACAGTTGCCGCTGCCGCTGAGAAGGTTGAATGTCCCGAAGTATACGATGGAAAATTAGGTAAACCTGTTAGTGTTTTGATACCATTATCCATCTGTGAAGGACGTGGAACGTAGTATAAACTCTTTGTGTACCAGCAACTTACAGCTGCATCCATCATGGCAGTATTTAAGAGTGCTAAGGTTCGAGCCGTTCTTACCTCCGACATTCTACCCGATACAATTGATTTTTCTGCAATTTGATTCCAGTGACCAGGAGGAGCATGAGTACCAGCACCGTCCGCCCAATAATCTATAATGGCAATACGCTCACGAGTTGGATTTTCGGTATAATATTTTACTTCGTCAACTTGTGCTTTAAACTCCGCTGATTTCGTAGAAAGTGGTGGAATTGAAGCACTCAAAGTTGTTAATGCTATCCATATTCCAAGTTGCCACGTTTCCGTACATGGCTAACATCGGTGGGCGTGGAGCATCTTCCATTGATTTCCAAGCCACTTCGCCTTTTTCAGTCATTCTGTTGGCTAAACTATCCCATTTGGCTTGCGAGCCTACGGCGTTTGCCATACCATCCGCTCTGAAACGAGAAAATACTTTGGCATATACCGCTTTTCCTAATTTCTCGCCTGCCTCAATGTCTGAACGAGTGGAAACCCCAGCCCATAATTTGAACCATTTTTGTTCTTCCTTTTTCTTGTACAAATAAAGGGTATCGGCAGAACGGGGGAATAATCTTTTCAAAAATTCATAACTCACTGCCGACATCACAGCATCTTCGGATGGAAACGAATTCAATTTTGGAGAAGCCACAATCACTGGAACGATACTGGCATCAATCACATTAGGAGCTTTACGAGTATATTTTGCTTTAAGAGCCATCGCCATTACAAGGGCTTCATACTGAGCCACAGACACATAGGCATACGCACGAGCCGCATACGGAGGATTTGAAAAAGGGAAAGTTGTTCCAATAGCATTATCATAATTATCCGCTGATGCCGTTGTTGCTGAACTTGGCAATGGATAAGGGAAAGTTGTACTTTTTGAAAAATCTGCATTTTCGGCAGGAGGCAAATTGTTTTTCGCCACCAATTCACGCATGATTTGATTCCAACGCAAAACGCCACCGCCATTCCAATAACGAATCGCTTCACGACGTGCATCGTCAATCTTTCCTACTTCGGTTTTTATCTCCTCAATTTCTTTAAGATAACTTGCAGAAGTAACAGCATCTGGGGTAGTTACCACGGTTGCATAATCTGCCACAACCGTACCGGTATAAGTTTTCCATGCTCCTGCGGCTACGTCAGTATTGGTTGGATTCAAGGCAGCTAATTCTGTACCTTCTTTTTCCAAATACTTTTCGCAAGAGGTCATTCCAGCCATGACTAATAGTGCTGAGAATATTAATTTTATATTTTTTGTAAGTAATGTTTTCATTTTAAATATTGTTGTTTTTTTCTGCATAAGGATGAAGAGATTTTAGAATTTTCAGGACAGTTATTTATTGTTAATCTACCCAATCCCAAATCCACAACACCTAATTTTACTTATGTTCCTTTTTCATTTCCATCCCACCATGATTCATATCTCCTGGACGGCAAATCAAGTGACTTGGAGCATCAATCGTTTTACTTTTGCTAAAACCTACTATTTTTGCTAAACCTATCGAAAAAGTAGTTGATTCTCCTACATTACGACCTGATAAAATTCTTCCACCCGTCACTATAATTTGCAAATCTTTCAAGGCTGGAATACGGTAAGCCGCTATGAAACCCACTTTTGTATAATCGAATTTATTACAAATCCCTGGCATATCATTTCTACGAATATCAATATTTCCACCCGTAACTTGTTGGTCATAAGTACCTTCCAATTGCCAACGATAAGAATAATGTCCTAACTTTGCTCCAAAATTTACTACATCTGGCATAACCATTTCATTCGTAAAATATCCCCTATCTGAATAATACATTTCTCTGTCCACCCTCACATTCGAGCGTGCCGCATAAGTTCCGTTCACGGTAAAAGCCAAATTTGCAGGTAAAGTATAATACAAAATTCCACGAGCAAAGCCTGTTTTAGATTGTGTACCGATAACAAATGGCATAAAATCTGCCACATAGTTGTTGGTAGGAATTGAACCGCCTACCGAGCCAATCACCGAAAGATTACCCGCTTGAATTACACGATATTTTACTGACAACGTTAAATCTTGTACGCCACTCATACCGTGCAGAACGCCCGCAGAAGGTTTTGTAGTAATATATGGCAACGTAAACATCACATTGAATTTATCTGAAATCCCATAGTTTCCCATCAAAGCTATTGACTGCGTGGAAACAGTACCAATGTTTTTGTTTTCACGATAAAGTGAACCTTCCCAATAATTTTTCCATGAATCGTTCATGTATGTTACGCCACCGCAGAGGCTACCTTTTGCCATAAATATCCCGTCATTCATCATTTGGGCTTTGGCAAAAAAGGTGGATAATGAAAGGATAGCTACAAGGCTAAATCTGTAAATTGTTTTCATTTTATTTTAATAATGTCTATGAATTTCCTAAAAAAGGCAAAATCAAGATTACCATTCAATTTTTCTAATAACTAATTTCTATTAACTAATAACCCATCACTAAAAACGATGTGAATAAGTTGCTGAAAGGAAATAATCTGCGAAAGCGGCATCACCTTGTCCACCGTTTTTCAAATCTGAATAGGAACGTGTACGGTTACGAGTAGTAGCAATCGGCAAGTTCAAGGCGAAAGTATTTTTCTTGTTCATGTAAGAAATCCCTGGCTCAACCGAAATAATATATCCTGGACGACGGAAACCTTCGCTCAATCCTAAAATATCCAATGAAGGCACACCTTCAACACGTCCACCGAAACTTACTGCAATACCATATTTTGGAATCAACGCATACGCAACACCCGCACGAGCCGCAAATTGGTCAGCGATTGAATGTTTTACGGTGATAGGGTTTTGGACGTTTTCTTTGGTTACTGGATTGGCGTAAGTGTCGTTCGTATTCTGTGGATTCAACATATAAAATCCATTATAATAGAATGAAGCATTTGAAGTAATGGCTTGATAACCTTGAATTTCAAGATTAATTCCCCAACCGCCATCACCTAATTGAATAGATTGGTCAACAGCTTTGGTAATGGTGTAATCCTTTTTCTCGCTGTCCAATCTGTGAAAATCACCTTGTACGTTTGAGTTTCCCGTTGGTGCTTTTACGCAACACAAAGTGATAAAAGAGAGAATTGGAGAAGTTTTTTCATAAAAGTGATTGTTTTTTGTACTTTTAATAAAATTTCAATAAAAATTAATTGCAGTTTTTCATTTATAAAACCTTCATATTTTCCATAATTGAGAAGATTTCTTAAATTGCATTAACAAAATAAACATAACATTCTATTATTTCCAAATTGGTGGAAATAAACATAATATAATTCCTAATTAATGGAAAACAAGTTTAGTGCCAATCTCAGAATATTGAGAAAAAAAAATAAGATAACCTTAGAAATATTAGGAAAAACGCTTGGAATTAGTAAAAGTGCCATATCTGACTACGAGAATGGTCACACGTTTCCTTCCTTAAATGTTTGTGAATCTATTTGTAAATACTTTGGTACAAATTTAGATGATTTGCAAAATTCCGACTTTTCGGAAATGACGATTGAGGAAATACAGCAAAATTCGCATTCTCGGAATTTTGATAGAAAAGCAGATACTAAAAATGACTTTTCTGACCCTTTGAAACAATTGGAGTTTCAAAATAAATTATTGCATCAACAAGTTGAGGGTTTGCAAATACAATTGCAGTTAGTCAAACAATTAACGGAAAGCAAAGTGTCTGAAATAAAATCTTTGCAAATTCAGATAAGATTATTAGAGGAGAAGTTGGAGAATTAGATAGTATGTAATGGGTAATAGAAATTCGATTTTAAAAATATATAAAGAAATTAACGATTTTGAAATTCAAACAATATTAGTGGTAGGATTAATCACTACAAATACCACCAAGACTGCAAATCATCCCAATTTAAATTAAGATATACATTCAGTTGTACTAAATTTAGATTACGAATTTCCAATTGTCTATTGCGGACTAAGGCTTGATAACAATAACCTAATTCTACTCGTGTTTTGCCTAAATTATATCCACCCGCCAAATCAACCCAATCTTCCGAACAACCAGTTTCTCCAAAAGTGCCATTTTTAGAACTTACGGGTTCATTCGTAGCACCCTCTAAATACCAAAATGCTTCATTGGAAGCGGAAAGATAAAACCCTTTTTTGTTTCCTTTGGATTGTACAGGGGCAGTGTTACATAAGTTTGATACCTCAATATTGAGGCATCATCTATAACATTCGTTTTCATATTAAGAGGCATACGATATTCAAATCTCAAACGATGGTTGAAGGTAATTTTTTTGAAATTATGCAAATAACCCACTTGACCTAAATAACGATTTTCGATTTCTTTCAAGCCAAAAATATTATGACTTCCATAGGCATATCCCAAACCAGCCGTTAAATGTTTATTGAATTTTTGGATGAGTAATACTTGGGCTACAAAGTGAAGCTGTCCGCTCGGAAATTCCTTATTCCCCACTTTTTCAGTCAAGGATGAATTGCTCCGTATTAAGTTACAAAGTTGATGATTCAATCAAGGGTTGTTCTTTCCTATTCTCTTCGCTTACTTTTCTGATACCTGCCACAAAATCTTGGGTTGCTTCTATTGACTCCTGATTGCCCGAGAGTTTATGAACAAGATTCAACAAATGCGTTTGTGTTTGTTGAATCACATCAAGGGTAACTTGATTTTGAGCAATTTGCTTTTGATTCCGAACGATATTCATTTGATTATTCACAATGATTTCTTGATTGTGAATAATGGTCGATTGGTTCTGAATCACCATTTCATGATTATCAGCATTTTGTTGCTGATTTTGAATCATGATGTCATAATTATCAATAATTCGTCCTTGAATTCCTTTCAAAAATTCCTGTTCGTCAATTAATTTTTGTAATAATTCATCAAAATTTTTCATGGTTCAAATTTGTATTTCTATTTTTAATGTCTTTAAATTTGTGCGGTTCACTTAGCAAAAACAAAATAACACAAAAACTTTATGCAATCCAATAAAATCCAGAAAACGAGAATTCCTTGGATATATTTAATTTTTCTACTGACAGTATTGAGCATTTGGTTCTGGTATATGATCGAAGAAAATAGTTTTGAAATCTATACCCGTCAATGGGCAACGGTAATTACGATGATTTTTGGCTCTTTCATTGCAGGGGCAAGCCCCGAAGGAAGTGCCGCAGTTGCTTACCCAATATTCACTTTAATCCTTAAAATTGCTCCCCCAGTGGCACGTAATTTTGCTTTTGCCATTCAAAGTATTGGCATGACTTCCGCAACGCTTTTAATTATTGGAATGAGATTGAAAGTGGATTGGAATTACATCATTTTTGTGACGATTGGTGGGGTATTTGGCTTATTTTTAGGTACTTACTACGTTGTCCCGTATGTTTCTCCCGTTCAAGCAAAACTATTTTTTGTCTCACTTTATTTAAGTTTTGGAATTGCCTTATGGATGCAAAATCTTCGTCCGCAACGAGAAGTATTTGATAAAATAGAGAATTTTAAGAATTCAGACAAAGGAAGATTGATTATTTTTGGATTAGTCGGAGGGATAATTTCGTCCATTTTCGGAACGGGAATTAATATTTTCACTTTCTGTTTAATGACCATATACTACCGAGTCAGTGAAAAAGTTGCTACTCCTTCTTCGGTAATTATTATGACGATTGAAACTATTTTAGGGCTTTTTATTCATACGCAACTAATCAACGATTTCCAGCCAGAAGCTTTTGAGATTTGGTTAGCTTGTGTGCCATTCGTAGCTGTGTTTGCCCCTTTGGGTGCTTTTGTAATTAGTAAAATGCCACGAAAAGGAATTGCAACTTTGCTTTATATCATTCTAATTGTTCAATTTTTCGGGGCAATCATTGTTATTAAACCATCTTTAATTCAGTTATCAATTTGTGGTTTAATTTTAATATTGGGCATTGGATTGTTCTCTTATTTGGCAAGGGTTAGAAAAGTGTAAATAAAATGATTGTTACAATTACCTTGTTGCCTTTATGTGAGCAAACTTTAATATTTAAATGTTTTGGGGTGAAAAGTTTGCCAACTGTGCCAAAACTCTTGGTGGGCATTGATTTTTTTAAGTTGTTGCTTTGAATTTATTTCGATTCCTTTTAAATCAAATGTCTGATTTTCGGATAATAAAGTGTCGTTTTTGAAACCAAATTTTGTTTGTGAATTGGGTCTTTCAAAGGCAAAAAAACTTTTATTATCGCTTGCCAGAGCCAACACAAGCGGTTTTTTATTTATTTGAAAATTAACAACCCGTTCTTTTTTTAAACGATTCCAATCAATGGCAATGCTTTCTGTTCCTGATTGGATGCCCACTACCCACGATTTTCTTTTCCACGAAAGCAAATCCGTACCCGTTAATTCCTTCTTCGATTTTCCAGATTCGTATTTTGCCGTGCTGTCGTAGTTTTCTTTAAATTTCAAATCGGCTTGCATAATTTTAGTGTTTGGATATAATTGTAACCACGTAGCCAAAGACGTTTGTTGAGCTTCTAATTCGGGTAATTTTGTTCCCTTTAATTTGCCCGTAATTGCTTCACCATTGGCTTGTCGCCACCAACTTTTTGTGGTTTTATCCTCGAACATCGCATTGAAATGGTCCATTCCTACGAGTCTGAAATTCTCTAATTTACCGTTTACCGTAGGTTCAAAAACTCTTCCAGTTCTACATACGGAGCAATAAGTAACCATAATAGGCTTCCCGCCCAAGACATCACGCACTTGATGATGATAGATTAACATCGAGATTGGATAGGCTTTTGATTCGCCATTAATCGTTACGCCCAAAACTATTCTATCGGTTTTGATTTTATTCGCTTTGGCATCCTTTAAACTCAATGTTTCGGGTTGATAAAACATGGTATCGGCAGCCATTTCATAATTGGTTGCATAAGCTACAATTCCCACCAAAAGACATCCCACAATCACAATCCAACGCTTAAAATGAAACATAGAATAAATGCCTATAAGGGTCAAAAACCCGAATAATCCACGAAAAACCCATCGGTAGGTATGAAAAAAATAAGCTACATCAATGCTCCTCATTCGCTGACTTCCAGGCATGGGCATGATGAAATAAACGTTTAGAATCTCAAATAGAATGAGACCGATGATACCAAGGTAAAAAAGTTTTTTCATGGGTTATTATTTAGGGGTTGAATTTGCGTAACCTGTTTTTTCAGCAATATTTTTGGCTCTTTCTTTATACATTTCTGGGGCATCGGGGGCAAAAGTTCCCAAGCCGTCCACGTAACGGTTGAACATACAAAAAGCTGCCGCTATCAAAACCGTATCGTGAATTTCAATATTGCTCGCACCTTCTTCTTTTGCTTTTTGAATTTGGTCTTTATTCACAAATTTTCCGCCTTGTTGTACACTTTTTGCAATACTTAAAAGTGATTTCATTTTATTAGAAATAGGGGAATTCTGATAATCTGCCTTTACTTTTTCCACCAAATGCTCCTCTTCCGAAGCATAATATTGTGCCACCGCCCCGTGAATATTTTGACAGAAAAAGCAATCGTTCAAAGACGATACAAACGTAGCAATTAGTTCTCTTTCGCCCTTACTCAATCCTTCATCTGAACGGAGTAAAGTTTCCGCTAAAATATTGAGAGAATGTGCAGTAATGGGTCTAAAAGCCATTAATCCTCTTATTCCAGGGAGTTCATTTTCAAGATTTATGTGTGCCATAATTATTGTGGTTTTGGTGGAACATACCCCAGCGTTCCCATGCGTTCGCCCATGACTGCGTAAGTCTCTGCATCTGTGGGTGTTAGCGTTGCCAGTCCGTCCACGTAGCGATTAAACATACAAAAAGTGGCGGCAATCAAAACGGTATCGTGAATATCTCGGTCGGTTGCACCAAACGAACGAGCCAAAGCAATATTCTCTTCACTGACTGTTCGGGCATCTTTTTGAACGTTTCCTGCAATAGTCAAAAGGGCTTTTAATTTATCCGAAATCGGGGCATTTTGATAATCCTCTAATGCTAAATCAACCGTCTGAGCTTCATTTTTATACAAATATCTTGCAGCGGCAGCGTGACTATTCATACAGAATTTACATTCATTCAGAAAAGACACGTAGGTTGCAATTAATTCTCTTTCGGCTTGACTCAGAGGAGAGTCTTCTCTTAATAAAACTTGGGCTAATTCGTATAAAGGTTTTCCCGTATCGGGGCGATACAGAACCAAACTACGAATGCCAGGAACGTCTTTTTGTAAGTTAATATGTGCCATTTTTGGTTATTGGTTAATCATGTTACCCCACCCAACCCTCCCCTTGATGGGAGGGCTTTCAAGTGCGTAAAGCCCTCCCATCAAGGGGAGGGTTGGGTTGGGTTTTTCACTAACTTTCACGAACTTCATTACTAAGATATGCCGTTGCTAATGCAATGAAAAATACCAGAGAAAACGACAATAAAGCATGGCTGAATCCTCCGAAAAAAGCAACCATTGAGCCTACAAAAAACACAGCGGTTGCAGTAAAAAACCTGCCAATATTAAAGCAAAAACCTGATGCTGTGGCTCGGATAATTGTCGGAAATAAATCAGGGATATAACTGGATAATGAACCCTGACTTATTCCGAAAAATAAAGATAAAAAAGCGGTTTCGAGGTAAATTATTTTGCCGTGTGTTTGGTTAGTTAAAAATAAAATACAACAAGCCAAAATACAGCCTAAAAATGTGATTATCAAGGTCTTACGACTTCCTAAATATTTAATTAAGAAGCCCGATAATATTCCCCCTAATATTCCTCCTGAACCTAACAGCATCATCGTAATTCCACGTTCTTGTTGTCCGTTTTGTCCTGCGGGTAAAAGCGTTTGTACCCACGTAGGAATCCACGAAAAAATGCCCCAAAGTCCAATTAATACTGAACCAAAAATTAACGATCCCTTTATGAGATTTTTACGATAAATAGGTTCAAATATGGTTGAGTAAGAGACCTTTTTTGATTTCTCTAAATCATTCCATTGCTTAGATTCTGGTAATAAAAAAAGCATTAAAATTGCAACACTAATAGGAATAATTCCTAACCAAAAGGATTCTCGCCAACTTGAAAAAGAAACGGTTAATCCTCCCGTGGTGACAATACCGATTGGGAACGCTACTGCCAAAATGCCAAGAGCAATGGGGCGAGTTTTTTCAACCCAAATTTCTGAAATATAAACCGTTGCGATTAACAAAACGCCCCCTACACCCATACCTGTGAGGAAACGATAACCCATCAAAACGTACCAATTTTGTACAAAAACGGTCAATAAAGTAGTAATTCCGTATAATAAAGTTACAAAAATCAAGACTTTCTTACGCCCAATTTTATCACTAATTATCCCAAAAAGTAAACCCCCGAACATCCAACCGTAAATAAAAACGGCACTGATATACGCCCCCACTTCGCCCAATCGGGCTTCTGAGACCTTTTTACCCAATAATTCGGGAATGGCAACGGGCAATGATGCTGACATTAAAGTAGAGACTGTTCCGCCAAAGAGGTAGGAAATCATGCAAAGAGCAAAAGCTATGTAATTATTTTTGTGGTTCATGTTATTTTATTTGATGCCACCAAGGCACTAAGACTCAAAGAAAGAAATTTTAAAAAACCTCTTCTTGGAGTCTCCGTGCCTTCGTGGCAAAATATTTTATCGAAACAATTCATCAAAATTCAAACTCACATAATACAATCCGCCCACCGCTGGTGAGCCATACGCTTGCACGATGTATTGATTAGTAAGGTTACTCGCTCCTACTTTCACTATCGTTTTCAGGCTTGGTACTCGATAACTTACCTGTGCATCAATCAAACTATACGCATTGATTTTGCCAGGAAGCGGAGTCGTAAATGTTCCGAACCAATCAAACGCACTTTGCCAGTGCCATGCTACGCTGAAACCTAATTTTTCGGTTAATTTAGCGTTGCTCAACGTCAAATTAGTTTTCCATTTTGGTGTGTTGAAAGCGGGAACATTGCTTGGATTAGCATCTAAAATATTAAAATCTGACCACGTTGTATTGCCATTCAAACGATAGTTATTGGGTAGAATATACGATAATCCCAAGCTAACACCTTGGATAGAAACCTTATCGGCGGCATTAGTATAAAGTTGGTAGAGTTGCGTTTTACCGCCTAAAATATCGGCAGCCGCATTGAAATTTGGTTTTCCATCACTGCCTAAAACATCACTATTGGGTGCCATCACGACGGCATTAATCAAAAAATCCTTGTACTGACTGTTGTAATAATTGATGTCGAACAATAATTTATCAGTCAATAAACCTTTGTAACCAACCTCAAAACTCTGCACTTGTTCTGGTTTGATGTACGCCACATTCGATTTCACCAATTTGTCTTTATTATTAGCAACTGCCTGTGGAAACGGTACGCCACTTCCAACTTCTTTCCCAAAAGCTCCTCCAAACGCACTCACCGAGGCAATCGTATATGAATTACTGTACGCATTGGCTTCTTTGGTATCAATTGAATTTACGGGAGCTCCACCCAAAATAATGATAGGTCCTGCGTTCAATTTGATGTATTGGTCGCCAATGGTTGGATTACGGAAACCTGTTTGGTAACTGGCTCTGAAATTACTTTTCTCAGTTGGGCTAAATACAATCGAAGCTCTCGGAGTCAATCGTCCTTCAAAGTTTTCATTTTTGTCGTAACGTCCTGATAATGTAATTTTTAGCTTTTCGTTTAACAATGATTTTGAAGCCTGAGCGAAAACACCGAACTCTTGATTGGTCAAGTTTTTATCTTTATCATCAAACAAAGTTCCTTGCGTGTTGAGCTTAAATTTTCTAAAATTTCCACCTATTTGCAAGTCCATAAATTTCAAATCTGAACTAAAATCATACATTCCTTCGATGTGCTGTAAACCGCACTGACTAAAAATTCCAGCACCGCTAAGTCCTTGTGTTTCAATGAGTTTTTGTTTGGCGGCATCAAATTCAGAAGTGTTTGGTAAGATTCTCCCTTGGTCGGCAAAACCTCTGGCGGTAATATCACTGTTGGGAGATACGCCCGTGATTTTACCCGTAAAAGCGGAAGTATAGCGTTGAAACCAAGTGGCATCCGCTAAATTGGGAGCTACGGTATTGCCACTCAGGTCTTTTACCCAAGTTTTATTAATCAATTGTCCCAAAGAACGAATTTGGTAAGAACTCTTAGAATCCTCTTGACTTGAATAGGCTCTCACATAAAATTTATTATTTTTTAGTTCCAAACGATGTTGGGTAAAAGCAAAACCGTTAATGCCAAATCGCTGACTACCAGTATATTGAGCTACACTTTCGCTGTAACTTACTTGATAACTTGCTTCTAAATTATCGTTAAATCTATACACCAAAGCACCGCCAACTTTTGTACTCCGCACGCCATAATTTGCCAAATAGCGTTCTTCATAGCCCGTGCGTGATACTCGCCCTATGCCCGCAATCGTTTGGGCAACTTCATCTCCGTAAATATTCAATTGATTTTTGCCTGGGTTATTTACCCCACGACTTGCTTCGGCGGTGTTGGCATCAATATCCGTTAAGTCGTTGGCGTACCAATCCGTTCCGCCCAAATGAGAAACGTTAATTTTGAAAGCGAATTTATTGCTAAAAACTTTTACATAACGTAAAGCTAAATCAACCATTGGTTTTGCTCCAAAGTCGGTTCCATCGCCAATGTGGTTTACGCCAATCTTGGTTTGTACGCTAAGTCCCTGATAATCAAAGGGATTTTTGGTACGAGTAGAAAGTAAACCGTTGAAAGCCACGGGACCATACAATGCCGAAGCCGCCCCTGGGATTAATTCCACACTCTCTACATCAATATCGTGTGGACCAAAAAGATTGCCCATCGCAAAACCTAAACCTGCCGATTGGCTATCCATACCATCAACGGTTTGGAGAAATCTGCCGTTTCCAGTTGAATTAAAACCACGAGTATTGATGACTTTGTAGGTTAAACTACTCGTTACCATGTCGAGTCCTTTTAGATGAATTAAGGCATCAAAAAAGTTTGCCGCAGGGCTTTGTTGAATGGCTCTGGCATCCATTTTTTCAATCGTAACGGGCGATTTCATGATATTTTCTTCAATTTTGGAAGCCGACACCACCACTTGATTCAATAGTTCATTACCCGTTTTCAAGGCAATTGACAGCACATTATTGTCAGTAACTTTCACTTCCTGACGCTCATAACCAACCATCGAAACCAATAACGTAAAGGGAGGTTTTGCGTTTGTTATTAAGGAAAATTGCCCTTTTGAATCGGTAATAGTACCCGCAGTTTTTCCTTTGATTTTAATGCTTACACCCATCAAAGGTTTTTGCGTTTCCACATCAGAAATTGAACCCGTAATGTTTTGGGCAAAGGTTGTAATTGTTGTAATTAACAGAAGGCTTAAAATGTAAATTTGTTTCATTTGTTTGATTTGTGTTGTTTTTATAAAATTTATGATTGTCGTCCTTTTGAAGTACAAAAACTGTTCATGTTAGTTCGTTTTTCAATTGTTCATAAATTGTAGGCACACGATTATAGCCGTGCGTTGTAATTCTTTCTCCTAATTTTTGATAAAATGCTGGTTCAGTGGATGTTATGCTTGCCATTCCGTCCACGTATTTGTTGTAAAGACAAAAAAGGGCCGCAATCAAAACGGTATCATGGATTTCACGGTCAGTTGCTCCCGCCTTTTTCGCTCGCTCAACTTTTGAATCCGTTACTTTTTTTCCATTTTGTTGCGTTGCTTCTGCAATGGCGAGAAGAGCTTTCATTTTTTCAGAAACAGGGGCAGTTTCAAAATCCTGTTTCACCATTTCGCAGGTTTGAGATTCGCCCAAAAGAATATCCGCTGCCGCCGTGTGGGCAGTTGTGCAGAACACGCATTGATTGCGAGATGATACTAACGTGGCAATTAATTCACGCTCGCCTTCGTTCAATGTAGATTCACCACGTAACAAAATTTGGGTTAGTTCACGAATGGGTTTTGCAGAATCTTGTCGGTATTCCAACAATCCAGTGATGCCTGGCAAATGACTTTCTAAGGGAATATGAGGCATTGTTTTAAGATTTAGTTTGATTATTACAGTACAAATATAATTCCAATTATCAGGAAAATAATTATATTATTCCTTTTTATTGGAAAATATATAAAATATTCCAATACTATGGAAAATTATTACCGATAAATCAAAAAAGCGGACTATCAATGATAGTCCGCTTTCTAAATATTAACCAATTTTAATCTTATTTTTCAATCTTACCTTATTTTCCAACCTCACATTTGCAAGTCGTAGTTTTCATTTTCTTTCCAATTCGGTACCATTTCTTACGACATTAAAATTCCCAAGACGTATAAAATTTTGCAATTTTTTATTACTACTGTAAAGGTACAATTATAAATTAATGTTTTTCCAAATGATTGGAAAAACATTAATTTAATTCCACTTAATAGGAAATTATTGATATGTTTGCATACTATTATAATTAATTATGACTGAAAATATTAAAGAATAATCCAGAAAAAAGGAAAAAAAGAATACATATATGTAATTACAATTTTTAAAAAATAAGTAATTATTAGGTTAATATTGCATTTTTTATATAAAACTCATACATTTTTTTTGAATTTAACGCTGAATTCATTCCTTTCCTTATTTCTTTAAAATTTCCGCTTTTGGCTTGATTGTTATTTTCCGTATAAATGGAAATTTTAGATTAAGCCGTACTGCCAATCTTCCTTGCTAAATTAATCGTTTCGTTTTACGAAATTAATTTCCGTATTGTCAAATTTTAAACAACCATATCTTATGAGGAATCATTACGCTCTCTCATCTTTGAGGCAATTCCATGCCCCCCTTTTAGTGGCTTTTCTTTTGTTTTTAGTTACATCTTGTAATAAGACTACCCAAGAAGGAACGCCATCCGAATCATTCAATAATATTGATGCAACCGTTGCCAACGAATGGATGGACAATTTTTTAGTTGTGGAGCGTTATGCCCCAGGCTTTCGTCCCCCCGTTGCGGCTCGTGCGTTGGGTTTTATAAACTTAGCGGCTTATGAGGCAATTGTTGGAAGTTCTTCGGTTTATAAATCAGTTGCTCCCAATTTTCAAGGTTTAACCGTTCCTGCCCGTGAAACTGGCAAAACTTATGACGACCGAGCCATTGTGAATGAAGTCTATTACCAAATGTCGAAAAACTTTTTTCCCCACGTTTTAGATGAATATAAGGCTTCTATTGAAACGCAATATAAAAAGTTTGATAACAGTAAAATAGCTCCCGATGTGCTTACCCGTTCAAAACAATATGGTCAGGCACTTTCAAAAGCGGTTTTTGACTTTTCATTAACGGATGCTTTGGGAAGTAAAGGATACTTGAATAATCAACCCGCCGATTATGTAGCTCCAACGGGTGCAGGTAAATGGCAACCTTCTTTTCCTGATTATAGTAAGCCATTATTACCATATTGGGGCAGAACAAAAACTTTTGTGATTACAGATGCTGAGAAATTATCGCCAGCACCAGTTCCATTCAGTAATAGTGTATCCTCGGCATTTTTCTTTCAAGCTTTTGAAGTTCATCAAAACACAACGCCTTTATCGTATGAAGGACAGTGGATTGGCGAATTTTGGAGTGATGATATTTACAAATTAACTTTTGAACCCGCCGCCCGTTGGATTGCCATTGCACAGCAAGTGGTTAGAAAGGAAAAAGTGCCTTTGGAAAAAGCCATTTACACGTACGTGAAGGTTTCAATCGGTTTGAGTGATGCAGGTGTGGCTTGTTGGAATTCAAAATATTTTTATAATCTTGAACGTCCAATCACTTATATTCGTAGAGAAATAAATAAAGATTGGGTAAGTGCGTTAAATAATCCGTTGGTAAAAGTAAAAGGTGTAACGCCTCCTTTTACAGCTTATCCATCGGGTCATTCAACTTTTGGGGGCGTTGCTGCGGAAATTTTGAATGAAATTTACGGTAAAAACTACGCAATGACTGATAGATGTCACGAAGGAAGAACTGAGTTTAACGGTAAACCTCGCAGTTTCAAAAACTTTGATGCCATGGCAGACGAAAATGCTTATTCACGCATTCCATTGGGTGCTTTCCCTTACTTTAATATCCTGTTATTCAGCGTTTTCCCAATCGAAAACGACTGATACAACCCAATCAAAACAGTTGAATGATGTCATTGTTCAAGGCTATAAAAACCGTGAATCTCCCATCAAACAATTACCCGATGTCCATCAAAATTTTATTATTGCGGAAAAAAAAATGAAGTAATTTCTGTTCAAAACTTGGATGCAAACATCTCAGAGAAGATAGGAGGGCAGATTTTTGCTAAAATCGCAGGGGCATTTGTCTATGATATGGATGGTTCGGGGAATCAATTGAATGTTTCCACTCGTGGACTCAACCCGCACAGAAGTTGGGAATATAATGTTCGTCAAAATGGAATTATGGTTAATTATGATATTTATGGTTATCCCGCCAGCCATTATTCTGCCCCTTTGGAATCCATCCAGAAAATTGAGTTAATTCGTGGAACGGCATCTTTGCAGTATGGTGCACAGTTTGGTGGTATGATAAATTACGTAACTAAACAAGCCGACACCTCCCGAAAAATCAGCTTTGAAAGTATCAATTCAGCGGGTTCTTATGGGCTTTTTTGTTCGTATAATGCCATTGATGGAACGATTGGAAAACTTCGATACTACGCTTACTATCAAAAAAGGGTTTCAGACGGGTATCGCAAAAATGCAACTTCTGATGCCGAAGCTCAATTTATGAGTTTAGAGTATTTGTTCAATTCAAAATTAAGATTAAAAGCGGAGTTGGGAAGAAGCACGTATCTCTATCATTTGCCTGGACCTTTAACGGATGCCCTGTTCAATGCCGACCCTCGACAATCCACCCGAAGTAGAAATTATTTTAGCCCTGATATTTTCATTCCTTCGCTTGCCTTGGATTGGAAAATTAATGAATCCACCAACCTAAATTGGACGACTTCGGCAGTTTTGGGAAATAGAAGTAGCGTACAGTTGATTGCGTTAGCGAATATACCCGAAGATTTGAACAAAAACTGACAAGTTGACATTGATAATTTTAACAGTTATACCTCCGAGTTAAAATTGAAAAAAATGTACTCAATTGGCACATTGTCAAGTGTTTTAGTGGGTGGAGTTCGGTATATCAACAATGATTTACACCGCCAGCAATTAGGAAAAGGCACAACGGCTTTTGATTATGACCTTTCAATTTCGGGCAATTGGGGAAGAGATTTACATTACAAAACCCAAAACGTTGCCTTATTTGTTGAGAATTTGATTTACTTAAACCCAAAATTAAGTGTTTCACCCGCTTTCAGAATCGAAAGTGGCATTACAAAAGTGTCTGGAACAATTAATTATTTAGCTTCTGAAAAAGTACCGAATGAAATAAAACATTCCTTTTTCTTATTTGGAATTAATGCCCAATACAAAATTTCACCCACGATTCGGGCATATACGGGTTGGTCGCAAGCCTATCGTCCCGTTATTTTTTCGGATATAATTCCACCAACGACATTAGACAAAACCGACCCGAATTTGAAAGATACTTTTGGTTATAATGCCGAGATTGGCGTAAGTGGAACGGTAAAAAACCGATTAAGTTTTGATGTGCGTTATTTTCAGCTTCAATATAATAACCGCATTGGAAGTTTGATTTTATCCGATGGAAACGGTCAGAATTACGTCTATAAAACCAACGTTGGCAATACGCTTACCAATGGAATTGAGGTTTATGCAGAATTAAAAGCCTTCCAATCCATTAAAAATCGGTTATCAATTTTCACGGCAACTTCTTATTTTGAAGGATATTATCAAAAAGGAAACGTGGTAATTAATGGTGAAAACGAAAGCATTGAAGGCAATCGTTTGGAGACTCTGCCCCGTTGGATAAGCAGAAATGGAGTCCGTTTTCAACATAAATCATTGAGCGGAACGGTGCAGTATAGTTATGTTGCAGATAGTTTTTCTGATGCGATGAACACCTTAATCCCAAGTCCAGACGGTGCAAAGGGCTTAGTCCCCAATGAATCAATATTTGGAAAAACAACAACCTTTTGTTAATTATGTATTGATATTTTCAAGGATAGCATTGTTTTCGAGAGTATCTTATTAATTATAATACACCAATAATCAAGTGCTTATACTTCAAATAAGTCTTTTGATTGTATAAAATAATGAAAATACACAGACCATTAACCTTTATTTTTTTGCATTCTTTTCAATTAATAGCGTTAAAATCTTCCTCATTAAATTGGTTTTTGTATGAATTCCCTTTTTTAAACAGGGATTAATCTTTCGTATATTTTATACAAGATAACTGAATTTTGATATTCAAAGTGACAAAATAAGCCTTTTTAAAATTTCAAAATCTAATGCTAAAAGTACTAATTTTCTTAAATATTTCATTGCCATTGATTGGACAGAAAGTAATCATAAAGGGTGATTCCTCTATAAATATTACTTCAAACATGGAAGTTTTAATGAACAATATTCAAGTAAGACTTTTGAGGAAAATTTTTACCTTTTCATCAAAATAATTATATAGAAGCCGCCTCCGACAAAACGCATTGGCTAAAAATAACCATTGAAAATGCTTCAAATTTCGAACAAGAATTGCTATTAAACTGTACTGAATCGGGTATCGAGCATCTTGATTTTTATATGCCGAATAGTATTTATCAGTATGAAAAAATTGAAAAGGGTACTTTGATAAAAGCTGAACATTCAACTTTGACAAATAAAACTCCGATAGAAAAATTTATACATTAAAAACCGAAAATTGATATATATTACGGAAAATTCAAATGATGAAAGCGATAACATTTATATATTTTACTATTTTTTGTACGCTATGTATTTGCATAAAAAACGATTCGTATTCTCAAGAAATTCGTTTGTCAGCAACTCAGAAAATTCCTTATAACATCACAGAGTCAATTGAAATTTTCAGAGACACAACTGCAAAATTATCCTTAACTCAGGTTTCAAGTAAAGACTTTCAAAAGTCGAATAAAAACTATTTTCTTTTTCCATATTCTGATGATGTTTTTTGGGTAAGATTTACTTTAAAAAATACGGAATCAAAAATCAAAGATTGGATTTTGGTGTGGAGTAACCCTTTAGTTGAACAACTTGATTTTTATATTTCCGATAGTTTAAGTAAAGGGTTTTTGCACAAACAACAAAAAATTATTACATCCGAAAGAGACAAACCTCTCATTGATCAAGACCCCAAATTTAATTTTGAGTTAAGTCCAAACAAAACCAAAACAATTTATATAAAACTCACAAGTAAACGTGGGCATTATGGTTTGTTGCGGCTACACTCAGCAGAATCCTACTATAAATCCCGACTAAACGACTATTCTGGACAAGGTTTTTTTAATGGACTGGTTATTTTTAGGCTTTTCTTAGTACTGATTTTAAGTTTTTTTGTAATCAAAGATTTGGCTTTTAGGTTATATTCTCTTCATACAGTCATCAAAACCTTTGCCTTTTGGGGGTATATTAATGTAGCAGGGCCACTTTTTACGTCAAATCCCGATTTAGCAAAAAAAATAGATTTTCTCTTTTATAATTCAATTACCTTGGGGCGGGTCTCTTTATTCTCTTCACAATAGGTATCAAAAAGTTACCGAAGTTGCATACTTTTTTACTTAATTTTACCATACTTTTTACGGTCTTTTTGGGTATTATAATATTCTTTGATTATCAATGGTATTGGCTTAAAGCAGGGGTATATAACATCGTTTTTTCTTCGATTTACTTTATCGTTTTATATGTTTATTGCATCATTGCCAAAATATCAATTGATAAATATTACGTTATACCTTTTATTTTAGGATTAACCAGCTATTCTTTGCTCTATGTAAGGTTATTAGGTTGGATAGAATATCAACCAGTTTATGCCATTGCTTACTATCTTTTCTTTGGAGAAATCTTTGTTTTTATCTTTTTCTTAGGGCGAATTTTTAAAAATACTGAGATGATGAAAACTATTTCGGAACAACAGTTAAATTTCAATCTTGAGCAAAATACCCGCCTTAAAGAACTCGATAATCTCAAGACTAAATTCTTCACCAATATTTCACACGAGTTCCGTACGCCACTAACTCTTTTGGTTGGCCCGATTGATGATTTGCAGAAAAAATATCCACAGGAAGGTATTATTTCAGTAATGCAACGCAATCTTCAAAGATTGCAAAGCCTTATAAATCAGATACTTGACCTGTCTAAATTGGAAGCTGGTGAAATGGCTACTAAATTACAAGAGGTAGATTTACCTAAATTTTTTGACCAGCTTTTTGCTTCATTTGAATCTTTGGCACAAGGGAAAAAAATTATATTTCATCATTCTCAAAATTATGTAGAACAATTGGGTCTGTTTGATCTTGATAAATTGGAAAAAATCGTTTTCAATTTATTATCAAACGCTTTCAAATTTACGCCTGAAAATGGAAGAATAAATGTAAGAGTCGAGTATTTAGAAAAGCAGATTTTTGTTACAGTTCAAGATTTTGGGATAGGTATTTCATTGGAAAGATTACCGCATATTTTCGACAGATTTTATCAGGTTGATAATACTTCACAACGTGTGCAAGAGGGTACGGGTATTGGTTTATCGTTAGTAAAAGAATTGGTTAGCTTGTTAAACGGAAAAATCGAAGTGAATAGTAAATTGGGTGAAGGAACAATTTTTACTTTGAATTTGCCTTTTGAACCAATCAATAATTTATCAAAACCATTGGATAAATTTGCAGGTAAAAACTATCCAGAGCCAGTTTTTAATGATATTCAAAAGGTTGATGGATTTAAAGTTGAAGAAAATGGGCAACCAATCATGCTAATTGTGGAAGACAATCCCGATTTGAGAAATTACATCGCTTCTATTTTTGAAAACCAATATCAATTAGTCTTGGCGATTGATGGTGAAGATGGTTTAGCAAGAGTAATTGAGTATGTCCCAGACATTGTTATTTCTGATTTGATGATGCCAAAATTGGATGGTTTGGGCTTTTGCGAGAAACTCAAAAATGATGAAAGAATTAATCATATTCCAGTCATTATGCTCACGGCAAAGGCTATGGTGTACCCCAAAAGTTGGACATTATAGTTAGTAATCTTATATAAACTATGTTTTAGTTATAATTGTACTATTTTTAGATATAGGTAATCGCTCA
>JAYVIV010000288.1:0-12552 GCA_043769985.1 Arcicella sp.
TTCATTCAGTGTTTGGAATGGCAATGATGGAACTTTAGTTTTTGATAGTAAAAACGAATTAGATACAAAAGCAATCGCCGAAAAAATCTATGACGATGCCCGTAGTGATGATAAATCAGTTGAACCAGAAGGTATTGCGATTGGAACAGTTGGAAAGAAAAAAGTAGCTTTCATAGGCTTGGAAAGAGCCGATGGACTTGCCGTTTATGACATTACAGATCCTAAAAATCCAGTATTTTTGCAAATACTGAAAACGGGAGACGCTCCCGAAGGTGTACTTTTTATTCCTGCAAAAAATAGCCCTACGCAGAAAAGTTTAGTGATTGTGAGTAGCGAAGGTGATGGTGTTATCAAGGTTTATCAACCTAAAACAATTTAGGATTACGAAAAATATTTCCCAAAATAAAATCCATGCAGATAATTTGCATGGATTTTTCGTTTTAATTTAAACCCATTCTATCAACTTTGTGTTTTACTTTTACGAACATGGATTTAAAGGATTATTTCTTTTTACTAAATCAAATCCGTGTCAAATCCTTTTAATCCGTGTTCCAACAAATACTATGTTAGGCTACCGTTTCTCAGAATTTATACCCTCCGAACAGGAAGATGGCAAAAAAGCCAAGTTCGATCAATTACTTGATATTTTCAATCAATTAATTACCATGACGGCGGGGAATGTCTCCGAGGCTTTGTCGTGGATTACGCAATTGGATAAACAATATAACCTCACCGATGAATCTTACGGAATTGCCGATTTTATTCAAGATTTGAAGGATAAAGGTTATATCAAAGAAGAAAAAAACGAAGATGGACAAGGGCAACAAGTCCTCACGGCAAAGGGCGAGCAATCTATCCGCAAGCAATCTTTGGATGAAATTTTTGGTAAATTAAAGAAAACCAATAATTCTGGTAATCACCGCACGCCCTATCAAGGCACGGGCGATGAAAATAATACCGACCGCCGAGAATTTCAATTTGGAGATTCGATGGAACAAATTGCCATGACCGAATCAATCCGTAATGCTCAGATTAACAACGGTGTAGAGAATTTTATGCTTACTGAAAATGACCTCGAAATCATGGACAAAGAGTATAAAGCCCAGACTTCTACGGTGTTGATGATTGATATTTCGCACTCGATGATTCTTTACGGTGAGGATAGAATTACGCCCGCCAAAAAAGTAGCGATGGCGATGGCGGAACTCATTATGACCAAATATCCCAAAGATACGTTGGACGTAATTGTCTTCGGAAATGATGCTTGGCAGATTCAAGTGCGTGATTTACCGTATTTGGAAGTTGGTCCTTATCACACCAATACCGTGGCAGGATTGGAATTGGCGATGGATTTATTGAGAAGAAGAAAGAATAAAAATAAACAGATTTTTATGATTACTGACGGCAAACCAACCTGTTTGAAAGAAGGAATCAAATATTATAAAAATTCGTTTGGTTTAGACAAAAAAATTCTGAATAAAACTTTGACGCTGGCAGCTCAATGCCGTAGATTGAAAATTCCAGTTACCACTTTTATGATTGCGAGAGACCAATATTTGAAAGAATTTGTGCAAGAATTTACCAAAATCAACAACGGACGAGCCTATTATTCATCGTTGAAAGGGCTTGGAGAGTTTATTTTTGAGGATTATGAGAACAATCGAAAGAAAGATGTGCGTTAATTGCAACCACATAGAAAATATAGGTTACATAGAAAACAAAAAAGGCTATCTCAACATATTTTGGGATAGCCTTTTTTGTGAACACGGATTTTGAATCAGTTGATATAATTTCACAGATTTATCGATAAACATGGAAGTCGTCCTTCAAAAGGACGACTTCCGTAAATTTCGCCTTTGTTGGAGTTTTCTCCAACAAATCGGACGGTAATAGCCTCTCAATACTGCATAATCTCAATCGACTTAAAATCCATCGGGTGACTGTTGGATTGTAATGAAATGTAACCATTTGTTACAGCATCATTTCCGTTTACGATAAAAGTTTTACCGATACCATGATTTGAGTCAAATCGAGGATTTTCGTATTCCAAGATCTTCTCTCCGTTAATAAAATGAGCCATTTTACCATCTTTCACATCAATTTCTAAAGTTACCCATTGGTCACCATGAAAAGTGCGTTTCACCGTTGCGGGCGTACAATAGCTTTTATTTTTGTCGCCATTCACGATTACATAAATGCCATTGGCACAAATTTCCCCCAAAGGATTTTCATCTTTTCCATTTCCTCCGTGCAGATTATACTCCAAACAAACAGGAAAGTTTTGCATTTTCTCTACCGTGTTTGGGTCTTGACAATAAAACTGAACGCCACCATCTCTAAAACCCCACGATGGTGCTCCTGGGGCAGTTTCTCCCACAAATCTGTAGGTTACTTTTAGTCTAAAATTGGCGTATTTTTTCTTGAAATACAAAGCACCAAACTGATTGTCAAAACTTTTATATTGGTCATATCGAGTGCTTAAAATTCCTTTTTCAACTCGAAAAGTATTGTAAGCATTTTCACCCACTGGAAAGCCTACGATTTTTGATTGCCAACCATTTAAGTTTTTACCATTGAAAAGTTTCACCCATTTAGTTTTGGTAATTTTCCCTTGCGGTTTTTCTTTTGTGAAAGCAACTAAGTTTAAACAAAGAGATAGCAATAGCAGATAGTTTATTTTACGAATCATCGTGTTGAATTTTAATTATTTAGATTAAAATTAAGCCTATTTCTTTTAATGCCTATACTTTGCTGTCCTCACAACCTCAATAAGGTTTGCGTTAAGATATTGTACCGAACAGGAAATTTCTAAAGGTTTCCAAAACGTAAAGTAGTTCCATTCAGAAATGTCAAAACACCATTAGTAATAATGGAGCCGACTCGTGCATCGCCACTAAAAACGGTTACGGTTGTTCCGCCCGCCACGGTGGTGGAATCCACATACGTAGGCACTCGCCCACAAGACCACGTACTGCCTGCGTGCCAATCGCCATCCACCATACTGATTAATTGATTTACACTGACATTAAAAGATGGGGAAATCGGACTCGTGGTACCATTGCTAACCACTCGAATATTGTAATTACCAGATGGGATTATTAATGGTAAAGTTACATTCAATGAAGAAGTGAGACCTTGTCCGATAATAGTTGGAGTTGTAGAGAAATTACCCGAAATATCTGACAACTCTACGCTGGCAGAAGTTCCAGCGGGAATTCCATATTTACTAAAATCAACAGTAAATGAATTGCCATTACAAAGTGTATTTCCCGATATTTTTGGGGTTGAAACTATACTTGAAACACTACTTGATAAAATCACTACTGGAATATCATAGGTATTACCATTTTTTTCAATTGGGTTTGATGCATTAAAATCGAATGGTTCTACGTCATACTGTTTTACGCCAACCCGTACTCTCAACCTCGAAAACCCAACATTTGATGTGTTTGGAATCGTAAAGTTTTGGGTTTGAGATATATTCCAAGGTTGGGCAAATTGGTTTTTAGTCAATTCTTCACCTGCATCGTCAAAATCTCCATCTTGGTTTGAGTCAATCCAAATACCTGTCAATAAGTTTTCATACCCTGTTCTCTGCCAATTATCAAACTGTGCGAATGAATAAATTTCGCCAGTCCTCATGGTTACAGGATTCATCAATAAACTTCTTGAATTATAATCAAAAAAACCATTAACAATTGCATTATTGTATTCAGAAACAGGCTTTCTAAAAAGAGTATCTGACGATTTTAATAAGTATAAATTTTTAATTACTTCACTACCATAGTAATTACTCACATTTTGAATGGGTTTGACGTACCATTGTGAATTATCCTTATCAAGTGTTTTAACATTCAAATAAAGAGGGACAGCATTATTATTATTATTTCCACCGCACGAAGTAGTTGGAGAAATACTATATTTCCTGCCGTGCAAAGGTCCCAAATTTATGGTTAACGCACTACTATTATTGGCACTTCTGTAATTATATCCATCCAAATAAACACTGTATGGAGGGTTTCCGCCTGTGAAATTTAGATTTAAAGCAGTTACTTCGCCTTCATTAATTACGCTTCTACTTAAACTTGAAGTGAATGTAAAAGCAGAAGATTCTACGGTAAATGTTGCCGAATAAATGGGTGAAATAATGTTTGCCCCTTTTTCAATTACTCTAAGTTTATAACCTCTACCAGCAGGAAAAGTAGATGGAATAAAACACGTTATTAACTGTCCTCCTTGAGCTTCACTAAGAATTTTCTGTAAACAAGAATGCCCTATATCTTGAGGATTAACGAAACTACCATTAGCGTCAGAAATTTGAACATGATAAAACTTATATGTAGTTGTATCTAAAAATTTTCCTTCAAATTTAACCGAAAAATTACCACACAGATTATTTATAGTGGTCGTATCGCTACCATAACGATGTACTTTCATTGCCCGTAAATAAGGTCTTCCACCCTCAATTGTTGTACTATCTGAGACCATACTTGAACATAGTGCGTCCGATACTCGAACAATTTTATATTTACGAACACCAGAAACTGTCATATTTGAATCTATTGTAATACGATTAGTACCAGAAAAATTACAAGTGAAAATTCTGCCATCATTTAGTTCAACTGAAACAGGGGGATTTGCTGAAGTCAACCAGCTAAATACAGCCATAGGTACTGTATTTAACACTGAAGATACTTTTTCACCTCCCCAATAAATTCTATTATTATAAATGCTATTGAAAGTATTGAAAATACTCGAATATGGGTTTGGCTTCCAAATTAATTGATTTGGAGAATTATTAATTATAATATTTGGGAATGCACCAACAGGAATTACTCTTACATAAATAGGAAGATTTGTAGTGTAGTTGCTCGGCAAGCTAACATTTGTAGAATTAGTTGTTGTAATTCCCAAACTAAATGGATTTGAAAACTCTGAATAATAAGACCCTTCTATTTTAAAGACAACATTAGGTGAAAGAGGTGTGCCTGTTATTCTAAAATTAACTGGGAACGAACTTCCAATACAAACTCCTAATTTCGGAAGCGAATCAGTTGAAATAACTGTTGGAGTTACACCATTGAAAACATTTAAAACATAATCCTCAACTTCTCCGTCCTGCAACTGATTGCAAGGGTAATTACCAATATAATATGAATCATTATTGAGTAAAACCCGCAACCTTGTTTGACCATTAAAAGTATTTGCAGGTAGTTTTAAGACCCCCGAAAAATTATTCGTAATCGTTTCTACATTATTATTTGTTCCAGTAGGAAAAATCTTTTCGTTACTTTCAAAAGTTCCATTTTGATTCAAATCCGCCCAGATTGCAAAATATCTTTGTGTTTGGGTGATACTACTAATTGTAAAATTGTAGTTAACATTCGCATTAATATTGGCGGGCAACGGATATTCCCCCCAACCGTCAGAGGCTTTCTCTGAATTCAAATTATTAATCGTCGTTCCTTGAATAGAAAAATTTTTGATTCCAGAAGTACCATTTCCTGAAATGGAACAATATTTTGAATTGTTAATTCTTATTCTTAAACTCGAAGAATTATTGATTTGAGAACCACAAGCATCCATTAGAGTGGAAATTGTGTAAACCCTTGTTCCACTTGCAGAAGTCGTTAAATTATAATCTTTTGAGGAATTGATATTAGTCTCAACGGTATTGGTTACACCATCACTTAAAGTAAAACTATAGGGACTTTTCCCTCCATTTATCGAAGCACTTAATCGAAAAGGTTGACTTGATTTCGAGAAAAGTAGTCCTCCATAACTATAATTATTATTAAGATAAGCCTGTAACTGCCCCCCCAAAGCATACGGCAAATTCACAGAAACACTACCAGAGACAATGCTACAACCATTAGTGCTTGTGGCTTTCACAGCATAATATCCATTGGTGGAAACAACGTGAGACGAATTTGTGGCATTGGTAATATTAGACGAATTATTTTGCCATTGATATGAAGAATTGCTACTCGAATTGGTCACCGTTAATGTTTGAGATACACCAGGGCAAAGATTGACATTTCCCGAAACATTCAACGTTGGTCGTGCTGGACTCGGTAGAATGGTAAAAGTCTCTGTGTAATCACTAAAAACCGATGGTGATTTTGAAAAAACTCTAATCTTATAACCTCCACCAGCGGGCAAATTTTGTCCGTTAATATCAATACTCCCAACATAAATTACGTTGACATAAGGAGAAAAACAGCCGATTTCTCTGGGCGTTATCAATCCATTTTCATTTGATAATTCAACAAAATGATATGGTACATTTCCCGAAGAATTCACTACATTAGAGGAGAAAGCATAGCTCAAATAATTCGAGTAACTTGATGTACTACTACAAATCTGATTCGTGCCAATAATGGGTTTTGAAATCCTGAAAGTAGCTTGGGCTGAGATAAAAGATTGCGTGGCAAATGAAAAGATAAAAGCAAAAATTAGTGCTTTTAAGAAACACTTAGTAAAAAATAAATACATAGCGTAGTGGATTAGTTGTTATAATCACAATTTTAATGATTTTAGGGCAATTTAACAAAATAAATAGGAAAACGTCTAAGAACTTTTTAAGATATAACTTGTTTGTAATTGTATAACTTAACATTTATAGAAAAGGATTAAAACCAACAATAATGCAATATAAAAACCTAACATCAAGCGATCTTTTAAAAATCAATACGCTTAGTGCGTTGAAAGCCTCGGGGTATCAACCAAAGTCTATTAAGGACGAATTAAGAGAAAATCTTATCGTAAAAATTAAAAATAAAGAGAAAGTTTTTGAAGGAATTTGGGGCTTTGAAGATACCGTAATTCCTGATATTGAACGTGCCATTCTTTCACAACACCACATTAATCTTTTGGGTCTTCGTGGGCAAGCAAAAACTCGTATCGCTCGTTTGATGGTTAATCTTTTGGACGAATATGTGCCTGTGGTGAAAGGTTCAGAATTAAATGACGACCCTCTGCAACCGCTTTCACGTTTTGCCAAAGATTTGATTGCTGAACACGGAGACCTAACGCCCGTAACTTGGATGCACCGTGACGACCGCTATACTGAAAAATTAGCAACGCCCGATGTATCTGTTGCCGACCTAATTGGAGACGCTGACCCCATCAAGGCTGCTACTTTGAAATTGCCTTATTCTGATGAAAGGGTTGTACACTTCGGACTCATTCCACGTTCGCACCGTTGTATTTTTGTGATTAATGAATTGCCCGATTTACAGGCTCGTATTCAGGTTTCATTATTCAATATTTTGCAAGAAGGTGATATTCAAATTCGTGGTTTCAAAATCCGCTTGCCTTTGGATTTGCAGTTCGTATTTACCGCCAACCCAGAAGACTATACCAATCGTGGTTCAATTGTTACGCCTTTGAAAGATCGTATTGATTCTCAGATAGTTACGCATTATCCGAAGACCTTAGAGATTGGCAAAAAGATTACGTTACAGGAAGCAAAATTGAAAGACGGACAGGTGGAAATGGTCACGACCAACCACATCATGGATGATTTAATTGAGCAAATTGCCATCGAAGCCCGTGAGTCTGAATTTGTAGATGCTAAATCGGGCGTTTCTGCTCGTATGACCATTTCAGCCTACGAAAATATGATTTCTACGGCAGAAAGACGTGCTTTATTGAACGGCGAAGACAAAACTTACGTGCGTGTAGCTGACCTTGTGGGCGTGATTCCTGCGGTGTGTGGAAAAGTGGAATTGGTGTATGAAGGCGAAGTGGAAGGACCGGTAATTGTGGCTCAAAACTTGATTGGGAAAGCCATTAGAACGCAATTTTTGAACTATTTCCCAGACCCAGAAAAAATTAAAAAAGCGGCAAAAGATAAAGCTGGGAAGAATCCTTACAAACCGATTATCGACTGGTTCATGGATGGAAATATGATGGACATTCTGAATGACAGTGCAGACAATGACTATTCCGCTCGACTCAGAACCATTGATGGATTGGATGATTTAATCGAAAAAGTCTACCCACAAATGCAAGGACGGGAGAAGTTGTTTATGATGGAATTCGTCTTGCACGGGCTTTCAGAATTCTCAATAATTGCCAAGAAAACCTTAGAAAAAGGCTTACAATTTAAAGATTTAACCGATTCATTATTCGATTTGGATAACTTCAAATTTGATGAAGAGGAAGAGGATTTTAGGTAACGATTAAAAGAAAGACTTGGCAATTTTGTCAAGTCTTTTTATATTGCGTAAAACAAAGACAAAACTATGGTAGTAGCTGAAATAGAACCACTCAAATTGGTACGTCAACCCAAACAACCCAAAGTAAAGGAAATACCAGAAGCGCTCGTGTATGAAATCATAGACGGGCGAAAACTGTATTATAAAGGGTATAAAGATGTATTATCTAAAAAGAAAAAAATAGAAGACATTATGGGCAGCAGTACGTTACAAGGGTACATTATTTTTTATTTACTTAAGATTTGTTATCGCTTTTTAGATGAAAATAAATATATCTTTCTTACAAATGAGTCAGGTATTCACTTGGAAAAATCCAGCAATCTTTCGAGCGATATTAGCATTTTTGAAAAGTCAATACTTACTCCAAATCAAGTGAACGAGAATTATGCTGAGGTTGCTCCAAGAATAGTTATTGAAGTTGATATAAAGATTCACCTATCTATGGAAGAAGATTTCATTTATATTGACAAAAAAACGAAGAAATTATTGGATTTTGGGGTTGAAAAAGTAATTTGGATTCTTTCAAAATCTAAATCAATAGTAATTGCCACCAAGGATGAAGACTGGATAGTCCGTAATTGGAATAAAGATACAGAACTTCTTGACGGTCAATTGTTTAACATTGGAGAATATTTAAAAAAAGAGGGTATTGAAGTATGATTTTTCGGTTTTCGTTCCTTGATGCTCGAAATTCGTACTGTTCCATCAAAACCCAAATATCGAACTTCGAAATCTTATGCCTTCGGATGAGCCTGTTGATAAATCTTCTTAATTTTCTCCATAGAATTGTGCGTATAAACTTGAGTAGCCGAGAGTGAAGTATGCCCCAAAAGATCTTTAATTGCCGATAATTCTGCCCCATTATTGAGCAAATGTGTTGCATAAGAATGCCTTAAAATATGGGGAGATTTCTTAGCAAGCGTCGTTACTAAACTCAAATATTTCCTTGTAATCCGTTGAATCATAACGGGATAGGCTTGATTTCCTTTTTCTGAAACAATCAAATATTCGTGCATTAAACCTTCAGAATTTTTATAACTTTGATAGTCTTGAATCAATTTCACCAAAGGCTGATTTATCGGAATAATTCTTTCTTTATTTCGTTTTCCTAACACCTTCACGGTCCTACTATAAAAATCAATATCTCGTTCCTTCAAATCAATCAATTCCGACAAACGCATACCCGTTCCGTACAATAATTCCAAAATCAATTTATCTCGTACCCCCGCAAAATCATCTGGAAATTCAACATCGTCTAACAGATTATCTAATTCTTTTTCACGCACAAATTCTGGAATATTTTTCTGCGTTTTCAGAATGGATATTTTAATCATTGGGTCTTTTTCAATTACTTTTTTCTGTAAAAGAAACTTATAGAAAGTTCGTAAAGTAGCAATCTTTCGATTCACCGAGCGATTCTCAACTTTCATTTCCACCATTGACACAATCCAAGAGCGAATCATCTGAAAATTAGCCAATTCTGGATGATTGAAGTCGTAAGATTTCGACAAATATTCCGCAAATTGCTTCATATCAGTGCTGTAGGCGGTAGTAGTATGGTCAGAACTACGCTTTTCGTACTTGATATATTTAAGAAAAAAAGATATTATTTCATTCATTTTGATTGCACACGGATTTAATGGATTAGACACGGATGAAATAAATTTTGTAAAATATTAGAACTCATAAAAGATTGATTTACACTATAATTCTAAAAGTAGTTTACTATAAAATTAATAAAAATCCGTGTCCAATCCGTGAAATCCGTGTGCCATCACGCAAAAGAAAAAAGCGTTAGAATTAACGGTTAAGTTTATTCTAACGCTTTTATTGCTGACGGTTATCGGCTTAATTCACGATTAAATTGATAACATAAATGTTATTAAAAATCAAATCAACGAACTATGCCTCTTCGTTACCGTACATTCTTTGCTTATATGACGCACGAATCATTTCTGTACGACGAGTAATTGATGGCTTAATAAAAGCACCTCTTCTACGAAGTTGCTTAACTACACCAGTTTTTTCAAATTTTTTCTTAAATCTTTTTAACGCTTTGTCGATTGACTCGTTCTCTTTGATATTGATAATCAGCATATTATATTTTTGTTTAAATCTTTTTTTTGTAAATAGAGGTGCAAAGATAAGGGTTTACAAATTAAATGTCAAGAAAATTAATCAATAATCATTTAATCAGTAGGTGTTAGGTTTTGGGGGTTAGGGGTTAGTTAAACAACTAATTGATTATCAAATACATATCCAAAATAAAATATTTTCAAATACGAACTTCGACTTAAATAATGTTTTCCCTGTATCCCTCAAAACCTATGTCATCTATCCTATCTATGTGGTTGCAAAGATTATCAAGGAACCACATTCACAATTCGTTTTGGCACCACAATTACCTTTTTAGGGGCTTTGCCTTCCAACCATTTCTGAACGATTTCATTCGCTAAAACACCCGCTTCAATATCTGCAGGAAGAGCATCCGTTGGGAATGAAATATTAGCTCTTACTTTTCCATTAATTGAAATTGGATATTCAAAATTGGCTTCTACCAAATAACTCGGATTGAATTTCGGGAAGGTTGCGTAAGAGATTGTTCCTGCTTCGTTGCCCAAAATCGTCCATAATTCCTCCGCAATGTGTGGCGTGTATGGCGACATCAGAATAACTAAATCTTGCAAAATTGCCTTTTTAGAACATTTCAACGAACCTAAATCATTCACACAAATCATCAACGTTGAAACTACGGTGTTGAAAGAATAACGTTCCAAATCCTCTTCAACTTTTTTGATGGCGGTATGCAAAACCTTTAATTCGGCAGGTGTTGGGACTTCGTCTTTTACTTTAAAAGTTCCTAAATCATCATAGAACAAACGCCAAGCCTTTTTGATAAAACGGAAAGAACCATCAATCCCGTTAGTATTCCACGGTTTTGCTTGTTCCAAAGGTCCCAAAAACATTTCGTACAAACGTAAGGTATCCGCACCAACTTTATCAACTAAAATATCTGGATTGACAACGTTATATTTCGATTTTGACATCTTTTCAACTACTGAAAGAGTCTCAAATTTAATAGATTTCTTATGATGTGATTCATAACTTAACGCATCGTTTGGCCAAGTTCCTTGCATAGTTACAAAAAAATATTCATGTCTTTCACTTGGATAACCATCAACGTACGCTTGAATATTTAAAATATTATTACTTACATAGTCTATTGGAATATGGACTTGATAAAATTCAAAATCAGTAAAATAATTAGTTTTACCATTAGAAATTAAATTTTCTTGATAATCGGTTATGTATTCTTTTAAATCATTACTAACATAAATATTGTTATATCTTTTAAATTCATCAAGGTAAATTTCTATTTTTGATTTATGAATAGGAAATTCTAAATATTCTTCACCATTTGAATCTTCTTTAAGATATTCTAATTTGAATTTTAATTTCCAAGCCATTTGAGATACTCCTTGAATCATGCCTTGATTAATCAATTTCTTAGCAAACTCCTCTTCTGGAACTAATCCTAAATCTTTCAAAAATTTATTCCAAAAACGACTGTACAATAAGTGTCCAGTAGCGTGTTCAGAACCGCCAATGTATAAATCAACGGCTTTCCAATAATTAATGGCTTCTGGCGAAGCTATTTCGTTTTCGTTCAAGGCATCCATATAACGATACCAGTACCAAGAAGAACCCGCCCAACCTGGCATGGTGCTCAATTCATAGTCGTATTCTCCTTGATATTTCCAACCCTCCGCACGCCCCAAAGGTGGTTCGCCATTGTCGGTTGGGAGATATTTGTCAATGACAGGTAGGGTCAAAGGCAATTCAGATTCTTCTATCAAATAAGGCAGTCCGTTCCTAAAATAAGCTGGCACAGGCTCGCCCCAATAACGCTGACGAGCAAAAACTGCATCACGCAAACGATAATTTATTTTTGCTTTTCCGATATTATTTTCTTCCATAAAAGCAATCAATTTGGCAGTTGCTTCCTTGTAACCCAAACCATCAATCATGCCAGAATTGATATATTTTCCTTCTTTGGTTGAGTCTGCTTGAGTATCAATATCTGTCTGACTATCAAGTATTTGCACGATTGGCAAGCCAAAATGTGTAGCAAAATTCCAGTCACGTTGGTCTCCAGATGGTACACCCATAACAGCACCCGTTCCATAACCAGCCAAAACGTAATCGGCAATCCAAATGGGTACTTTTTCACCATTAAAAGGATTGATACAATAACTTCCTGTAAATGCACCCGAAACCGATCTGACATCTGAAACACGGTCAAGTTCAGAACGCTTTTGTGTTTCAGAAA
>JAYVIV010000289.1:0-2712 GCA_043769985.1 Arcicella sp.
CATGATATTCCGATGGGAACGAAGGTTTTAACGAAAACAGATATTATCTCAATCGTTAAATACTTAATCGGACTTATCAACTCAAAAGCCCTTGTTGATGATATTGACCACTTGTCGAACCGTCGTGTTCGTACAGTTGGTGAGCAATTATATTCACAATTTGGGGTAGGTTTGGCTCGTATGGCTCGTACCATCAAGGAACGTATGAACGTTCGTGATAACGAAGACTTCAAGCCAGTTGATTTGATTAATGCTCGTACTTTATCGTCAGTAATTAACTCATTCTTTGGAACAAATCAGCTTTCACAATTCATGGATCAAACCAATCCATTGGCGGAGATTACGCACAAGCGTCGTCTTTCGGCACTTGGACCTGGTGGTCTTTCTCGTGAGCGTGCAGGTTTTGAGGTTCGTGACGTTCACTATACGCACTACGGTCGTTTGTGTACCATCGAAACACCAGAGGGACCAAACATTGGTTTGATTTCATCGCTTTGTGTTCATGCCAAAATTAATGGAATGGGCTTCATCGAAACACCTTACCGTACAATTTCTGATGGTAAAGTAAAAGTGGATGAAATTACATTCTTTACCGCAGAAGAAGAAGATGGCAAGAACATCGTGCAAGCAAATGCTCGTTACGATGAAACTGGAGCGTTTACTTCTGACCTTGTAAAAGCACGTTTTGAAGGTGATTTTCCTTTGGTTGACCCAAAACAGGCTCAATTAATGGACATTGCTCCTAATCAGATTGTATCGGTAGCGGCTTCGTTGATTCCTTTCTTGGAACATGATGATGCCAACCGTGCTTTGATGGGTTCAAACATGCAACGTCAGGCAGTACCATTGTTACGTCCAGAAGCTCCAATTGTGGGAACTGGTTTGGAAGCAAGTGTTGCTCTTGACTCTCGTACTTTGATTGTTGCGGAGGCAGATGGCGTAATTGAATACGTGGATTCTATCAAAATCGTAGTTAAATATGATATGACTCCAAATGAATATTTGATTAGTTTTGAAGGAGATACGAAGGAATATAAATTAATTAAATTCCGTCGTACCAACCAAGATACAACGATTAACTTGAAACCAATCGTTCGTAAAGGACAGCGGGTTAATAAAGGACAAGCACTTTGTGAAGGATATGCAACGCAACAAGGCGAATTAGCTTTGGGACGTAACATGAAAGTTGCCTTCATGCCTTGGCAGGGATATAACTTTGAGGATGCGATTGTAATTTCAGAGAGAGTTGTTCGTGATGATATTTTTACTTCTATTCACATTGAAGAATTTGAATTGGAAGTACGTGATACAAAACGTGGTGAAGAAGAATTAACCGCAGAGATTCCAAACGTAGCCGAAGAAACGGTGAAAAATTTGGATGAAAGTGGTGTGATTCGTGTAGGTTCTGATGTGAAAGAAGGCGATATTTTGATTGGTAAAATTACACCAAAAGGAGAATCAGACCCAACACCAGAAGAGAAACTTCTTCGTGCAATCTTCGGAGATAAAGCGGGTGATGTAAAAGATGCTTCTAAAAAAGCACCTCCATCATTAAAAGGTGTGGTTATTGATACCAAACTTTTCAGCCGTCCAAAGAAAGACAAAGACGAACGTGAGAAAGCGAAGAAAGAAATTGCTGGTTTAGCAAAACAACTATCAAAAGACTTGACGGGAATCCGTGCAAAGATGATTGGTAAAATTGTTGAATTGTTAGAAGGAAAAGTTGCTGGAAGCATTAAACACAAATTTGGAACGGTAATTATTGAGGAAGGAACAAAATTGACGGCTCGTAATATTGAGGAGTCATTATTCCCGCCAAAAAACCTTTACCGTGATGATAGTTCATATAGCGTTCCAGAAGAAGCCAACTTAATTGCTGACTTAATTTTGGAAAATGCTACTGACGATGCAGATACGAACGTTTTATTATTGCAAATGGTGAAAAACTACAACGTTCGTCGTAACGAAGGAGTGGGTCGCTACAAGCGTGAGAAGTTTGTGTTGGAAGTTGGAGACGAATTGCCAGCGGGTATCGTTAAACTTGCCAAAGTATATATCGCCAAAAAACGTAAGTTGAAAGTAGGTGATAAGATGGCGGGTCGTCACGGTAATAAAGGCGTTGTTGCTCGTATTGTACGTGATGAAGATATGCCATTTGCAGAAGATGGAACGCCAATGGATATTGTATTGAATCCACTTGGTGTACCTTCTCGTATGAACATCGGACAGATTTATGAAACGGTATTGGCGTGGGCTGGTCAGAAATTAGGGCGTAAATATGCGACCCCAATTTTCGACGGAGCGACATCAACCGAAGTAGCCAAAGAATTAGAAGAAGCGGGTCTTCCAGCGTGGGGACGTACTTATCTATACAATGGTTTAACGGGAGATATGTTCGACCAACCCATTACAGTAGGTATTATCTATATGTTGAAATTGGGTCACTTAGTTGATGATAAAATGCACGCCCGTTCAATCGGACCATATTCTTTAATCACTCAGCAACCATTGGGAGGAAAAGCCCAGTTCGGAGGACAGCGTTTTGGAGAGATGGAAGTGTGGGCATTAGAGGCATTTGGTGCAGCTAATATCCTACAAGAAATCTTAACGGTGAAATCTGATGATGTAATTGGTAGAGCAAAAGCCTACGAAGCCATCGTGAAAGGAGAAGCCATGCCAAAACCAGGTATCCCAGAATCATTCAACGTATTG
>JAYVIV010000290.1:0-6050 GCA_043769985.1 Arcicella sp.
CCCCACAAATTATAAAATTACTGCTCGGTAATGTTTCAGATTGCTAAATTTTTTCCTTCATTATTTTTTTTGTAAATTAGGGTTCTATTGTTCGTAAAAACTATTTACGAATGACCATTAAATTATAAATAGAAGGAATTAGAATTATCAATGGAAAACGAAACCCAACCAGAAGAATTAGAAGATAATATTATCAATTTACCACCAGAAGATGCTCTTCATGAGCAAGTTGCAGTTGCAGGACTATATGAAAACTGGTTCTTGGAATACGCTTCTTATGTGATTTTGGAACGAGCAGTTCCAGCGGTTGAAGACGGTTTAAAGCCCGTACAACGTAGAATCCTCCACGCTTTAAAAGAAATGGATGATGGCCGTTTCAATAAAGTCGCCAATGTAATCGGACAAACGATGCAATATCATCCACATGGTGATGCCTCTATTAATGATGCAATGGTGAACATGGGACAAAAAGATTTAGTTTTCGATTGTCAAGGAAACTGGGGTGATTATCGTACAGGAGATGGTGCAGCAGCAGCCCGTTATATTGAAGTTCGATTATCAAAGTTTGCGATTGATGTAATTTTTAATCCGCAAACGACCGAATGGCAACTTTCTTATGATGGCAGGAAACGTGAACCCATTTCACTTCCAGTAAAGTTTCCCTTATTACTTGCACACGGAGTTGAAGGTATTGCAGTGGGTTTATCTACGAAAATAATGCCACATAACTTTGTGGAATTGATTGAAGCATCTATCAACATACTGAAGAATAAGCCTTTTGAACTATTCCCCGATTTTCTAACGGGAGGTTCGGTTGATGTTTCAAATTATCATGATGGCAATCGGGGGGGAAAGATTAGAGTAAGGGCAAAAATTGAAGAATTTGACAAGAAAACGCTTATCATTAAGGATATACCGTTTTCAACTACCACCACAAATTTGATTGAATCTATCATAAAAGCTAATGATAGTGGTAAGATTAAGATTAAAAAAGTTATTGATAATACGGCAAAAGATGTTGAGATTCAAGTGCAACTGGCTCCAGGAGTATCACCCGACGTAACGATTGATGCACTTTATGCTTTCACCGATTGTGAAATTTCAATTTCTCCGAATGCTTGCGTAATTATTGCTGATAAACCTCATTTTGTGGGGGTTACTGAAATACTAAAGACTTGCACTCAGCAAACAGTTAGACTTTTAGAGCGAGAATTAGAAATAAGAAGAGATGAATTGATGGAACGGTTACTTTTCAGTTCACTCGAAAAAATCTTTATTGAGAACAGAATTTATCGAGACATTGAAGAATGTGAGACTTTTGAGGATGTTATAAAAACGGTTGATTTAGGCTTAGAACCTTATAAACCACAGTTTTATAGAGTAATTATTGAGGACGATATTCTGAAATTATTAGAAATTAGAATTAAAAGAATCTCTAAATATGATTCCTTCAAAGCCGATGAATTAATGAAGCGTCTTCAAGATGAATTGGCTGAAGTGCTTGATAATTTGGCAAATATTATTCGTTATTCGATTGAATATTTCAAAGAGATTTTACGAAAACATGGAAAAGGAAGAGAACGGAAAACGGAAATTAAAAACTTTAATACAATCTCTGCAACGGTTGTAGCGGCAAATAATCAAAAATTGTATGTTGATAGGGTTAATGGTTTCGTGGGATATGGTTTGAAGAAAGAAGAATTTGTAATGGACTGTTCTGACATTGATGACGTAATTGTATTTCGCCAAGATGGAAAATGTATGGTTGTAAAAATTTCTGAAAAGAATTTTGTTGGAAAAGATATTATTTATGTCTCAGTTTTTAAGAAAAATGATGATAGAAAAGTTTATAATTTAGCCTATTTTGATGCAAAAACGGGGGTTTCTTACATAAAACGTTTCAAAGTAACCGCCGTTACTCGTGATCGTGAATATGACCTCACGATTGGAAATCCTAAATCAAAAGTTTTGTACTTTACCGCTAATGAAAATGGTGAAGCCGAGACAATTCAAATCAATTTGACTGCTTCTTGTACGGCCAGAGTGAAACAATTTGACTTTGACTTTAAAGGATTATTAATCAAAGGGCGTGATTCGATGGGAAATGTTTTAACCAAATATCCCGTAAGAAAAATTGTTATGAAGTCGGCTGGAGTTTCAACATTGGGTGGAGTTGATATTTATTACGACGAAAACGTTGGTAGATTGAATCGTGACGAACATGGTCGGTATTTAGGTAATTTTGATGCAAAAGATTCCATTTTAGTTGTTTATAATGACGGACAATATGAACTAACAAATTTTGAACTAACTAATCGTTATGAAATTAAGGACATCATGGTTATTACCAAATTCATTCCAGAGAGTATTATCACGGCAGTTTATTTCGATGGTGGTTCCAAATTATATTATGCAAAACGTTTCAGGATAGAGACAACCACCATTGATAAAAAATTCTTGTTTATTTCGGATGAGAAAGGTTCAAAGCTGATGTTTGCAACCGTTGATAATTATCCGAGAGTTGAGGTTTCATACAAAAAAGATAAAAACTCAGCCGTTGTCAAGGAAGAATTTAATATTGATGAAATAGCCGAAATAAGAGGCTGGAAAGCAATGGGCAGTAAGTTGACGACTTATGTTGTTCAAAATATCAAACAGTTAGCATCAAGGGTTATTGAACCTGAGCCGTCAGCTTTAAGCGAATCTGATCATGCAATTGTTGTAGAATTGGAATTACCCAAAAAATTGATTGCACCAGAAGAAATTGAATTCCCTGAATTGAGCGACGCTGGAACGGGTGAACAATTAGGATTATTTTAATTTCGATGTTCGTTTTTCGATTTTCGTTTTCCATACATCGAACATCGAAAAACGAACATCAAACATCGAAAGGAGACATCGAGAAAACATTAGAAATATCATTAGAAAAACCATTTGAATTTACTAAATACTTAAAGAAATTAACAAAATGGTCTATTGCTCTCAGCTTTTTCTTGCTGATGGGAATACTTTTGGCTAATATTTGGATTGTGTTTTCAACAGAGAAGAAAAACTTTTATACCATTAGGAATATGCCTTCTAATGATGTTGGACTCGTTTTAGGCACCTCAAAAGCTATTCATGGCGGAAAAGAAAATATGTTTTTTCGATACAGGATGGAAGCAGCAGCAAGACTTTTCAAGGAAGGAAAAATAAAATTCTTGATTTTAAGTGGTAATCATGATTCAGTTTTTTATAACGAACCTAACGACATGAAAAAGGCTCTAATGTCGTTGGGAGTTCCAGAAAATGTAATGACCTTGGATTTCGCTGGATTTAGAACCTACGATTCTATAATTAGATGTAAAGAGGTTTTTAATCAATCAAAATTTACCATTATTTCGCAACCTACGCACAACGCTCGTGCATTATTTTTGGCAAACCAATTGGGTATTGATGCAGTAGCTTTTGCAGCCCAAGATGTTCCAACGGGGTACAAAACTTATCTACGTGAATATTTTGCTCGACCAAAAGCTATACTCGATGTCTATTTTCTCGACCGTTCAAAATATTCTTCAAAGAAAGGAATCGATGTTAAGGAAGGAAAAAGATAATTTTAAGTGTTCAATATTCCTTTACAAATAATTTTATCTTTCGCAATTTGCTCTTTTAATTCTTCTAATCCATTGAATTTATGTTCGTTACGGATTTTTTGCAGGAATTCAACCATTAAATTTTCTCCATATATTTCTTGGTCAAAATCAAAAATATTTACTTCAACAGTTTGATAAGTTCCATCAACCGTTGGGCGATTACCAATATTTAACATTCCTCCGTAAACATTACTTTTATAATATACTTTCACCGCATAAACGCCATCAGAGGGAATCAGCTTAGCAATTTCACGAACTTGAATATTTGCCGTTGGAAATCCAATCGTTCTTCCTAATTGCTTCCCTTTTACAATTATACCCGATAAAGAATAATTTCTACCTAAAAAATGGTCAGCCGAAGGCACATCTCCTCCCTGCAAAGCCTTTCTAATCTTTGACGAACTAACCGAAACATTCTCAATATCTTGGCGTGAAATTTCTTCAATCTCAAAACCATAATTCTCTTTATTCATTTTCAAATAATCAAATCCTCCTTCTCTGTTCTTGCCAAATCGATGATCATACCCGATTACTAAAGTCTTTGTTCCAATGGTTTCAATTAGAATTTTATGGATAAATTCTTCGGAAGACAATTCAGAAAATTCACGAGTAAATGGAATAATCAATAAGTGATTGACACCACTTTTCTCTAATAATTCAATCTTCTCTTCCAGGGTAGAAAGGAGCTTAACTGTCTGATTATCAGAAGAAATAACACTTCGGGGATGAGGATAGAAAGTAATGACCACACTCTCCCCATGCGACAATTCGGCAACTTCATTTAACCGATTTAATATTTTTTGATGCCCTAAATGAACTCCATCAAAAGTGCCACTGGTTACAACCGCATTTTCTAATTTTCTAAATTCTTGAATTCCGTAATATACGTTCATTTTCTATTGTACGGCGAACCGCTAATCTTTGTTTCTACTTGTGATAAACTGTTCAATCGTTAAAGCATCTTTTACATTATATTCACCAATTCTTTCACGTCTAAGGGCTTTCATATATGCCCCTGAACCGCAAGCCGTTCCAAAATCACGCACTAAACTTCTGATATAAGTCCCTTTTGAGCAGACAATTGAAAAATTAATTTCTGGGAAATTTGTGGAATCAATCTCGAATTTTGAAACCTCAACTTCCCTTGATTTAATTTCAATTTCAGAATCTTTTATCCCTTTCCGAGCTAATTCATATAACCTTTTTCCATTTACCTGAATGGCAGAATAGATGGGTGGAATTTGCAAAATATTGCCTTTAAATTGTTCCAAGGCACTTTCGATAACTTCCGTCGTAATATGTTCAGTTGGAAATTCAGCATCAAACTCTGTTTCTAAATCCACTGATGGAGTTGTTTTTCCTAACACTAATGTTCCAGAATATTCTTTTTCTTTGGCTTGGTAATTATCAATTTGTTTAGTCATTTTACCAGTACAAAGAATAAGCAGACCAGTTGCCAATGGATCAAGCGTACCGGCATGACCAATTTTTTTAAATTTACCCGCAAACTTAAGTTTCTTGGTAACATCAAATGAAGTCCATCGTAATGGTTTGTCAATTAATATGAGTTCTGCACTATCAATTACAGGCTGAGCATTCTCTTTTGTTTCCATTAAAACTTCCCGATTGCTAACATTACTAAAATACTGATTCCCAATACGATACGATAAATTCCAAAGTATTTAAAGCCATATTTACTCAAAATATTGATAAAGAATTTTATCGCCAAAATGGCAACAATAAAAGCTACTACGTTTCCAATTCCCAATAATTTCAATTCTTCACTTGAGATGCTTCCCTCCTCTTTAATGAATTTCAAAAGTTTATATCCAGTTGCGGCAGCCATAGTTGGTACAGCCAAAAAGAAGGAGAATTCAGCGGCAAGGCTTCTGGTTAAGCGTTGCTGCATTCCGCCAATAATTGTGGCTGCACTACGACTTAGACCAGGAAAAAGTATAGCTAAACACTGGAACAAACCAATTTTGATGGCACTGATATTATTGATGTCAACTTCTTCATGAATAATTGGATTTTTGAACCAACCATCAACAAACAATAAAATTATTCCTCCCACCAATAAGACTGTTGCGATAAATGCAGGGTTTTCTAAATGCTCATCTATCAAATCGTTGAACAATTTTCCGAAAACTAAGGCTGGAATGACTGCAATTAGTAGTTTAACATAAAATTGCCAATTGGAAAAATTAAAAAACTTTTTCCAATACAATACAACAACTGATAAAATTGCACCTAATTGAATACAAATTTCAAAAAGTTTTGTGAATTTATCCTTTTCTATACCAAGAAATGAACTCATCAAAACCATGTGACCAGTGGACGATATAGGTAAAAACTCTGTGATTCCTTCGATGATGGCGAGGAGAATTGCTTGTAAAAATGACATTTAAGATTATATTT
>JAYVIV010000291.1:0-10108 GCA_043769985.1 Arcicella sp.
GCCCTTTACCACTTTTACAACCAAAGAAATTTTAGATAATCTCAAAGATAATCGCTTATCGGATGCCCTCCGAGAAATTGATGCAACGGTGTATGGAGGCGTATATTCGAGCAAAACAATTGCCTCTTTGCAAGTGCTTCAAGAATTGGCAGAAGGGCTTTATCGTGAGCGGAGGCTTGAGATGGGGATTAGGGATTAGATAATAGTCCAGCAAAATTGTCTGAATTTGGATTCGTCAGATTTATGGATTTTTTGGATTAATGTTCCGCGTAAAATCCAAAAAAGCCTCTAATCTGACGAATCCAAATTCAGACAGGGTCGCTCAGACAAAAATCTCCTGATTATTACTCAAAAAAAAATGACAGATTGGTTTTCAAAATATTGGTTTCTTCCCTCCACCTTTTCGAGTTTCGATTGGGTGCATCCGCTATACCTTTATAGTTTGCCCATTATTCCAATTCTTTTTCTCTTGCGTGATTGGCTTCGGAGCAATTCTACCCAAAAACTCAATGTTGCTTTTCCTACCAATGACATTCAATCCAATTGGGTAAGTTTTTTACGTTTCATTCCAGGCATTTTTTTGATGTTCACCATTGCTTTAATTATCATTGCACTGGCTCGTCCGCAACGCTCAATTACCGAATCTGACCAATATGCCGAAGGAATTGACATCATGTTGGCAATGGATATTTCTAAATCTATGGATAATAAGGATATTCCACCAAGCCGATTATCAGTGGCAAAGAAAGTAGCAAATCAATTTATCAAAGGACGTTCGCAAGACCGTATTGGACTCGTAATTTTTTCGGGAGAACCCTATTCTCTTTGCCCATTAACGACTGATTATGAGATACTTAACGAATATATTGAAAATATTTCTTCTAATCTCATTACTACTTCTGGAACGGCTGTCGGGAATGCGTTAGGAATGTGTATTAATCGTTTGCGAGAGGTTGAATCCAAAAGTAAAGTGGCAATTTTAATTTCAGATGGTGATAATACCGCTGGAAATCTTGACCCCGTTACCTCCGCCCAATTGGCAAAAGCCTTTGGTGTTCGGGTATATACAATTGCAGTAGGTAGTGACAAAACCACTACTGATAAAGTGGATGAAGGCACACTCAGGGAAGTGGCTAAAATTAGCGAAGGAAAATTCTTTCGGGCAACTGATGCAAAGTCTTTGGGAAATATTTTCAAAGAAATTAACCGTTTAGAGAAAGTTGAAATTAAACAAAATAATTATCGAAACGTGCTGGACTTTTATCATCCCTATTTACGTTGGGCAATCGTATTTTTCTTGATTTCATTTGCTTTTAAGAGTACTTTTATGGGTAATATTTTGGAAGATTGATTATGGAAAATAATTATTAGTTACTGATTGTTATTGTCTGGGCGACCCCGTCTATGCGACTCAGTCTGAATTTGGATTGCGAAACGTCGCACCGTGTCAGATTAATGGATTTTTAGGATTGTTGTCCAATTTTAATCCTAAAATCCATTAATCTGACACGGTGCGACGTTTCGCAATCCGAATTCAGACAAATTTTTATCAATTAATTCTAAAAAAATCGCAAAATTATTCAAAAATATAGCTAATTTACGTTAGAAAAGGCATTTACTTTACCAATACCCAACCAACACTCAATTATGGAAATCCAAAACCCAATCAAATCCTCTGCCAACAAGCAAAAAGTATTAATCGAAATTGCTTGGGAAACCTGTAATCAAGTTGGAGGAATCTACACAGTTATCCGCACAAAAGTGCCTTCGATGGTCGAGAAATGGGGTGATAATTACTTTCTTTTAGGTCCATATTTCCCCCAAACTGCCTCTGCCGAATTCGAGCCAATTGAAGAATTAGGTGATTCTATGCTTGGGAAAACGATTCAAAAAATGCGTTCAGCGGGAATGGAAGTACATTATGGCTACTGGCTCATTACGGGAAAACCCAAAATCGTTCTCTTCGATTTGAATTCAATTGCTGATAAAATCAATGAATTGAAAGGGCGAATGTGGGAGTTCCATCAGATTCCAACGCTCAACGTCGAAGACATCGTAAATCAGACGATTTTATTTGGAGAAATGATTCGGATTTTCTTGACTGAATTATGCCAAGAACACGCCAATAAAGCGGAAATAGTTGCTCACATACACGAATGGATGGCGGCTACTTGTATTCCAGATTTGAAAAAAGATGGCGTAAAAATTGCCACCGTTTTCACGACTCACGCCACGATGTTAGGGCGATATTTGGCGGGAAATGTTCCCAATTTCTACGACGTTTTGCACACTTTCAATTGGCTGGAAGCGTCCCGACATTACGGAATCGAAACCCAAGCAACCATCGAAAGATTGGCGGCAACGCTCTGCAACGTCATGACAACGGTGAGTGACGTAACCGCCCGTGAGTGTGAATTTTTGTTGGGTCGAGTGCCTGATTTAATCCTGCCAAACGGACTCAACATTACCCGTTTTTCGGCAATGCACGAACACCAAAATCTGCATACGAAATTCAAAGATAAAATCAATGAATTTGTGATGGGACACTTCTTCCAAAGTCAGCCTTTCGACCTTGAAAAAACCTTATATTTCTTTACTTCTGGACGTTACGAATTCTCGAATAAAGGTTATGACATCACGCTGGAAGCCCTTGCCAGGCTGAATTACAAGATGAAACAGGCGAAGATTGATAAAACGGTTGTGATGTTTTTTATCACCAAACAACCTTTCCATTCGATTGACCCAGAGGTGTTGCAATCAAGGGCAGTGATGGACGAAATCCATGAGACTTGCAATGCCATTGAAAAGCAAATTGGCGAAAAATTATTCCAAGCTTCAGCTTCGGCAACGGACTTGAAAATGCCCGATTTGAATGATTTTATAGATGAATATTGGCGTTTGCGTTTGCGGAGAACCATCCAAACTTGGAAGACCAAAAAACGTCCAAAAGTGGTTACGCATTTACTGAAACAACCCGACGGCATCACAGATTATACCGAGAAAGCCAATTTGATGAATAATCCAGAAGACAAAGTCAAGATTGTTTATCATCCCGACTTTATTGTTTCGACCAACCCACTTTTTGGTCTGGATTATGGACAGTTTGTGAGAGGTTGCAATTTGGGCGTTTTCCCAAGTTATTATGAGCCGTGGGGATATACGCCCTTGGAATGTATTGCCCGTGGCGTGCCAACTATTACTTCTGACCTCTCTGGTTTTGGGGATTATATGATGCAAATCATGCGTGATTACGAACAATGGGGCGTTATGGTTGTGAATAGGACTTCGCAAGACTTCCATAAAGCGGCAGAACAATTATCCGAAATGCTCTTGAAATTCGTCAAACAATCACAACGTGAACGCATCACGCAACGCAACCGTGTAGAAAGTATTTCCGAAACTTTTGATTGGATAAATCTGCGGAGTTATTATGATACTGCCCATGATTTGGCTTTGAAGCGGAAAAAATAAAAACGCTTTTGGCATTTATTCTAAAAGGTAAATTAAGTATTTGGGTATTTATTCTAAAAGACTAATTTAGTTTTATGGTATTTATTCTAAAATTGACTACTTTTGAATAAAAAATTATGATTCGAGATAAGATACAAAATTTAATTTCTTGGAAGGATAAAAAACATCGTAAGCCTCTGATTATCAATGGAGCTCGGCAAGTTGGCAAGTCTTGGTTAGTGAAATATTTTGGAGAAAATTATTTTGCAAATGATATCGTTATCATAAATTTTGAGAAGCAAAAGGATTTGCACATCCTCTTTAAACAAAATTTTGATGTAAAACGTATCATTTCAGAATTACAATTAGTGCTTGGAGTTTCGATAATCAAAGGAAAAACTTTAGTCTTTTTTGATGAAATCCAGAGTTGTTCAGAAGCACTTGGTTCTTTGAGATATTTTTATGAAGATATGCCTGATTTGCACATTATTGCGGCGGGGTCATTACTTGATTTTGAATTCAGAGATCAACCTTATCCCGTTGGGAGAGTTGAAATTATGAGTCTTTATCCAATGACTTTTACGGAGTTTTTGGAGGCAAATAATAAGAAAGCTCTTGCTGATTTATTAAAACAAACTCCAAATCTGATTCCAGAAGCTGCTGAAAATATACTTTCAGAACAATTACAATTATATTTTATCGTAGGAGGAATGCCCGAATGTGTGAAGTATTATGTTGATACACAGGACTTTATAGGAATTAAAGAAATTCAGAATAATTTGCTTTATACTTATGAACAGGATTTCAAAAAATATAAACCAAGTATCAATACTGACTGCCTTCAAGATGTCATTGAGAATATTACAAAATTCGTTGGCAATCAAATTATTTATACTAAACTGTCAGACCGATTCACGATTCCTACTATCAAAAAAGGGGTTGATTTACTAAAAACAGCACGGTTAATTGATAGCGTTCCTAATGTTTCAATTGCTGGATTACCCCTTACTCCGAGTGGAAAGCAGTTTAAAACTTTCTTTTTGGACATTGGATTATTGATTCGGAAAAGGCAAATTGAATATGCCAATCTTTATACAAAACGACAATTAACTTCTGCCTTTGAAGGCGTTTTAGCAGAACAATTTGTAGCACAGCAAATCCTTTCCCATACGGATGACAGCTTGTTTTATTGGTCAAGAACAGAACCAGGGGCAAGTTCGGAAATTGATTTTGTGGTGGTACATGAAGGTCAAATCATTCCAGTGGAAGTAAAAGCAGGAGGTAGTGGTTCATTAAAAAGTCTTCATTATTTACTTGAAAAATATCCTAATATTGAAAAAGCAGTTGTCTATTCCCTTGCAAAACAAGGAGTTATAGAGAAAATCAACTTTCTGCCAATCTATTATGCGGGCTTATCTTTTGGATAAATTCATCAATAAAAATACAAATACCTTAACCATTTCGTTAACAAAATACGCAAATTACAAATAAAATGAAAAAGCAAATCTTGTTATTATTAACCGTATTATTTACGGCATTTCAAATTCATGCTCAAACTGATGTTAAACTTCCAGCCGTTGCCAAACAAATTGATTTAATGATTGAACACGATCAATCCGTAGCAAAAAGGCACATTGATTTGATGAATCAAAACATAAAATCTGATGCTCCCGAAATGAAAAACTTGATGGATGAATGGAAAACGGTTGGAGATGCAGACAAAATTCTGTTGAAAACATTGTTTAAAGAAAACGGGTTTTTAGGGTATAGCGAAGTGGGAGAGCAAAGTTCACATAATTTTTTGCAGATGGTGCAACGGATGGATTCCGACTCAATCTTTCAACAAGAAGTTTTAGTGGTGATGAAAAAGCAAATTGAAAAAATCAATGCAAATCCCATCGAATTTGCCTATTTGACGGACAGAGTAAACCTAAACCAAGGAAAGCCGCAAGTATATGGAACCCAATTGAAAATTAATGCAAAAGGGACAAGCTATGAACCTAAGATGGTTATCGACCCAGAAAGTATTAATAAAAGAAGAGCAGAAATTGGTTTAGGAACGATTGAGGAGGCTATTTTGATCATGAATAGACATTTTGTAACGAGCTTGAAAAAATAAAATAAATGAATAAATTATTTCTGAAATCAGGAGCCATATTAGCAGGTTTAGCAGTTGCTTTGGGAGCCTTTGGTGCTCATACTTTTAAAGTAGCCTTGGAGGCATCGAACCGTGCTGAAACTTATGAAACAGCAGCTCGCTATCAAATGTATGGTGCATTGGCATTGATATTTGTGGGAATATTAACCGATAAAATACCTCATAAATTTCTTACATGGGCAGGTTACGCCTTCATTGTGGGAACAATCATTTTCTCAGGTTCATTATATTTGATTTGTGCAACAGGCGTAACCATGTGGGGGGCAATTGCACCTATCGGCGGGGCAAGTTTGATGGTAGGTTGGATTCTGTTTTTTATGGGAGTAGGGAATTACGGTAGCTCGAAATAGCATTTCGAGTTGTTGGACGCTTCTCGAAGTGCTACTTCGAGCTACAGTAGGAACAAACTCTTAAACTTATTCGTTAGAAAAAAAGGGTAAAAAGTCAATTTCCCATTACGCAAAATCCATTATGCAAATCAACCAACTAACGCTTTCAGCAGTAAATCAATTTTCTTCGTTATTTTTAGACTACATTCAGCAATCCCCTAAACTGCAAGATTTTTCTGGCAACTATCCTGATATTCAAGGATTTAATAAGCAAATTGCTCTCAAAAAATTCGATATAGAAAAGCGAAAAGTATTGGTTGAAAACCTCAAAAAGCAATACAAAAACCTACCAAATCAGCCTGATTTAGATATTCTTTTACAGGAAAATACCTTCACCGTTACCACAGGGCATCAATTAAATATCTTCACAGGACCTTTGTACGTAGTCTTCAAAATGATTACGACCATCAATTTGGCGAAGAAATTAAAATCTTATTTTCCTGATTATGATTTTGTGCCTGTCTATTGGATGGCGAGTGAAGACCATGATTTTGCGGAGATTAATCATTTCTCTTTATTCGGTAAGAATTTAGCTTGGGAAACCACTCAAACAGGGGCAGTCGGCAGAATGAATCCGAAGGAATTAGAAACCTTAATTTCAGAAATGTCAGAATGTCCAGCGGTTTTCAAAGAAGCATATCTTAACCATGAAACCTTGGCAAATGCAGCCCGATGTTATGCACATGAACTCTTGGGTAATCAAGGACTTATCTGTATTGATGCCGATGATAGAGCGTTGAAAAGACAATTTATTCCAATAATAAAAGACGATTTACTTCAACATTCTGCCTTTAATATTGTCTCTAAAACGACTAAAGAATTAGATAATTTAGGATATAAAACCCAAATTGTTCCTCGGGAAATTAACTTCTTTTACCTTACCGACGGTGTGCGTGAACGTATCACAAAAGAAGGCGATTTATACAAAATTCTCAATACAGATATTCAATTTTCTGAGTCAGAAATCCTGAATTTATTAGACAATGAACCAGAAAGGTTTAGCCCAAATGTGGTCTTGCGTCCTGTATATGAGGAAGTTATTTTGCCCAATTTAGCCTATATTGGTGGACCTTCGGAAGTTCCTTATTGGTTGCAATTGAAAGGAATATTCGATTTTTACGAAGTTGAATTCCCCATTTTAATGCCTCGGAATTTTGGGATGATTATCAATAAATCAATAGCCAAAAGAATTGAGAAATTAGGACTTTCAGCCAACGATTTATTCTTGGATGAAATTACGTTAAAGAAGAATTTTGTAGAGCGTAATTCACAGAATTCATTGAGCTTAATACCTGAAAGTCAGGAGTTTACAACTATTTTTGATAAGATTTTAGAGAAAGCCGTTAAAGTTGATAAAACGTTGGAAGGAGCCGTGAAAGGTGAGCAACAAAAAGTTTTAAATGCCTTAGAAAATCTTGAAAAACGCCTCAAAAAAGCCGAAGAACGGAATCAAGAAACGGAAGTAAATCAGCTTTTGGGTGTAAAACAAAAACTCTTTCCAAATGGCGTGCCACAGGAAAGAGCCGAAAATTTCTTAAACTTTTATCTCAATAATCCAGAGTTCTTAAATCAAGTAGCTGAAGCCTTTGATCCGCTGGATTTTAGTTTTAATATTTTAGTGGAAGAATAGATTATTGTATTCGTTTTTGCCTAAATTTAGGTATCAATTTAATCAAAAAATCATGACAGAAATTACTTTTTTAGTTCAAGAGGCAGAAGAAGGAGGCTATACTGCCAGAGCATTAGGCAAATCAATTTTTACTGAGGGTGATACGATGTTAGAATTAAAATCTAATATTAAAGAGGCTATTTTGTGTTATTTCGGAGATATGGATGTTCCACAATTAGCTCATTTACACTTTGTTAAAGACGAAATTTTAGAAATTGCATGAAAACTCCTCGTGATGTAACGGGTGCTGAATTGGTAAAAGCACTTAGAAAATTTGACTATGAATTTATGAGACAAACGGGAAGCCACATTATGGTTGAAACTCAAGAAAGTGGACAACATTTAGTAGTAGTTACAAATCATAATCCAATTAAACTGGGTACGTTAAATGGCATTATAGGTGATGTTGCGGAACATTTTGGTATTACAAAAGAAGATGTTATTCGTAGATTATTTTATTGAAAATTTAAAAGCTGTCATTGTGATTGTTCGCAATGACAGCTTTAATATATCATCACGGAATAGGCAAAACTTTACTCTCCTTAAAAGTTGAAAGAATTACCATCGTTTGGGTTCCTGCCACTTCTTCAATTTCGTTAATTTTCTCCAACATCAATTTCTGGTAAGACGAAATATCCTTCGCAATTATCTTCAAAAGAAAATCCCCAGAACCTGTAACATGGTGACATTCAATAACTTCTGGAATTAAATTGACTTGCGAAACAAATGATTCTGTTACTTGTTTTTTATGTCCAGTAAGGGTTATCGTTACAAAAGTTGTTACACCTAAACCTACTTTATCACGGTTCAATTGTGCATGATAACTCTCAATAATCCCTGCCAATTCTAATTTTTTAACCCTTTCCAAAGTTGGGGCGGGTGATAGACCTATTTCTTTTGATAATTGAGCATTGGTAATTTTGGCATTTTGCTGTAAAATCTCCAGTACTTTATGGTCAATTTGATCCAATTTGATACTCATTTTGTGAATGTTTTAGAATTTTTGCAACCACATAGGAATCATAGGTAGCATAGACAAAATAGTCATAACTTTACCATTCCTTGTAGTTAATAATTTTTAGAATTAATATGTTTTTATGATTGATAATTAATGGTGGGATAGGAATTATAACAAAGCTAAATACTTTCTTTGGAATATTCTAAGAAATTTTATAGAAATGAGATATGGGAGAATATTATTTTTATTAAGCGGTCATTTTTAACGAAAAATAGTAGAATATTTTGTCAAAACGAAATTATTGCATGAAAATGAAAATAAGTATTCCAAAATTTTATTCCGTAGAACTACTTATTTTCGCTTTGAAATCTTATTTAACGAAATTTTCTTTTGTAAAGTACATTTGAAACGAGCGTCATCTACCACGCTTTTTGCCCGATGTTTTGTTGCCCGACCTTGCACACGTTCACGCCACATACGGAAGGAAGACGGCTTCATTTCCTTACGCATTACTTCAATAACTGCTTGTTCTTTGAGTCCGAATTGTGCGGTAATAGCATCAAAAGGCGTGCGGTCTTCCCACGCCATTTCAACAATACGGTCAATCTCTTGGTCAGTAAGAATAATTTGCTCTGTCTTCATGTAATTACAACAGATTTTGAGTAAAGTTTGTTCGTAAAGAGTTGGAACAATTAGACCACAGATGACACGGATACTACGGATTTACACAGATTTTTTTAAATTTTATCCGTGTAAATCTGTTTAATCCGTGTTATCCGTGGTCTAATTCATAGTCCCTCTCTTAATCCAAGTTTAGTACCATCCCTTTCGGAGATTTTACGGTGAATTTGTGCTTTAATTTCTTTTCTTTATTGGCTTCTAATTTCAGTTTCCACGTTATTTTACCTGTTTCTTTGTTGATTTCTGCTTCTTCGGCTTCTTGGTCATCTACTTCTATTTCCTTGGCTTTTGAAATAGGGAATTGGTCTTCAATCGTTAAATTTATGGGCTGGCGTTTGGTGTTTCTGACCACAATTTCATACCCTCGGCTATCCACTTTATTACTACCCAACGACTGTTTTTTTCTAAAATCCGCCATTTTATTTCTGGTAACGACCACGCCTTTATCCCTTCCCAACGAAATACTAAGCGTGTCTTGATTATTGACATTCAGGTAAGAATCGCCCAAGTAAGTATCTTCAAAATACAGCTTCATCGTACCCACCATGAGGTCATACTGTTCCCAATCCACGATTTTAGCGGTTAGGAAGGCATCTTTATCGTATTTCGGAGCAACGTAATATTCATAAGTTGCTGGAATTTCGAGTGGTTTTAATTCTACTTGAAAATTTTGAGAACCCGTTTTTATGGTGTAAGGTTGTGGGAGGTCGAAGGATTTTGATGTTTGTTGGTAATTGGTTTGGACAGTACCATAACCCGCCACCTCATCAGATATAGCTTCTGAATAAACCTGTTTACTCATT
>JAYVIV010000292.1:0-14748 GCA_043769985.1 Arcicella sp.
GATTTTGACTAACCAACCTCTCCATTTCGCCAATTTGCCTTCGCCATAGCCAACCCAAGCCACATTGAAGGTCAAATACATATCCCCAGCTTTATCAAAGACGGGTCCGTACGAGTATTCATGATAGTTTCCCGATAAATCCCAATTGGCAACGGACTCATAGACATCTGCTTTCCCATCGGCATCTGTGTCTATTAATTTGGTCAATTCGCCTCTTTGAGTACAGTAAAAAGCACCTTCTCTGTATGCCAAACCAAGGGCTTCGTGCAAACCGCTGGCAAAAAGGGTATAACTTGGCGAAGTGCCATTGAGTTGGTAAGGATTTTCAATTACCCAAACCTCACCTCTACGAGTACACACGCCCAAACGTCCGTCGGGCATGGGAGCAACGCCACCAATTTCCAACTTGATATTATCAGGAATGGGGAGCGTTTTAATCTCATAAAAATCTTCCTCCTTTAAAGGTCGAGGTTTTGTTTGGGCAAATGTTTGTTGAGTTAATAAACCGAAGAATATTAGGGAAAAGAATGTGTGTTTTTTCATAGAATGAGAACCTCACCCCCTGCCCCCCTCTCCCGTGGAGAGGGGGAGTATTCGTCCAAATTTCAGTAATACAAAATCCCTTTTCTAAATATCAGGTAGTATTTAACGTTTTTTTCGGACGAATGCTCTCCTCTCCACGGGAGAGGGGTTGGGGGTGAGGTATTTTTAAAATATTAAATGATAAGAAATTTCTTTTAATCCGTTTAAAGGCATGAGCAACTGCTTTTTGCCATTACTATTCCGAACGATGGATTTGTTGGTTTCGGATGGAAAAACCTGAATGTAATAGTTTTGATTATCAACCGAATATCGATTGGAGGATACTTCAATAATATCCGAACCCTCCGCCATCAAAGCGTATAATTGACTTGCTTCACCATCAAATTTAAGGGTACGATTTACACCCTCAAATTGATCTAATGGCGTGGTTATATCATTGACTTTGAGTCCTTTATATTCGTATATAAAACTTGGGTACATGAATTCTCCGCTAAGTGAATTTCTTTTTTCGAGTTTATAACCCTTATATTTTAAATCATTTTTCGTTAAAGAATCTGGGAAAGATGTTTCAGCGGAAGCCAAATAAGCTAAAGGAAATTTATCGTTTGAAGTGATAGTTGTACCCATTGGTTCAGCCGTTTGGGGTTCGCCACGGTCGTGCCACATTTGGGTTGCATCCAAGAACTTTCCTCTCCATAAATGTAAAAATCCTCCTTGATTTAGGTCATAAGAAAAACTTAAACCGTTGGGCATTCCAACACTAATGGCGTGGGTGATTTTCTTATTTCCGTGCATCATAAAAGAGCGTTGTAAAACTGATTGATCATTAGCTTTCACTTCTACCAATGGTGTTGGTTCAGGGTCTGGCAAGGATGTTCTTTCGGTAATTGACTGTTTTTCAGAGAGTTGTTTTTGCATAAATACTGCCAAACCATTTTTACGCCAAGAAAAATCTTTCATATAAATAATTGAATAGGTATGTTCCCCTGCCGATAATTGCTTAGCTTTTTTTTGCTCTTCATGCTGTAAATACCAGCCTTTGATGGTTGTATCTTTATCAATTAACAAAGTCCCCATACCATTCCATTGACTCGAAAAAGTATAATTGCCAGATTCTGGAACGTTGAATTTTCCTTGAAATTTTAACAGAAATCCGTTTTGAATGGGTGCTAATTTAGCCGTGGGTTGAGTCACAGTTCCCGAGGCAGTAGGTGCACTTTGCTTAGGAACGCCATTGGTTAATCCTTCATAATATTCATAACTGGCAGGGCTAAATGTTACGTTCGAGGGTTCAAATACTTCATAAACGATATTTTTAAAAGCTACTTGTCCATGATCGCCCTGAATTCTGAAAGGTGCTTTTGCCACTTCCTGCAAAACAGAGCCACGAGTTACGCCCAATAACTCAATATTTTCATGGATTAAAACCCCATTCAAAAGCACTTTATTGAAACGAGCGTTGGTTATTTTTTTGCCTGTTGCGTCAAAAGTAGGAGTTTTAAAATCTACTTCTAAATGATTCCAAAGTCCAGTTGCTTTCACAGCATTTTGGCGAGGAGGGTGTCCTTCGTAACCTTCGTTTCCTTTACCACGAGATTCATCCCAACGGTGATAAATGGCTCCACAGTCTCCATCGTTAGGCACTTTTTTGAGCCATGAGTCAAGTATCTGAATTTCATAACGACTTTGGAGATAAAGTCCTGAATTTGAGCCTTTTGGGATCATAAAATCCAATGATATTTTGATATCTCCGTGTTCCAGAACAGAATATAGTTCATCGGTTGCTTGATATTTTGCTCCTCTCAAAGTATTGACAAGTACACCTTTGCCAGCAGTTAGAACAAGTGTGTTACCATTGAAATTACCCGTAACGCCGCCCTCAATTGTCCAATTAATACTCGGATTCTTGAAAGCACTCAAATCGTTTAGTGGAATTTGGGTCTGGGCGAATCCTGAGATAGGAATAAGAAGGAATAATAGTTTTTTTATCATTAGTTTTAGGGGATATTTTTAAAAATCATTATCTTAAATCAAGAGCGTATTATCTCAAAATTATACTTAAATTTATAAAAAAAATACTGTTTAACTGTGTGGTTCTGGGATTAGTTAATTTACTAAAATTTTTATGCAACAATTAGACTACGACATCGCCATCATCGGGGCGGGTTTTGCGGGTTTAGGTATGGCAATTCGCTTGAAAAAAGCGGGTTATAATTCTTTCGTCATTTTTGAAAGAGGGAAAGAAGTTGGCGGCACTTGGCGGGATAATACCTATCCAGGATGCGGTTGTGATGTTGCTTCACATTTGTACTCATTTTCTTTTGAACCCAATCCCAATTGGACTCGCAGATTCTCGAAACAACCAGAGATTTTAGAATATCTGAAAGACTGCGTTCATAAAAATAATCTTGAATCACATCTTCAATTAAATACTGAAATTTTCAAGGTGATTTTTAATGAATCCGAAGGCTTTTACACCATTACAGATTCGTCAGGAAAACAAACAACTGCCAGAATGGTAATTGCAGGTTTAGGTCCTTTAAATCGACCGCAAATTCCAGATTTTGAAGGACTTAGTAATTTTAAAGGAGAAAGTTTTCACTCATCCAATTGGAATCATAATTATGATTTAACGGGAAAAAGGGTGGCTGTAATTGGTACGGGAGCGAGTGCCATTCAGTTTGTTCCAGAGATTGTGGATAAGGTGAGTAAATTATATCTTTTTCAAAGAAATGCACCGTGGGTAATTCCAAAACCTGATAGTGAGTTCTCAGGTTTTGCAAAATCATTATTTTCAAAATTACCATTGATTAGGAAAGCTTATCGGGGATTTTTATACCAGTTAAATGAGTTTATTGGATTGAGTTTTATTGGGAATGAAACCGTTAAGAAAATTGCACAATTCCAAGCGGAACAACATCTGAAAAGTCAGGTGAAAGATGAAAATTTACGGAAAAAATTAATCCCAAACTATCGCATTGGTTGTAAGCGAATTATGGTTTCTGACAATTATTATCCAGCCTTACAAAAGCCACAAACGGAAGTAATTACAGACAAAATCAATAAAATTACCGAAAACGGAATTGTGGTAAATGATGGTTCAGAAAAGCAAGTAGATGTCATTATTTTCGGCACTGGTTTTCACGTGGCAGAATACCCAGAACAGTTTATTAAAAATTATACTATTCAAGGATTAAACGGTCAGAATTTATTTCAAAAATGGACGAAAGAAGGCTTTGAAGCATACAAAGGAACAACGATAAATGGCTTTCCGAACCTAATGTTTGTGTTGGGTCCAAATACAGGTTTAGGACATAATACGGTGGTAGATATTATGGAATCTCAGATAAGTTATATTATGGATTATTATGAGAAATTACTGAAAAAATCACCTAATGCTTACCTAAATATTAAGCCAGAAATTCAGAAGGAATATAATGAGAAACTTCAAGCCATGTTCAAAAATACCGCTTGGGCTTCGGGTTGTGGAAGTTATTACATCAATTCAGAAGGGAAAAATACCACCATTTATCCAAGATTGAACACCGAATTCAGAAAGCAAACTCTGCGGGTGAATTTGGAAGAATATGAGGTTTTGGTTGGAAATGATTAGCCACCAAGGCACGAAGGCTCTAAGTTTTTTAAAACAAACTTTGTCTTTTCGTTGAGCCTTAGTGACTTGGTGGCTAAGCTCAAAATCTATACACAAAACCCACTTGATTGCCCGTAAACGTAAGATTTTCAAAAATTACTCGCCCTTTTTTCAAATGTGAACGATGCACGCCGTACATAATTCCATCGAAAAGTAAGAGAAATCCACCCTGCAAAATTACTGATTGACCGTATCCTTTCAGCATATCTTGATTATCAACTGAATTTTTACTTTTTTCGAGTAGATATACGCCCGTCATCACGTAGGCAGCATCTAATCCTGTGTTAATTAAAAACGTTTTTTCAGTATTACTTTGCTCTTCCAAAGTGTGGAAAGCACTAATATTCATTTGCGTTTTCTTAGTTCCCAATAGGCCCAAACCTGCCAAAGCACCGTTCACAACATTCCAATAAACATTCATTTGATAGAAATATTTATCGCTTCCTGATGAATTGGACAGTAAAATGCCGTTGGTAATTAAGTTCGCTCCCGCCCATGACCCAAGAACGACCATGCCTTTTTGGTTTAAATTAATGCGTTCTTGATTGAAACTTAGGAGTGTTAAATTTTGCGAGAAAATGGTTGCCGAAAATGACAAAAGGAGCAATAAGAATAATAGGTTTTTCATGTTGATAAAGTTTGGGTACCCTATCAACATGAAAAAAAGAATTTTGTTACAAACTTTTCAAAGCACTTTGAACTGCCTCAAAATTTGGCAAATCTCCCGCACTTTCAAGCACTTCTGAATACTGAATTGTACCCTCTGCATCCACCACAAAAGCCGAACGTTTTGAAACGCCTTTCATACCCAAAACAAAATTTTCGTACAAGGAACTGTATGCCGCAGAAGTCTCTTTGTTGAAATCTGACAACAAATGGAAAGGCAATTTTTGTTCTTCCTTGAATTTTTCTAAGGTAAATAGTGAGTCCACCGAAATGCCTAAAATCTCTGCATTAAGGCTTGAATATGCAGCGATATTATCACGCATTTCACACAGTTCAGCCGTGCATACGCCTGTGAATGCTAAGGGAAAAAATAGAATAACTACGTTTTTACCTTTGTAGTCCGAAAGGCTAACTTCTTGTTTGTCAGAGTTATAGAGTTTGAAATCTGGGGCTTTATCGCCGATTTGTAATGCCATTTTATTAAATTGTTGAAGTTTGAATTGTTGAGTTATTGCTAACCCCGATTTACTATCTGGGTTGAATGGTCTTGCGAATTGTAACTGTTTTACTAATTCAAAATCTCCTCCATTGCTTCCGCCACACTTGGAATAAAATTCACTTCCACTTGTTGCTTTTTCCCTTTAAAAGCCTCACGAGGTTTGATGCTCAGGATTTGGAATAATTCTTTGTCATTCGATACGGCAGGATTAGGCGTTGTTAAAAGGACATCGCCCGAAAAGATTGAATTTGCCCCTGCCATAAAACACAAGGTTTGTCCTTCGTAAGACATATCCAAACGTCCTGCCGAAAGCCTTACCATTGATTTTGGCATCAAGATTCTTGCCGTGGCGATGGTTCTGACCATGTCCCAAATACTGGCGGGTTCTTGTTCGCCAAGGGGCGTTCCTTTGATGGGTACAAGATTATTAATTGGCACAGAGTCAGGATGTTGTGGCATATTTGCGAGTGTTTTCAACATTCCCATACGGTCAGCATCTCCTTCACCTAAACCAATAATTCCCCCCGAACAAACCGATAATTTTGCTTTGCGAACATTATCAATCGTATTCAGACGGTCAGCAAAAGTACGAGTAGAAATTACATCTTCGTAGTTTTCTTCGCTCGTATCAATGTTATGATTGTAGGCGTATAAACCCGCATTTTTCAACTTTTCCGCTTGTGATTCTGACAACATTCCGAGGGTACAACACACTTCCAAACCCATCTCATTTACGCCCTTCACCATATCCAAAACCTTGTCAAAGTCCTTGTTATCACGCACTTCACGCCAAGCCGCACCCATGCAAAAACGTGATGAGCCTGCATCTTTGGCACGCTGAGCGGCAGCCAAAACCTCGGGTGTTTCCATCAATTTTTGCACTTTCACGTCCGTATGATAGCGAGCCGCCTGTGAACAATAGGAGCAATCTTCTGGGCATCCGCCCGTTTTGATAGACAATAAAGTGCTAATTTGAACCTCCTGCGGGTCATTATACTGACGATGAACGGTGGCAGCACGATAGACCAATTCCATGAAAGGCAAATTATAAATTGCTTCAACTTCTTCTCTTGTCCAGTTATTTTTTATCATTGTGTTGGTTCGATGTTTGAAATTCGGTTTTCGATGTTCGGTTTTTCAAAAAATATTCACTAAAATTAACCTTGCTTTTTGGCTTTGGCAAATTTGGGGTATAAAAAAGGCTGAACATTTGGGGTGTTCAGCCTTTTTAGGGTAAATACCAAATACCTACAAAGCCTCAGCTAACGCTTTATAAGAAAATGCCTTCATTACTTCTTCTGTTTCTGTGCCTCTTGCGTCCAACCTATTTTTGATGGCAACTAAGAGATTACTTATCGCTTCTTCTTCGCTATTCACGGTCAAAGTGATGCGTAATCCTGCATTTTTTAAGGGAACAATTGGAAAAGTGGAGGCATTTACGAAAAATCCATCTTTCTGCAAATCATGGGCAATATCAATGCCGTGAAGTGGATTTGGACCTGTGCCTATAAAACAAATTGGACTCAAATCTTGACGAACTAAAGGAAGATTTAGTTCATTCGATTTATCAACAAAAAATTGTATTTTTTCGTGTAACGCTTCTTGACGAAATTTGATTTCTTCACTCAAATGAATATCCGCCGAAGCAATGCCCGCCGCCAAAGATGCAGGAGGAAGTGGACCCGAAAAAATCAAGGTTGAACCAAGATATTTTATCATGGATTTTTTGGCATCATTAGCAAAAACCATCACCGCTCCATTTGCACCGTAACCTTTACATAATGATGTAATTAAGCACAATTTATCATGAAAATAAGACACTTGACTTAGAAAATATCCTTGTCCATTCTCACCAGTCCAACTCATTCCATGTGCATCATCTACATAGACATTAAATTGCTCATATCTGTCCATTAACTCATATAATTCTTGCACTGGGGCAACGTCGCCAAACATCGAATATACACCATCTGCCATGTACCATATCTTCTGATAATTTTTAGATAATTCCAATATCTTATCTTCCAATAAATCCATTCGATTGTGGCGTACAACTTCTACGTGTGTGCCATTGGCTTTGCTAATCATTACGGCATTTTGAACGCTTCGATGCACTTGCTGATCCATAATGACCACATCATTTTTATGAACAACATTCGGTATCCAAGAAATATGACCTAAACTGGTGGTGGGGGGAACAATAACTGGCTTGTTGAAAATTTGGCTTAATTTATCTTCCAAAATTTCATAGAGTTGAGACGATAAATAAGTTTTGGAACATGAAAACTGAACTCCGTAGCGGTCGATGGAATCTTTGGCGGCTTCTTTTAAGCGAGGGTCGAGTTCAAGACCTAAATAACTACAATTGGCGAAATGATGTAAATCTCTGCCGAAAAATTTTACGGTTTGTCCGTTTAACTGGCGGTCTGTGAAATGTCCGTGTACAACTCCAAGTGACTTGGCATGAGTCATTGATTCGGTCAATAACTTTTGGGCGGTTGATAATTGATTCATTAAATTAATAGCATTTAATTTATTTAGGCATTATTGCGTTTCCAAATATGCTTAAATAAATCCATGAAAGCAAGTATATCATCAATGAATGAGTAAAAGGTAGTATATTGTAAATTTATAGATTCATTTTAGGTCTTATAATAAAATCCGTTCTGAAATTTTACAGATATCAAAAGCCGCCTTCTGGATATTCATAAACTGTTCGGGAATCACAATTTTACTTTCTTCTTCTTGTTCTTGAAATGCTTTCAGTTTTAATATTTGGATGTTTTCTTTTGTTATAAATTCACTCTTTTCGAGGATTTTTATGGCTTCTTTCAACATCGTCTCTGTTTGTTGAGCAATGATTTTTAGTTCCTCAAATTCGGGAATTTCCTCAAAATGTTCGCTCGCATACAAGGCAAGCGTTGCCACATAAGATGAGAATAAATGGTTCAAAACCGAAAATTTATGTATTTCATTGATACTCAATTGTTTATGTTTAGGTTCAGAATACATTCGTTGAAAACCTGAAGCTAAATTGGCACTTCTCACAAAGACCTCTTTTCGGATAATTTTATAAGGAACTCTATCATATTTTACCCCAAAATACATTTGAGAAATTTGATGATAGTACGCCAAATTTGCCTCCAGCATTTCAATTAAGGTCTTTTTGAGTTTTTCATGTTCCCAATTTGGGAGTAATACATAACTCCCGATAAAGGCGAGTCCACCGCCAATCAGCGTGTCATACACCCGTTCTATGAATAATGCACGGCTTCCCATACCCAAAAAATCGAATAGAATCAGGATGAAAGGAGTCATAAAAACGACACTCACGAGATACGTTTTACGTTGAAAACTATATGTTCCCAACATGCAAATCAACAGAATGGCAAAAAGTAAACGATTATCCGTCACATAATTCAGAATTAGCATCCCAATAAATGCACCTGAGACAGTGCCAATCAAACGGTCGAGGTTTCGTTCTTTTGTTAAACTGTATGCAGGTTTCATGATAACAATAATGGTAAGCAAGATCCAATTACTGTGCAGAAAATTGAAAGATTGAGCAATGATAAAACCGGCCAGCATCATACCCGAAATCCGAAGGGCGTGTCTAAAATTTTCAGATTTTAGGTTTAAATTGTCTGTAAAATTATCTAATTCATATTCTTGATGTGAAATAAAAGAGGCAGTTTTTATATCATTTCTGACTAATTTTTTTAATTTTTTCTCCTTAAAATATTCTCGTATCTTCTTGATTCTTAAATAGATATTCTCAACATTTACCTCAATATTTCTTAAAGCCTGCAAGCCAATATTTGAAAAAAATACTTTTGAGTTTACGTTTTCTCTCAATTCTGACAAAGCCTCAATTTCTAATTTCAAGTCTTTGATTTTTCGGGGTAATTTAAGCGAGAGATTAGGGTTGGTTCCGTCTTTCAAGGAGGCTCCAATTTCTGCAATTTGCTCGGCCAAAAGGTTGAGTGTATTTTCAAAATCGGTCAGAATTCCTGTTTTATCAAACTGTTTATGAAGGGTTTGATAGTTATAAAAAGTGGACATAATTTGTTCATATAAATCCACCATATCCACAAAAATCACTAACAAAAAACGCCCTTCTTGGGTGCTTTCGCCCACTATTTCACGACTTTTAAACAGTTGTTCCCTCACAGCATCAATCTTTTCATTTACCGTTATTTGAGCTTCAATTAACTTTTTATAATTTTCATCATAATTCATTCCTTCCTGATAAAAACCCGCCTTAATTCGCATAAAATCAGCAATTTCAATAAGGCATTCTCCTAAATTCATCCGTGCTTGAAGGTAGGGCATGATGCGATGAAGCGATAAACTGAGAGCAATATACCACAAACCACCCAATAAAATTTCGAGGGAATAAAGGAAGATTTCGGGCAACGGACGGATGTCTCCAATACCTAAAGTCATTATCAATAATGCCGCAATACCGATAGATGCTGCCCGCATTCCGTAAACATAAAGCATTGAAAAAAAGAACGTTAGCGTAAAAATTAATATGCCAAGAAGATATACTGAAAAGTTGCAAAGTGCGGTTAGTAATGAAACAACCGTAACGACCACGATGGTAAAAAACATGGCGTTACGTCGGTGCGTAATGGGTCCAGGTGAATCCACAATACTTGCACATAAAGCACCCAAAGAAATCGTAATCCCTATTTGAAGTAGATTGAATTGAGCAAGAATTATACTCGGAAAAACAACCCCAAAAGTGATTCGAAGTCCATCACCAAAGTAAGGACTGAAAACAAAGTTTTTAACTTCGTTTGTTGTTTTCTGGATTGGAATAAGCATGAATAATTGATTTATTGAGCGAAGATAGCTATTTAAACCTATTTTTTCTCCAAGATTGCCATGCTCCCGTTGACCACAAGGCTAAACATATCAGGGCGGGTTGCATCGGAAGTCTAAGCCAACGAGCGGTATCTGAATTTAGTCCAAAAGCATCTCTATGTTCGACTAATTGGGCAATATTTCCTGGAAAAACTGCCACAAAAAATGCCGCTGTTGCCCAACCAACTTCTTTTCGTTGTTTTGAAACAAATAATAACGACAAACCTAATCCAATTTCTGCCACTCCTGATAATAAAACTACCGTATCTGGTTCAATCGGCAACCACAGCGGCACTTGTGCTAAGAATTCTTTTCTCAAAAATGTCAGATGTCCAATGCCTGTGTAGGTGAGGAAACTGCCTAATAAAATTCTGCCGATATTTTGGGCAGTTGATGGTTTGTTTTCGATATACGTTTTTTCTACTGTTTCCATTTTGCTTTTGATTGAGAATTTATCTGAGTATTATGATTTGAAATTATTTATAAAATTTTTGTGCCAGTGGTTTTTCTTATTTTTTTTGCCGTTTAAATGTACTTAAAAAGATTGAAAAAGTAATTTTTTTCAGAAATTTGCTATTAAATAGAAATCGTAGTAGAAAAACTCCTACAAACAAAAATCCTTTTAAATCTGCGTTGTTTACGTCTGCGTAATCTGCGTGCCAATATCACAAATCCCATGTCTAACGAAGAAATTGTTGCCCTCCTTGAATTGACCGTAAAACTCCTTGAATTGCACGATGAAAATGAGTTTAAAATCAAGAATCTTAGCTTTGCGGCTCGTGCCTTAGATAAAGAAACCGCTGATTTAATGATTCTTTCGGTTGAACAACTCGCTGGTTTACAAAGTGTTGGGAAAAGTGTTGCGGGTAAAATTGACGAAATCCGTAAGACAGGCACAAGCCAAGAACTTGCGGATTTATTAGCAAAAACACCTGAAGGTTTATTGGAAATGCTCCAAATTAAAGGCATTGGACCAAAGAAAGTTCGGGCAATTTGGCAAGAATTGGGTATCACTGATAATCGTGAATTAATGTTGGCTTGCGAGAACGGTGAAGTGGCAAAACTGAAAGGATTTGGCGATAAAATTCAGGCAACTATCAAAGAATCAATTCTTTATGCACAGTCGAATACGGGTAAACTGAGGATGGAGAAAGGGGAGGAGTTAGCCCAAATCTTGTTTGATTTACTTGAAAAACAGTTTGAGCATGTAGAAATTGTGGGAGATGTTCGTCGTAAAAATGAGATTGTACATTCCGTTCAATTAGTAGTTGGACACGACAAACCCTGGGAAGTTCAACAGTTTTTGAATGCCTTTCCTGATTTACAACAAGATGAAAAAGCATCGTCTCCTTTTGCATGGCGTGGCCGTTTTTTAGAAAAAGAAATCCCCGTAGAAATTCAGATTTGTTCATCACAACAGTTTGTTAATCAAGTATTTATATATTCTTCTGGTGAAAAGCATTTGGCAATGAATGGCATTTATAAACAGTTGAGTAAGCAAGTTTTTGAGTCGGAAGAAGCGGTTTATTCGAGCTTAAATATGCCGTATATCATTCCAGAAATGCGGGAAGGAAATTTTGAATTTGAATGGTCAAAAAATCATCAAATTGAGGAATTAGTTACGTGGGATTCGTTGAAAGGAATTTTGCATAATCATTCCACTTATTCAGACGGGAAACATACGTTGGAAATGATGGCAGATTATTGTCGAGAATTAGGTTTTGAGTATCTCGGAATTGCCGACCATTCAAAAACGGCCTCTTATGCCAAAGGACTTTCGGAAGAAAGAATTTGGGAACAACACGCTGAAATTGAGAAACTTAACCAGAAATATGCTAGTATGACCGACCGACCCTTCAAAATTTTGAAGGGGATTGAATCGGATATTTTGGGAGATGGTTCTTTGGATTATGCCGATGACGTTTTAAAATCTTTTGATTATATCGTGGCATCAATCCATCAAAATTTAAAGATGAATCAGGAGAAGGCAATGTCTCGAATTATCGGAGCGATTGAGAATCCTTACACGACCATTTTAGGGCATCCAACGGGACGATTATTATTGGCAAGAGAGGGTTACCCAATTGATTATCAGAAAGTTATTGATGCCTGTGCTGCCAATGGGGTAGTAATTGAAATTAATGCAAGTCCCTACCGTTTGGACTTAGATTGGCGTTGGATTCAGTATGCTTTGGAGAAAAATGTGATGCTTTCCATCAACCCAGATGCACACGAAATGGAGGGTTATTTTGATATGCACTACGGCGTGGCGGTGGCTCGCAAGGGTGGACTTTTGGCGAATATGACGTTTAATGCGTTGGGGTTAAACCAAATGGAAAATTATCTGGCAGGAAAAAGGTAAAAAAGGAGAAAGGTAAAAAGGGAGGAAGGTAAAAAGTAGGAATGCAGTGACGTAAATTCATTAACACATTTCTCCCTTTTTGCATTCCTCCTGTCTCCATTATTCCATTCCTCCTTTCAAAAGTTCGGTTTCAACAAATACCTCGCATAAAAATCGTCAATCACCTTCACTGCCTCCGTTGGGGTGTCCACCAACGCCACTAAGTTTAAATCATCGGCACCAATATATCCTTGTTCGAGCATAGTGGTTTTCACCCACTCAAATAAACCTCCCCAATAACTTTTACCCACTAAAACCACTGGAAAACGAGCAATTTTTTTGGTTTGCATTAAGGTCAAAGACTCAAACATTTCATCTAAAGTTCCAAATCCACCAGGCATAATGATGAATCCCTGCGAGTATTTTACGAACATCACTTTACGAACAAAAAAGTAATCAAAATCAATGCTTTTATCTCTATCTATATAATCGTTTGGCTTTTGTTCAAAGGGTAAATCAATGTTCAATCCTACCGATTTTCCGCCTTGTAATTTTGCTCCTTTATTTCCCGCTTCCATGATGCCAGGACCACCGCCTGTGATTACTCCGTAGCCGTGACGTACCAATTTTGCGGCAATTTCTTCTGCCATCAAGTAATATGGATTGTCGGGTTTTGTTCTTGCCGACCCAAAAATGGATACACAGGGACCAATTTTTGCTAATTTATCAATACCTTCCACAAACTCAGCCATTACCTTGAAAATTCTCCAAGATTCTTCTGAATGTATCTCCGACCAAGTGTGGTCAATGAATGCTTTTTTAATTTTTTCGTCGTCGCTTAATAATCGCAAGCTTTCTCTATCTGTCATATTTTTTTAATTTGTTGAATTGTTGATTTGTTGAATTGTTGTGTCAATTAATCGAAAATTCAACAACTCAACAATTCAACAATTATATTTTAATCCGTAACTTTGTTGTAGGGAATTAGAATCATTTAAACAATAAAATATTTTATAAACATCTGAAAATCAGAAATTTAAAAAAATAATAACTCATGACCGTTAACTAATAACCATTTATAACGGCATCAAATAACGAAAAAAAACGTTCAATAGTTACAAATACTTAATAAATATTATGGATATAACTAAAAAAATAGCCATTGGTGGCGATCATGCAGGGTTTGAATATAAATCAGAATTGATAAAATTATTGAACGCCGAAGGCTACGAAGTCAAAGATTTCGGACCTTTCAGTAATACCTCATGTGACTATGCCGATTTTGCACATCCAGTAGCTTTAGCCGTTGAAAATCAAGAGTTTAAATTCGGAATTTTGTTGTGCGGAAGTGCCAATGGCGTAGCAATTACTGCCAATAAACATCAACATATTCGTGCAGGATTAGCTTGGAATACTGAAGTTTCAGCATTGGTTCGTATGCACAATGATGCAAATGTTCTCTGCGTTCCTGCTCGTTTTGTTACTTTGGAAGAAGCAATCGAAATCACGAACGTTTTTCTGGAAACTGAATTTGAAGGTGGCAGACATCAATTGCGTGTTGATAAAATTCCTTGTTAAGATAAGACTGTTTGAACGACAATGTCTGAGCGACCTTGTCTGAATTTGGATTCGTCAGATTTATGGATTATTTGGATTTATTACGTCCAGTAATCCAAAAAATCCTTTAATCCCATACGGTGCGACGGTTCGCAATCCAAATTCAGACGGGGTCGCCCAGACTATTTTCCTCACAACCTCGGAATCAACATTGGCACATTTTTCTGATATTCTTCATACTGTTTACCATAAACTCTCACCAATTTTTTCTCTTCAAAATAAATTCCAATCCTTACGTAAATCGTTATAAATAAGGCAGTTGTCAAAAAAGTTTCGGTAGCAAAAAAACCAAATGTCCCCCAGAAAAATAGCAAAGTCCCTGTGTATAATGGATGTCTAATAAATTCGGATAGACCATCTGTTTTGAGCATAAATGGTTCTTCCTTTTTATCAAAATCAATTCCTAAGAACTCTTTGGAAGCATATCCCCTAATAGAAATATACATCATAAAAATTCCCGCAGACATCATAATTCCACCTAAAAGTTGATTGAAAATTGAATCTTCCATCAATCTTTTTGATTCTGCCGTAATTAGAAAATACAGAATTGGAATTAGCAAA
>JAYVIV010000293.1:0-9858 GCA_043769985.1 Arcicella sp.
ACGTATTCTATCAACAAAGGACTTTGGGGAACGTCGGTTGGCGGAAAAGAAACCTTGACTTCCAACGGATATTTGCCAGAATCGGCTTGGCCCACGCAAGTAACCAAGACGGGTGAAGAAACCGTGAAATTGCATTTTGAAAAAGGGCAATTGGTGGGCATCAACGGAGAAATCTCTTCGCCCGTTGCCGCCATTCGTAGGTTGTCGGACATTGCGGGGGCTTATGGCGTTGGGCGTGATATTCACGTAGGCGATACCATCATTGGCATCAAAGGTCGGGTTGGTTTTGAAGCCGCCGCTCCTTTGTTGATTATCAAAGCTCACCATTTATTGGAAAAACATACGCTTACGAAGCAACAATTATACTGGAAACAGACTTTGGGTGAAACTTACGGAACAATGCTCCACGAAGGACAATTCTTAGAGCCTGTCATGCGTAATTTTGAAACGTTCTTGGCTGATACTCAGGCAAATGTAACGGGAACGGTAGATATTCATTTAGCCCCTTATCGTTATCAAATGATTGGTATTGAATCTAAATACGATTTGATGTCGTCTATTTTTGGCACTTACGGAGAGATGAATAATTCGTGGTCGGGTGATGATGTAAGAGGATTCTCGAAGATAGTTTCTAACCAGACGATGATTCATCGGAAGGTTACGGCGTATGCTGGGAAGTAAATATTGTCTGAATTTGGATTCGTAGGATTTGAGGATTTTTTGGATTTTGGACTCAAATTTTTAATCCAAAAAATCCTTTAATCCTATAAATCCAAATTCAGACAGAAAAACTCGAAATCACCTTAATATTTTCAACATGAAACCACTATTAACTTTCTTATTTCTCTTATTTATTTCAAAATCTTATGCACAAGAATATGATTTGGATTCTTTGGTGAAGACGCATAAAAAAGTGGCGATTTTGCCTGTGAGGGTGATTTATCATTTTGATGGATTAGCAAATGATACGACATTAAATGATATAGAAGAAAGAGAAATCGAAGATGGATTAGATGTTCAAGAGAAATTCTGTACTCAACTAAGAAAGAAAAATAGATTACTAACCGTTGAAATTCAATCCTCAGATGATACAAGGAGAAAACTTCGAGAAAATGCTATTGAAATAAACGATTTAGAAGGTTTTTCAAGAGATTCTTTATCTAAAATATTAGAGGTGGATGGTATTATTGACATGGAATTTTAATTTCATTCAATTAACAAAAATAAAGGGGTAAAAGTTACAAGTAAAAGTAGTTATGTAGTTAGCAATTCTGCAAAGAATGGTATAATTACAGGAGCTGCTCAGGGTAACTATTTACCATTGGCTTTTACTGGATTATTGATGTTAGCAAGTAGGATGGTTAATTTTGACGGTGATATTGATTTCAAACGAATTACATTTAAAACTATAATTTCTGACGGCAACACAGGAGAAATTATAAAAAAGAACTTAGTGACGCTTGGAAATAATAAAATTCTATCTGATGATAAATTATTGGAATTTATACTGTGGGAATATTTTGACCATAGCCCCTACCATAGAAGATAAAAGAATTGTTTGTCTGATATTTATGTTCTTTCAATAACTCTAAAACAAAATAAATGGTGCTCAAAGCTATTTAAGGAACATAAGAGAATGGTCGAGTTTTCTTAGAAGAAAGCCCTGATTTTATTGATAAAGTAAATGTAATTGTTACCTTTTTGGAAGTAATTCCATCTCAAAAAAAGAAAAGAGTTGCTGATAGTTTAAAAGGAAAAATATGGTATGCTGATGATTTTGATGCACCACTGGAAGATTTAAAAGATTATATGTGATGGAGTATTTTTCATCGAAGCATAAAAATGAAAAAAATAAAAATAGGAATAATAGGCGGTGCAGGATACACAGGAGGCGAATTACTCAGAATCCTTATCCACCACCCACAAGTAGAAATCGTTTTTGTTCATTCAAATTCACAGGCAGGAAAACCTGTTTACAATACTCATACCGATTTATTGGGAGATACTGATTTAGTATTTACAGCAGCCCCCCCCGCCCCCGATGGGGGAGCTTTCTCGTCCGATTTTTCTTCGTCTAAAACTCCCCCTTCGGGGGTTGGGGGGCTATTTTTATGCTCTGGACACGGTGAATCCAAAAAATTCTTAACCACAAATCCTGCCTTCAAGTCTTTGAAAATCATTGATTTAAGTACCGATTTTCGTGACCAATCGGAAGGATTTGTATATGGTTTGGCGGAATTACAAAGGGATAAAATCAGAGACGCAGACCACGTGGCAAATCCAGGTTGTTTTGCTACTTCCATTGAATTGGCTTTGTTGCCATTGGCACAGGCGGGTTTGATTCATGACGATGTACACGTTTCGGCAGTCACGGGTTCTACGGGGGCGGGACAAAGCCTTTCGCCAACGGGACATTTTTCTTGGCGAAGCAATAATATTTCCATTTATAAAGCCTTCACCCATCAACATCTCACGGAAATTGGCATGGTGATTTCTTCTTTTCAAGGAGCAAAACCAAAGGTCAATTTTATTCCTTATCGTGGTACTTTCACCCGTGGAATCATGGCGAATGTTTATACCAAATTTTCGGGAACGTTGGAGGAAGCCAAAACCCTTTACCGAAACTATTACCTCGAACATCCCTTTACACACATAAGCGATGTACCTGTGGATGTGAAGCAGGTGGTCAATACCAATAAATGTTTAATTTCATTAGAAGTCCACGATGGTAATTTATTGATAACCAGCGTAATAGATAATCTTACCAAAGGAGCATCGGGGCAAGCGGTTCAGAATATGAACTTGATGTTTGGACTTGATGAAATGGCTGGATTGAGGTTAAAATCTGTTGGAATGTAAAATTAGGTATGAATTATGAGGTATAAGGTATGAGTTTTTAAACCCTTTAAATTTTATGATACATTTGAACAAAAACCAATACAAAGATTTTTTTGATGGAATTAGAGCTAAGAAAATCCGTAAAAAAGAGGTTACAATTCCATTGAGACAAGCTATCAAATTACGAAAAAATAAAGTGATTTTATCTTTATTAGAATAAAATAGACTAATGAATTATTGTGTGGATTTTGATAGATAAAAATCTGCGAAAATCTGCGTTGCCAACGGCATCTGCATAATCTGCGTGCCAACCTTTACTGTAAAAAAATGAATCTTTTTAATGTATATCCACTTTACGACATCACACCTGTAAAAGCCCTTGGGAGCAAATTATGGGACAAAAATGGTGTCGAATATCTTGACCTCTACGGAGGTCATGCCGTCATTTCTATTGGACATTCGCATCCGCATTATGTGCAAAAATTGACTGAACAATTGAGCAATTTAGGCTTTTATTCAAACTCCGTAAACATCCCAATTCAGCAAGAATTAGCCACAAAATTGGGACAACTTTCGGGTTACGAAGACTATGAACTTTTCCTTTGTAATTCAGGGGCAGAAGCCAACGAAAACGCTTTGAAAACTGCCTCATTTTTCAATGGTCGTAAGAAAGTAATTGCCTTCTCAAAAGCCTTTCACGGCAGAACGGCTGGGGCGGTTGCTGTAACCGATAATAAATCCATTATTGCTCCAATTAACTATGATGAACACGTTACTTTTCTGCCATTCAACGATGTAGAAGCATTAAAAGCTAATGTCACGGATGAAATTTGTGCCGTCATTGTAGAGGGTATTCAAGGCGTGGGTGGCATAAACGTAGCATCCGATGAATTTTTGAAAGCCGCTCGTGAAGTTTGTGATAAAACGGGGGCAGTTTTGATTTTGGATTCGGTACAATGTGGTTACGGACGTTCGGGTAAATTTTTCTCGCACGATTTCTCAGGAATTCGTCCTGATATTATGACTACTGCCAAAGGAATGGGTAATGGTTTTCCAGTTGGAGGGGTTTTGATTGCTCCAAAATTCAAAGCAAAGTTTGGGATGTTAGGCACAACTTTCGGAGGAAATCATTTGGCTTGTGCGGCAGCTGTGGCGGTTTTGGATGTGATGAAATCTGAGAATTTGATGGAAAATGCCACTAAAAAAGGGGATTATTTATTCGAGAATCTAAAAGGAATTTCAGGCATAAAAGAACTACGTGGACGTGGCTTAATGATAGGCATTGAGTTTGAACAACCCGTTGATAAAATCAGAGATACTTTACTCTTCGACCATAAAATATTCTGTGGATATTCGGGTAAAAATACGTTGAGATTATTACCAAGTTTAGCATTGGGGCAGGCAGAATGTGATAGATTTTTGGAGGCTTTGGCGGTTGTGGTGAAATAATACTGATTTTAATTACTCAGTGCGTATTAGTTTCAAACGGAAGCCTTCGGGCAAAACCAAAATTCATATACAGAGTTTCACGTTTATGGTTGCGAATGGAATGCCGGGGAAATGACTTTCTGCTTAGATGGAATGTATGGATGGAGGTTGATTATGTACGGGTTTTTCAGTGGAATTTTAGTTCGAAATTATTATTTGAAGCCGTTTCAATATTGAAACGGCTTTTTTATTTAAAATTTCTTTATAAATATATCCATATTTTCACTTTAAAATTAAAATATTAAAATAAATATAATATATTTGAACTATAAAGTGAAAAATAATATTATCCATAAAACTAAATTTACACTTAGATGACCGAATATGACGTAGAACTTTTCCTAAATGATTTTAAAGTAAAAATGCAGTTCATGGGAATTTTCTTTTTAGACGATAGATTGAAGAATTCCAAAACTTTAACTATTCTTGAAATTGTACCTGCAAAAAGAAAACAAATTCTTCAAGATTTAACGGTTGAAGATTATTCAGAAGGACCAATTGAGGAAATTGTCTTTATGGGTAGTCCGCTTTGGGTCTTCGGAAAAACATTTAAAGGGTACGAAATCTATATAAAAATATCAATGGGACGACCCAATAGTAATACGTTGTGTATATCATTTCATATCGCAGAATTTCCAATGAATTATCCGTTTAAACAATCCACATAAAATGAAACAAGTGAAAAGTCCATTCAGTGATAAAACTCTTACTGTTCAGTCAAGGAAAGAAAAATTACCTTTTCGGAAAGAAGAATTTGAGGTGGTTCATCATTTTTATGAAGATATGGGGCATGAATTTACCACCGACGAAACAGACGAAGTAACGGTGCAACAAGTTTATAATCAGTATCGTGAAAAGTATAAATTGCCCTTTCCTGAGCAAATACAGGCGATTCGAGAGAAATATCAGCTTTCTGCTTCCAAGATGTCGGAGGTTTTGGGGTTTGGGATTAATGTGTATCGTCAGTACGAGAGTGGCGAAGTACCCAATCAATCCAATGCCCGATTGATTCAGTTAGCCAAAGACCCCGCAGAGTTCCGTAAGTTAATTTTGTTAAGTAATGCTTTTAATGCGAAAGAACAGGAGAAGATTTTGAAGCGGGTTGAGGGTTTGATTCAAGAGGAGAAGAAGGATTATTGGCAATTAATTATCAATGATTATCTCCTTTGTAATGACACAGAACCTTCCTCTAAAAATGGCTATGTATTACCAAATTTAGAGAAAATACAAAACGTAATTATCTATTTAGTAGAACACATTGTACCGTGGAAAACGGGACTAAATAAACTACTTTTTTACACCGATTTTGCCCATTATCGTAATTTCGGAAAATCTATTATGGGTTTACAATATCGTGCTATTCCATTGGGAACTGTACCAAGTAACTATGACCGAATATTGGCAAATGTTGTAGAGAAGGAACTGGTGCAAGTAGAATATGTCCCATTTAGTAATGGAAATGTAGGAGAAAATTACAAACTCAATCCTCTGCATCCATTTGATGAAAGTTTATTTTCTGAAAAGGAATTAAAGACTTTGCGAAGCATTGTGGAGAATTTTAAAAGTAAAACTACTACTCAAATTGTAAATCTAAATCATAAAGAAAAAGCGTGGATTGATAATCATGAACAAAGGGGGTTGGTTGATTATGGGTATGCGTTTGGGTTGAGGTTTTGTTAAGTCAAGACCTCTTGTTCTGGTAAATATTCATTTAAAACTACAATTTCATTCTTTAATTTTAGAACTTCATTCTCTGTTGAAACTTTCACTATCCTCATTTCTTCAAAACCAGTAGGGTTACTCGTTTGAAAACTTTGATTCTGCAAATGAGAATCAATTTTCATTAGTCTCTGATTTTTTATGACAATATCTTTTTCTATATCTTCAATTTTTCTTTTCACTTTTTCGGGGAATAAAATGAGTTCCAATTTTTTAATATTTTCATAAATATCTATTATTTCTCTACTTGTTTTAGAGTGAGAGAAATTCAAATTATTGTCATCAAGAGAGTGATTCTCTTGATTCATTCCTTGCCAATTAGAGCTATTCTTACCATAAATTGCATTATAAGTTTCCGTAAAATCAAAACTACCCGAAATAAGACTTTTAACTTCTCTATACATATGTTCCAAATCAATTCTAATAAGGTTATTTCTTTCTTTTTTACTTTCAGTAAATCCTGCTAATACTTTGACCTTATTTTTTAAACAGTAGTCTGTTACCATAGTCTCAAACCAAATTCGACAGTAAATTAATGCTTGTCGGATATCACATACTTCCAAAGCATTTTTAATTTTTATGCTGAACGAGCCATCATAAATTGTATGGAAAACCCCTATATGCTCTTGACAATCAAATATATAGCTCAAATAATTACTCCTTGAATTATCATAATTACAGAAACGCTCCCAGAAAAGTCTGTCATGAGTTGTAATTATCAATTGTTTATTTCTAAGTACAGGTTCTTTAAATATCATTTCTATAATATTGGCACGATGGTCACTGTCAATTGCATTTACCACATCATCAAATATCAAAAATGGCTTATCCTCTTTTTCGGCAACTGCCAACATCATAGAAAGTCCTAATGCCCTAACATGACCTTCACTAAGCCTCTTAAAAGCATCTATCTCTTCAATTTCGTTTTTAAATTTCACTCTTATACGATAATTCTCAGAGTCTTCTTTGTGAAAGACAATTTTTTCAATAGTTTCTACTTCACTGTCGAACTTATTTATCAATTGATAATATTTTGTTGCAGGAGCCTCAATTCCCTCAAATTTATTTTTTTCTTCCTCAGTTTTGAATTTTATTAAATCTTTATAGAACTGTTTGTAACAATTTTCCACTTTATCAAGAAATTGATTTTGGTCGTTTTCAATGTTGAGTTTTTGGTCTAAAACACACTTTTCGCTTGAAAAATTATCTAAAAATTTATTTATATTGGTTAAATCTAAATCCAATTTCTCTAAATCACTTTTAAGATTTTTTAGCGTTGTTTTTTTAGCTTTCAATTTCTCTAAATCTAATTTCTTACTGTCAATATTTTTTCGAGAATCAAATACCGTTTTTATTTGAAAAAAATAATTTGATAATTCAATTGTAGCAGAAGAAAAGTAGGTATAGGTTTCTTCTATTAATTTAACTTTATTATCAAAATCGGAAGGATTTGGCTTTAAAATTTCTCTAAATTCCGTAATTTTTTCAATTATTGTATCTATCTGTTCTTTTGGAAAACCTGATGATAGAATACTGATATTGCTTTTAAAATCTTTAATGAGTTGTTCGATTAAGAAATACTTAGTTGCAATTTCATCTTTTTGTGTATCTCTTAATTGTTGTTTCAGAGCAATCTCCTTTATATTATCAATTGCCAAATTTTGCGAAGCCTTCTCGTAAGGATTTGTGTTTACGTTTGAAAGAGGTGTATCACAAGCTGGACATAAATCAATAACTGGATTCATTTGCTGAATACCTTGTATTGCTTCATAAAGGGCTTTGTAATCTACCTCAGTTTGTCTTTCAATTATAAAATCACATATATTTCTATAACTATCAATTATACTTTTTACCTGTTTTAGAGATTCTTCAATGTCTTCTCTAATATGATTTATTAATACATTTTCAGATGATTCACCTATTGCCAATGCAAGACCATTTTCTTCTTTCTCCAAATCTGTAATTTTTAAGTCAAATGCACCCTGAGAAAAGGTAATTCCTAAAATTGATTCGATTTCTTTCTTTTTGTCAGCAATATCCTTTTCTCTTTGTGCTTTATTTGTAAGATATGTGATATTTTTCTTCTCCAAATCCTCTAACTTTTTCTTTATATCATCTTTTTTTAGGTCGTTCACTTTAAAACTATTTGGAAGAACAAAAGAACGAATAAACTCTTCTAAATCTTCCAAACCAAAAAGAGTAGCAATTATATTTTTTTCTTCTCGTTTATCTATTCCTAATAATGCAAACTCTTGGATTCGATTCTTTTCAATAAAACAGGTTTCAAAATTTTTACAATCTATATCATTGAAATTTTCTGTCTGAGTCTCTTCTGATTCAAAGGTAATGTTAATTTGTGGGGAAAGAGATTTATGATTTTTGTCATTGAAATACTCGTCTAATTTAGCTTTAAACCCACGCTTTTTAGCTTCCTTTATGTCATTTGTAAGTTTATATTCTAATGCCTCACAAAATGAAGTTTTTCCTCCACCATTTGGGGCGAATATAATGGTATTATTGTGATGAATATCTATTTTACTCCCTTTACATTCTAAGTGAAAATTACTAAAACCTTTGAAGTTTTTAATTTGAACAGATTTAAGTTTTGAGTTACTTACATTTTGAGTCTGTTTATTAAGGATAGAACTTTGTTTCTGGGTTTTAAGAGATAATAAATATTTGATTTTTTGGAAATCAGACCTAAAAGTCCCACGTGACAACTCTTCTTTTATCTTATCACTTATTCTCCCAGAGTCATTTATATATTCATTACAAACCCAGAGTATAAAAATGTATTGTTCTTCATTTTCTGGTTTTATTTTATCAAAAATATATTGTAGGAATTTATTGTAGTAGTATTTCATAAAAGTGATGGCATAAAATTGGTTAAAACGACATTTATAATTCATCAAACTTACAAAAAGTCAGGGATAAATTTCTTTGAAATTGTATTTAAAAATTTAATTAAATAAAAGCTACTTTATGTAACAGTAAATAATTTTTCACAATCGAAATATTGAAACACTTTCTATCATTTAAGTATCTAACCTGCGGAATCCACCCATTTTACCCCACATTCCGCAGATTAAGTTTTGATAATCTGCGGAATGTATGTATTTTTACCTACATTCCGCAGATTAAGTACAAAAGTTATGATAGGTCGTAAAAAAGAATTAGAGGTTTTGGCAAATGCTTATGCCTCAAAAAAGGCAGAATTAGTAGCCGTTTTTGGAAGAAGACGAGTTGGAAAAACCTATTTAGTCGGGTCATTTTTTGAAGGAAAAATAGACTTTGAACTCACGGGTTTGAAAGACGGCACGAAACAACAGCAATTAAGAAATTTTGCGTATAGCCTAAAAGATGTACAAAAATTAGAGGATTTACCACCTCCTCCGATTGACTGGTTAGAGGCTTTTCACCAACTAAAAACGCATCTCGAATCATTGGAAAACACTGAAAAACGAAAGGTAGTTTTCATTGATGAATTGCCTTGGATGGCAAGTGGAAAGTCTGATTTCCTGACAGGATTTAGTTATTTTTGGAACAGTTATGCCGTCAAAGCCAATATTGTCGTCGTGATTTGCGGGTCGGCAACGGCTTGGATGATTCAAAAAATTATTAATGATAAGGGCGGTTTGCATAACCGTGTTACCCGCCGAATTCACCTCCAAGCCTTCACATTGGCAGAAACTGAAACCTATTTTCAGGAAAAACACATCATTTTTGACCGTTATCAATTGCTCTTGCTTTATATGACCATGGGCGGAATTCCCCATTATTTAGACCAAGTGGAAGGGGGCAAAAGTGCCATTC
>JAYVIV010000294.1:0-7806 GCA_043769985.1 Arcicella sp.
AAGTATAATTTGCAAGATTTTTGCAACGATGAATATTCCAATTTATGATGCTGATTCAAGAGCTAAATATCTAATTAATAATGAATTACCTTTAAAAAAATCCATAAAAAATCTTCTTGGTAAGAATTCTTACACATCTACGGGTGAGTATAATCGGAAATGGGTAGCTTCAAAAGTTTTCAATAATCCAGATTTACTAAAACAACTTAATTCAATCGTTCATCCTTGTGTCCATAAAGATGCCCGTGATTGGGTAAAAAAATACTCAAAATCCCCATTTCTACTTTATGAAGCGGCATTAATGAAAGCTGCAGGAGACAATAATATGTTTCATAAAGTCATTGTAATTCACGCACCTATTGAAGTAAGAATCAAACGAATACAGGCAAGAGACAAGCGTTCTGAGCAAGAAATAAGAGATATTATTGCCCGACAAATCACGGATGAAGAACGTTTGAAGATTGCGGATTATGTGATTGAAAATGATGATAAGAAACCTCTTTTGGAGCAAGTATTCAAGATATATAAAAAAATGATAATTACTTAATAAATGGAGAATCCCTCGAATAATTAACTTTTAAAAAGTTGAAACCCTATACTAAAACAAAGAAGCTACACCCAAACGGGCATAGCTTCTAAAATTCGATTTGCAAAATATTTTATTGGTGTCTTACTAATAACTTCTTAGTTACCAATGACTTACCTTCTGATGATAATTGATAAAGATAAATTCCGTTATTCCATTCTCTCGTTGAAACTCTCAATTTCTTTTGATCTTTATCTAACATTTCTTCCTTCATTTCATTACCTAACACATTATAAAAGGTAATTTTTGTGTCTCCTGCTGATGATGCTATTACGTAATCAATGTTAGCATGGTCGTCAGCAGGATTGGGATAAATATTAGAAACAGTTAATTTATCACTCGAAAATAATCTATCTTCTGAGCTAATGAATTCATCTAATTTATTTTCCTTTTCAACACCTGCAATCACTGATTGAACAGCAGTAGATTCAACCTTAATAACCTGATTTTTAATGGGTTGCAATAAAAATGAGTTCGTGAAATATTGATTGATTACTGTCGAACGCTGGTAATTAATATTTCTATCAAGCGACAAGAATGTTGGCTGGAAAAACGAAAATGATGTTTTCTTAAATAAAGCAGTAGCCGTTACAGATTTTGCTTTAGGCTTTATATCCAGACGGCTTTTGTGGCGAGTTTCGGTTTGGGCAAATGTATTTAATCCTGACATAAAGAGTGTCAGCATTATAAACATCAGCGAATTTCTTAGTATAGGTTTCATTGCATTGTAAAATTTTTCTTCAAGTATTGTTTTTTTTTTAGTATAGTAAACTCTCAACAAAAACCGTGCGAGAAAATCAACTATAATTATTTAGACTCTAAAATTACGCAAAAGGTTGCATTTGGGTTTCTTAAAATATGTTAATTATTGTGTGTTGTCAGGTAAAAAATTTACAACTAATTACTATCAGTTGATAATCAAACAGTTAATCTTTCAAGTACATTACAAAAATATATTAAAATTATTCAATTTTCAAAGTTTAGACCTTAATTTTTTCTTAGAATTATTCAATGGTACTTTCTTTACTTCTTTTTCTACAGGCTTAATTAACACTGAATCTTTTTTAATATTATCTAATTTTATTAAAGCTGGCGGATTAACTACTTTCATAATCGACTCTTTTGTGGGTCTTTCAGCAACTCTCCAACGAAATCCATCCAATTCTTTGTCATCCGCTTTTATTTCTTTGGGAGGAATAAATTTTCCGTCTGGTTTCGACAAAAAAGCAATTTTACTAACTTTATTTTTCTTAAAATTGATATTCATCTTGCCGCATTGTACTCGATTCATGCCCGTGACGGTATTTTTTTCATCAATGGCATAATAAATACTTTCGCCATTTCCTTCAACAGTAACTTTCTCAATTCTTGAACTATCCGTAAAATTCACGAGCATTTTTCGCCCTTTTATTTGGTTATAATTAATCAAAGTATCAATCGAAATCACAAAGGATTTACCCTTCATATTCATTGTTTTAATTTTGTTTCTTTTCAACAAAACATTAATAGAATCCGCCTCAGACTGATTTTTATTATTCCAAAGAATAGGTTTTTGATAAAAATAAATGGTTGAATCCGAGACATTATAACTCAAAGAATCACATTTGCCCGCCATGTCTGATTTATACATTAACACGTGTTTATAGGCATACATTTTCTTTACTTTTGTCTCTTTATTATCCAATGAAACTAAGGTGTCTGCATTCAAAAAGAGCGTGTCATTATCCATAATATTTTTCAACAGTGCGTGTCCGAATACTCTCGTAACGCCCGTCCGTTTGGAATAACGTCCCTTATCCCCCGTTAGAATGGCTTTATCTTTTCGAGATAAAAACACGATATTTCCATTGGCAACCCCAATTTCAGTAGGTGGGTCATAAATCATCGTATCGGCAATCATAATATAATCGTCGGTTTTGACGGTAGAACGACCTTTTAAATTTGCTATTTTCGTAACGGTATTATACTGACTGCCTGGATTTGCGTAGGTAGAGTCTTTTCCATTAACAATCAGGGTCGGGGCAACAAAATAGGCTTCTTTTGAAAGTGTACTGTATCGCAAAGAATCAGCCGTTAGATTCCCTTCTTTATCCAACACTTTTACGTTGGTTTTGAAGTTTACTAATTTCGTAACAGTATTATAATACGCCTCTTTACTGGTCAAAGTACTCTTCTTATCTACTACTTTACCTCCTGTGTTATAATAGGAAGTACTTGTGTTTAAATCATAGTCTAACTTATTGGTAGTCAGGATAATAGTTCTGTCATCTAATCTTACTCGTCCATTAATTTTTGCTTTTCGTTCGTTACCAAAGTAATAGGCAGTATCGCCCGTAATCGTTACCGTATCGGCTTGAATAATCTTCACTTTTCCGTAGGCTTCTAAGATGTTTGTGGTTTCATTCAAAATGGCTAAGTTGCAGTATAACAGCGTAGTAGCTTGTCGAAGAGCCACATTCCCCATCAATCTCCTAACCGACATAAAGGGCGTATTTTGACCCACTAAACTGTCAGCTTTGATAATTTCTACTTGATTTGGATTGGTTGGGGTGACTGATGTAATTGCGGGAGTTTGGGCGTTTAATTTTATTGAGATTAGAAAAAATAGAACGACTATTTGTCTGATACGACCCAGTATGAACTTGGATTCGTCAGATTTACGAATTACTGGATTTTTTTGTGCGATAATCCAGTAATCCATTAATCTAATGAATCCAAATTCAGACAATAATCCCAAGTTTGCTAATATTTGACGTATTTTTGTGAGATATTTCATATTCATATTAACAGTAAAATTACCCAATAATACCATGCTTGACCAATTTTTAACCTTTATTAACAAACAAAATCTTATTCAACCTACGCAAAAGGTACTCTTGGCGGTAAGTGGCGGCATGGATTCTGTGGTGATGTGTGATCTTTTTAGTAAAGCAAAGTTCGATTTTGTGATTGCACACTGCAATTTTGGGCTTCGTGGCGAAGAATCTAATGAAGATGAAATGTTCGTAAAAAAACTATCTATCAAGTACAAAGTTCCGTTTATTATTACGACTTTTCAGACCTTAGAATTTGCGGATAATGAGAAAATATCAACCCAAATGGCGGCCAGAATTTTGCGATATGAGTGGTTTGAGAAAGTTAGAAAAGAACATAATTGTGATTATATTGCCACCGCTCATCATCAGAATGATGTCTTGGAAACAGTATTTTTAAACCTCACAAAAGGTACAGGCATTGCGGGTTTGCACGGGATTAAGTCAAAAAAGGGGCATATTATTCGTCCGATGTTATTTGCGGAAAAAGATAGTATTTTTGAGTATATAGTTGAAAATCAAATCATTTGGCGAGAAGATTCTTCCAATGAATCTAATAAATATCAACGAAATTTGATTCGGAATGAGGTTGTGCCTTTATTGAAAAAAATCAATCCAAATCTGGAAAATACAATTCAGCATACCGTTGAAAGAATTTCAGCAGTTGAGGAAATTTTTGAGCAAGAAATGGAAATGCTTCGGAAACAAATTACTTGGTCGGATTCCCAGGCAACTTTTGTAAATTACAAGGCAATTCAGACACTTTCACAACCGATGATTAAGTTGTCGGAAATGCTAAAACCTTTTCATTTTACCTATCAACAATGTCAAGATATTTTCGAGGCATTTGACAAAGAACCTGGACGAACTTTCCTTTCTCCAACCCATACCCTTGTGAAAGACCGCACGGAGTTAGTGATTACAAAGAAAAATTTACAAGTATTTGAAAGCCAAGTTATTGAATCTGGAATCAAAGAGTTTACCTCTGAAAATCTTAACTTCAAAATTGGGGAATCTTTTGAAAAACCCGAGGATTTTATTGTTCCAACGGCTAAGAAAACGGCTTGTTTAGATGCCAATAAAGTTCGTTTTCCGTTACAAATCAGAAAGTGGAAAGAGGGAGATTGGTTTTGTCCTTTGGGGATGAATAAAAAGAAGTTAATTAGTGATTTTTTGATTGATACCAAAGTGCCTTTAAACCTCAAAAAAGAAGTATATGTTCTGACCTCAAACGGCTCAATTGTGTGGGTTGTTGGTCACAGGATCGATGACAGATTTAAGGTAACGGATAAGACTGAGAAAGTATTTTTGATGGAAATTAAGTAAATTTATAGCATAAAAAAATAAGAACATGGTAAAGAATGAATATCAATTATTGTACGGTGGAGCGAGCAAACCACATTATTTAATGAATGAAGAAGAGTGTTTGGTTGTCGGAGAAAAAATATTAAATAGGGCGAAGGAGAAAGCATTTAGCAGAGGCTTACCAATATATTATGAAGTTGAAGGTATTGTAATTGCTGAATTTGCGGATAAACGAAAATTTATAGTTGAAAATCAAGAACTTGTAAGACCATACAATGGATAATATCCCTATACTCTATATTTTAGCTGGTCCAAATGGCATTGGAAAAACTACAAGTTTTTATGATTTTGTACCACAAAATTTCACATTTATTAATGCTGATGATATAGCAAAACAGCTTCGAGAGAAATCGGGAGATATGAATATTCAAGAAATTGCAAATGGTGAAGCTACCAGCCAAATGAATCAGTTAATTGCTAAAAAAGCAAGTTTCGGTTTTGAAACAAATCTTGCTGACAACGAAACTTGGAAATTCATAGAAAACATTCAATTAATTGGATACCAAATAGTTATAGATTTTTTCTGTACAGATACCGTTCAAACGTGCATTAACAGAGTGAATAATAGAGTGAAAGAAGGTGGACATTTTGTAAGACCTGATATAATAAAAATGCGTTATGAAAATGGATTGAAATTACTGAAATATTATTTGAATATTCCTGACCTTTTGATACTCACGGACAATTCTAACACTCCTGTAAAATTTATAGAAATGAGAAAAGGTGATATTATTCTCAGAAAAAAAAATCCCCCTCAATGGATTCAAAATGTGGTAAAAAAGGAAATTGAGAAAGAGAAATTAAACCAGACATTTGAAGAAATAAAACAACAATATATAGACCAAAATAATAAATAGCACAAAAAATGTAATTCTACTCCTCACCCTACGACTAATCCCCAAAAAACCTCCAAAAGTTGAATCAATCCACTGAAAATCAGTTTGTTGAAATTATCAAAACGCATCAGGGAATCCTGCATAAAGTTTGCGGAATGTATCGGCACGACCCTGATGATAAGAAAGATTTGTTTCAAGAAATAGTGATTCAATTGTGGCGAGCTTTTCCAAAATTTAGACAAGAATCCAAAATTTCGACGTGGATTTATCAGATTGCTTTGAATGTAGCAATTTCCGATTTCAGAAAGGAAAGCCGCAGACCAAAACGGGTTGAATTGAGCGAAAATTTGCTGAATATTTCGGATAATATTTACGACAATTCTACCGAAGAACAAATCAAAATTATGCACCACGCCATTACCCAATTATCTGAAATTGAGAAGGCAATCGTGATGCTTTATTTTGAAGAAAAAGATAACGAAGAAATCGCCGAGATTGTAGGAATTACCCAAAATAATGTTCGAGTAAAGATGACAAGAATTCGGGAGAAATTGAGAGTTATGTTAATTAAAAATTAAAAATTCAGCCACTTATAGCTCTGAAAATATTTAAAACTGAAAGTGTAATTTTTAATTATTACTTCTTAATTTTTAATTAAAACAATGGAATTAGACGATTTAAAACATATTTGGCAACAAAACCAAGACTTATCAATTAATCCACAAGATATTGATAATGAAAAAGTTATGGAAATGACTCGCCAGAAATCCAAGGATTTGATGGCGAAATTGAGGGCTAATTTAGACTTTGATGCCATTGTGAGTTGTCTCTTTATTCCTCCTTTAATTTATGTGCTTTTTGTAAAAAATATCGCCATTTATCATAAATACGTAGCTGGTTTTTTTATTATTTTTACCTTCGTGGGATTATACTTTTACTGGAAAGAAATAAAGGAATATAAAGAAATGAAGTTGAAAAATAATTTACTTTCAATATTAAAATATACAGAGGAAAAATTCAGTCAAAGAGTTAAGGTAAACATCATCTTTAATAATATTTTATTAATTCCACTCATGTTCTATGGTTCTGTGATGGGAAATGAACTCATTAAATATTTTCTAAATCATCGGTATGAAATTTCTTTGACAAGATTAATTATTAATACAATTTTTGTTACTCCAATTGGTTATTTCTATATGGATTATATCATCAAAAAATTATACGGAGAACATCTCCAAAAACTCAAACAATTACTCGCAGAATTAGAACAAATGTAGAACAGGTTTCCAACTGAGACGCACAGTCCTGTTCCGTCTGTACATTGAACAGGACTTTGCGTCTCAGTTGGAAGCCTGTTCTACCAAACAAAACAAACATGACAAATCCTATTAAATTATTCCTCATCTCCTTAATTTTTAGTTCGTTGTATTTTACGCAACTATACGGGCAAAAGGAAGATAAATCACTTTTGTACGAAATTTCGGGTAACGGACTTTCGCAACCTTCCTATTTATACGGAACAATTCACATCATTTGTAAAGACGATTTCGTGATGACGGAAACAACCAAACAAAAGTTTTCGGAAACCCAACAGGTCTATTTAGAAATAGATATGGACGACCCAAAAATGATGCCCGAAATGATGAAAAGTATGTATATGACGGATGGCTCAACCATAAAGACACTTTTGTCAGAGCCTGATTATCAGAAAGTTAGCCAATTTTTCAAGGATACTTTAAAAATGAATATTGGCACAATGGACAAGATGAAACCCTTTGTGCTTAGTTCTATGACCATTACAAAATTATTATCGTGTCCAACTCAAAGTTATGAGGAGACTTTTATGAAAATGGCGAAAGCTGAGAACAAAGAAGTGCTTGGCTTAGAAACTGTCCAAGACCAATTTGCGGCAATGGACAAAATGGGTATGAAAAAACAGGCTGATATGATGCTGGTAAAATTGGTAGAAAATTGGACCGACGGTAAGCAAACATTTAAACAAATGATTACCGATTATAAAAATCAGGACGTGGAGGCATTACTGGAAGATATGGAAAAATCAAAGTCCTCAAGTGCTGATTTTCAAGAAGATTTATTGGTAACCCGCAATCAAAATTGGATTCCAAGAATTTTAAAAATAACCAAAGAAAGACCAACATTTTTTGCTGTTGGAGCGGGTCATTTAGGAGGTAAAAAAGGCGTAATT
>JAYVIV010000295.1:0-4661 GCA_043769985.1 Arcicella sp.
CTTAAATTTCAATTTCTGTTTGATGTTCTTACGGTGAGTTTCAACGGTGTAGAAACTTAATTTTAGTGTTTCTGCTATATTTTCAGTGGTTTCTTCTTGTTTAATAAGCCTTAAAATGTACATTTCTCGTATTACTATGAGTCATGCCATGAGTTTATTCAAAGCAATTACGTATGGTTTCTTACCAATTAATAACTTTCAACCCATTTTCTTCCGCTTTACATCCTCCTATTTAGAGAATTGAAATTACTTTTGTTTTCTAAAAATAACTGAGTCGCCAAATCGTCTTAACATAAACCAACACATGTCATGATTAAAAACTTTACACTCTCAATTCTATTATTTTTCCCCTTGTTTGTCTTTTCACAAGATAAAGAAGAAGGAAACAGCCAATTGCAAAGAGCTAATTGGGAAAAACTCATTACCAAAGACCCTAAGACTGGGCAAATTCCAAGAAACGAATTAGAGAAATCTCGTACGGAAATGTATCGTACGATTCAAAAAAACAAAAGTAGTCGAGTTCAATCTGCCATACCAAATATAAAATGGTCAGAACGTGGACCAAATGACGTAGGCGGGCGTACTCGTGCTATACTTTGGGACCCCAATGATGCTACTCATAAAAAAGTTTGGGCAGGTGGCGTTTCGGGTGGATTGTGGTTTAATAATGATATTACTGACGAAAAATCTACTTGGCAAAAAGTCAATGATCTATGGGACAATATCGCCGTTGGTTGGATAGCCGCCGACCCAAGTAATTCAAAAATTATGTACGTAGGAACGGGCGAAAGAGGAGGTTCAGGTAATATTGATAATACAGGTGCAACTGGCTCTGGTGGAGCGGGTGTTTGGAAAACCATTGATGGCGGAATTACTTGGACAAGACTGGCTTCAACCATTCCAGATTATACAAAATTGACCGTAGCCTCGGCCTCATGCTGGCGAGAGGTTTATAAAATTATCGTCAATGCCAAAGGAGAAGTATTTGCTTTGAATTATGGTGGGGTTTTTCGCTCAAATGATGGTGGTACAACTTGGGCAGTATTGAGCGGTACAAATGCTCCATCAGATAGTCTTGAACGAGTTTCTGATATGGAAATAGGTTCTGACGGAATTTTATACGTGGCGGAAGGCTCTGGGCTATATCCTGCAAAATTTTTGAAATCTACCGATGCAACCGTAACAGCTTTTAAAGATATTACCCCCACTGGAACATTTAATAATGGACGTGTAGAGTTTGCTATTGCTCCAAGTACCAAAGGGGATGCCCAAGTTATTTATGCAGTTTCCGCCAATAGTGGTACTGCAAAGGCAAATTTCTTTTTGAAAAGTACAGATGCAGGAACAACATGGACACCCATGAAAGTGCCTGTTTATGAAGACTTAGATGGAGGTGGAGAAAAACCTTTCATGGGCGACCAAGGCAGTTATGACCTCATCTTGGGAACGCACGAAACTAACCCAAATGCTTTGTATGCAGCGGGTATTGCGTATAGTGTTAGTACAGACGCAGGTGAAACTTGGCTTCCTAAGATGGGATATGGCGAATTAGGAGCATTAATGCACACTGATAATCATGCTTTCATGGCTCGCCCAGGTTTTCCTGATGAAGCTATTTTTGGTAATGATGGAGGGGTTTATTACGCACCAGATTGGGCAATTTCAGGGAAGGAGTATCCTAAATTACAAAAACGAAATAGAGGATATAATGTAACACAGTTTTTCAGTGTGGACATCAATAGTTTTGCCAATAGCGGTACTGTTGTGGCTGGAACACAGGATAATGGAACAAAAACCATTTCATCAGCGTATGGCAAAATAGGCGGAGGAACAGAAGTTCATGGGGGAGATGGTGGTCTGACTTTTATTGATAAATTAGATTCTAATATTGTTATTTCTCATTATACGCACGTTACTCCAAAACTACATAAAGCTGGTTCAATCAGTGGTGAGAATGCTGACGAATTAACACCCACAAATGCTAAAAGAGGTGGATTTATCAATCCTGCCGATTATGATTCTCAAAATCATACATTATACGAAAACTATACGCTTGAATCTGAAAAAGAAACTAAAATTATCAGGTATCAAATCAAAGGAACTTCTCCAAAATATACCACTACTTCTTCTATCATAAAGTTGGTAAAGGTTGAAGCCTTAACGCTTTCTTTCATAAAATTGGGCAAAACTCAGGGTAATCTTTATGTTGCGACAAATGATGGCGATGTTTATAAAGCCACAGGAATTGCCCAAGAAGGAGATTTGACGGTAGAATTTACCAAAATTATGGACAAAACAAGCACCTCAGAAGGTAATGTTTCTTCGATTGATTTTGGGAAAGATGAAAATACGATGGTCGTTACTAAATCAAATTATAACGTAAAATCAGTTTTTTATACGTCCGATAATGGAAAAACTTGGATTTCAAAAGATGAAACTGAACATGGATTACCTAACGTTCCAATTCGTTACGCTTTGATTAATCCAAAAGATACAAAACAAGTTTTATTGGCAACTGAATTGGGCGTTTGGTCAACTACCGACATTACCGTAGATAACCCAAAATGGGAACCTAATAATACTACCTTAGCAAATGTTCGTTGTGATATGTTGAAATACCGTGCCTCGGATGAAACTGTAGCTCTGGCAACACACGGACGTGGTATTTTTACCACAAAAATCAATCAAATTTCATGTTCAGATGCAGTCGTGGCAGATGCAAAACCAACAATTTGCAATGGTTCAACTGTTTCATTATCAGCAACTTGTGCGACTGGTTCGGTTAAATGGTTTGATGCGGCTGGGACAAAAGAATTGTTTAAAGGCTCTCCTTTTGTAAGCCCTGCCTTGACGGCAAATACCGATTATAAAGTACGTTGTGATACTACTAATTGCCCTATTTCATTCACAAATGTTTCGGTAGTGGTAAAACCTATCGTGGAAGCTCCAACTGCCCAAGAAGAAACAACAAAGTTAGGCACAAGCACCACCTTAACAGCAACTTGTGCAACTGGAACTCCAAACTGGTATACGGCTGCAACGGGCGGAACCTCATTAGGTTCAGCAACTTTCAAAACCCCAGAGTTAGAAGGAAATACTCGTTACTACGTTGCTTGTGAGTTGGGCGGAAATCCAAATTGTTTCAGTAGTAGAACGTCTCAGATTGTGCGAGTACAAATCACCGCTTCGATTGGAGATAAACCATTGGTAGAAATGACTGTTTCAAACGCTCGTTCAACGAATGAAAACACGGGAGAATATGCTGATTTAGTAGTGAATGTTTCGCCAAACCCAACAACTGGATTATTGAATTGGAGACTCCAAAGTAAGGAAGCAACTGATGTTAATTTATTATTAATGAATACCCTTGGCAAAGAGCAATTGACTCAAAATTTTTCTTCCTCCTCGCAGATTCACGAAGGAACGATTGATATGAGCAGATTTAATTCAGGGGCATATATCTTGAAATTTAAGGTTGGTGAAAAAGTAATTACGAAAAAAATTATTAAAAATTGATAGCGAAATGGGCGTATCGCATACGCCCATTTCGTTTGAGGGCGTATGTGATACGCCCTACAATTTTTTCCACAATTTTAATCTTAAAAATAAATGAAAAATATATTTAATCACTTGGTTATAAGTATTTTAACTATCATAATAACTGTTTCTTGCAGTAAAAATACTGACACTACTCCACAGACTTGTTATCTTTCAACGGTTTCAAATCTGAAAGGAAATATTTTGCAAACCATGACTTACGATGCCACTAATCGTTTAACGGAGTATAAAAATGATTCGGCAAATGTTACGTATACTTTCACCTATAATACCCAAAGTTTAGTAGATAAAATAAACGTTGCCTATAAAGTAGGAACAAAGATTTATACTTTCGTGGCAACTTTATCTTATGATGGAACTGGGAAAATTACAAAATCAGTAATAACATTAAATAATACACTTTATCAAACTAATACCTATACTTTCAACAATACGCAATTAGCGAGTATTATTTCTACGGATAATCTGGGAGAAGTATTTGCTTTAAGATTGGAATATTTGGGAGATAATGTTGCGAAAGTTTACGAAAAATTTGAGAATGAAAAGGAGTACTTGTATTACGAAATAACAAAGTTTGATGATAAAAAAACTATAAATCCAGAAGCATTTAAAGCCTTAATGATTGGATTTGCAGGTTTAGTGGATGAATATGGTTATCTGAATAAAAACAATGCTCTTTCTGAAAAATATTACGAAGATGACAAAACAGTATTTTTAAGTGCAGAAAATAGTTTTGAATACAACAGCACTTTGCAACCCACTAAAATGAAAAGTACCTTGGTGGAAAATGGTGATAAAATTAACATTTCCCAATCATTTCAATATATCTGTAAGTGATTGATTTACGGAAGCCTTCGGTAAAAACCAAAGGCTTCCGTTTGAAATTAATACTCACTGAGTATTTAAAATGAATATTAGCTTACCTATATATAGCGTTATTATTTTTCAATCATAAATTAGGGTCGAAAGAATCATTCATGCTTTTACTATTCAAGTGTCTCTAAAAATTCATAAAACTCTTTTTTGGTCTTAAATTTCAATTTCTGTTTGATGTTCTTACGGTGAGTTTCAACGGTGTAGAAACTTAATTTTAGTGTTTCTGC
>JAYVIV010000296.1:0-19781 GCA_043769985.1 Arcicella sp.
TCATTTGGAAAGAAAGTCATGCCAACACCGTATTCACCCGCTGAGGGTAAATAAATCCCTAATTTATTACATTCTTCCAAAAAGAATTCGTGTGGAATTTGGAGTAAAATCCCTGCTCCATCACCTGAATTTGGGTCGCAACCACATGCTCCACGATGATCCATTCGAATAAGCATTTGTATTGCGTCCGTCACCACCTTGTGTGATTTACGCCCTTTCATGTTTGCAACGAAACCGATACCGCACGCATCATGCTCAAATTCCTTGCGATATAAACCTTTATTTTCTGTATTAATCATGGTATTAGTGTTTGGCTTTTATGACGAAACAATCAAAGTTTGAGTTACCTCATTAGGTAAATTCCCTTCAACAGAATATTCTACTTTGTGTTATGGGAAAAAGTTTTTAATTTATAACTTATTTAATAAATGACCTTATAGATTGAAGGTTTATCTGTTTAAAACAGAATTTAATATATTGAAATATTCAAGATGGTGTACTTTCTATTTTGCAGTTACAAATATATACAATAATTTCTTTGGAAAAAATAGTGTTTCGCCAAATAATCATTGGTATTATACAATTTCAAGATTTTGTAAAGTTTATTCTTGGTTAGATGCAATTTTAAAAAATCATTACTAAAAATCAATAATTATTATTTCAACGAAAATATTGTACGTATGGTGCTAAATTTAAATAGCGAATAGAAGTTATTACAAAAATATTGCAAATTTTATTGTTAATTTAAACCTAAATTGTATGAATTAGTAAATTTGTAAATTTTGAAATAAATTTTGAAATAAATCTAAATATTTGCAATCATGGAGATAAACCCAGTAATAAAATCTATCTTTAAACCAGATTCTATAAATTGAACCTTAATTAGTCAAAGGTTTATTTATTCGCCAAAAAAAATGAAAACGAACACAACCATTTCCAGAAAAATATCGTCTTTATTATACCATGAAGCACTTTTCCTTTGCAATACTTTTATTACTATTAATTGATAGATCCACTTTTGCTACGCATATTGTGGGAGGTGAAATGGATTTGCAGTCTGTGAAAGGACAAACAGGAATCACTCACCAATTAAACCTCAACCTTTATTTTGATGACATTAACGGTAATGCAGGAGCTATAGATCGTGTTTTGACTGTTGGTTTTTTTAGGAAAAGGGATAATGCTGTGATAGGCTATGTGGATGTACCGTTGGTAAATAATCGCTTGATTTCCTACACAAATCCCGCTTGTGTGCAGTCGAATGCCGTTAGAACGAGGCTTCTTCAATATAGTGTACTTCTTGATTTATCTTCTTTAGATGACCCACAAGGCTATTATGTGGTTTGGGAACGGTGTTGTAGAAATGGTGTAATTTCAAATATTCAAGTACCTGGTGAAGCTGGTTCGACTTTTTATCTCGAATTTCCACCTACCAAATCAGGCTTCAATAATTTTATAAATTCAACTCCTGCATTCAAAACACTCACGGGGGACTATATCTGTTTAAATCGTCCTTTCACCTTTGATTTTGGGGCAATAGACGCAGATGGCGATAGTTTGGTTTACTCTTTGGCAACACCATTAAATGGATTTAGCACAAATGACCAGAATAATAGAGCTCCCCTTCCAAGAGGGAGTGCTAATTATCCGCTTGTAAGTTGGGGAAGTGGTTATGGTTTGACAAATGTTATGTCGGGTCCAGTGCCTTTGCGAGTAAATCCGAGAACTGGACAACTAACGGTTACGGTAAATACAGAAGGTTTATATGTATTCTGTGTTTTGACCGAAGAATATAGGAAAGGTATAAAAATTGGTGCCGTGCGAAGAGATTTTCAGTTGAAAGCTATTGACTGCATCATTAATAACGCCCCAACGGCACTTTACCGAGAAAAAGGAAAAAAAGAATTCTATGACCCAGCATCTATTATTAGCTTCAAAGTAGGTGAAAAAAGGTGTTTGACCATTTTAGAAACCGACCCAGATTTGAACCAGTTGATTAACATGAAAATTGTTCCCATAAATTTCATGTCAACGCCAACAATTACGCCCTCATCGTTTCAAACATCCTCTTCAAAAGATACCTTGAGAGCAGAGGTTTGCTTTGATGAGTGTTCAGAATCTTTTGATGGTAAACCTTTGATTTTTGATGTGGTAGCCTCGGATAATGGCTGCCCTCAACCCTTATCTTCGACTTTGAGAATGCAAGTATTTATCGAACCAAGACCCAATGAAGCTCCAAAAGTAAGTACAGATTTATTGAATCAGAAAGGAGAATCCTTGATTGGGAAACTATTGAAATTCAATGTTTTGGGTACGGATAAAGATAATGATAATATAACCGTAACGGCTCGTGGACGAGGATTTTCGCTTTCTCAAGCGGGTATGAGTTTCGCAGGGGCCTCGGGTATTGGAAAATTAACATCACCTTTTACTTGGACACCCGTTTGTGATTTAACTCGCAAAGGTGATTACATCATTGATTTTATTTTAACCGATACACGATGTGGCAGAAATTTAAAAGATAGTATTTCTGTAACCTTAAAAGCAATTACACCATTCAGCGACCCTCCAGAAGTAAAAACCAGCCTTTTGAAGAATGAAATTGAAGTAATTTTGGACGGGACAGAACCTCAGCCCATCAATTTTGATGTCATTTCCACGGATTTAAATTTAGACCCGCTTAAACTTTATGCTCAACCAAAAGGATTTGACTTGAAGTCGGTGAATATGATTTGGACGGATAAAGATGGCGTTGCCAGAATCGTAAATCCTTTTGCTTGGAAGCCTGATTGTAGTTTTTTAAAGGGAAAAGACCAAGCGGAATATAAAATTGATTTTATCACAGAAGACAATTCATGCAGCCCGAATCGTTTTGATACAACGTCTGTGAAAATTACACTGAAAAATAAGATTGCCAATTTAGATATTTTTCAACCTACCAACGTCTTCACACCAAATGGAGATGGTAAAAATGATTATTTTTCGTTGGATTTGCCAGAAAATAATTGTTCAGAGAAATTTGAATATATCGAAATATTCAATCGTTGGGGGAGTTCAGTTTATAAATCAGAGGACAGAAATTTTAAATGGACAGGTGGAGAATTTGCCTCTTCCGACTATTATTATTATCTAAAATTTACCGTCAAAGACTTTAAAGGTTGGGTAAGTTTAATTCGTTAAGTTGTTGATTTCAAGAAACTTAAATCGAACGCTAAATTCGGTAAAATATTTTCGCCTGATAAAATATGGTCAAATCCAATAATTAAATCTACCGTTCCGTTGGCTCTGAAAATTCTAACTTCCTCTCCTTTTGGAAAAATTAACCATGCTAATTGACACCCATTATCAATCCACTTGTGCATTTTTTCAACCGCATATTTTAGATCATCTGAATTTGACATTAATTCAATTACAAATTCTGGACAAAGTGGAGGAAATTTTGTTTGTTCATCTAACGTTAATTCATTCCATCGTTCGTTTGAAATCCAAGCTGCATCGGGAGAACGGACTGCCGAACTCGGTAATCTGAAAGCTGTGGAAGAATCAAAAGTCTTTCCCAATTTATTTTTGCGATTCCAAATAACGATGTCCGCATTTAATTCACTGTTTTTAATTCCTGTAATTCCTCCTGTATTAGGCATAATTATGATATTTCCGAAAGCATCTCTCTCGAATTTTATTTGGTCATTCAATAAACAAAACTCATAGAATTCATCGTCATTCATTCGATGATTTTCTAATTGTTTGAGTGAATAGACACTTTCATATTCTGATGTTATAACCATTTCCTTGTTCTAATTATCGTTACAGCTCAAATATACGATTTTTATTGAAAGCATTTATAAACCAATTCAAAATTCAACATTCATTCCTTCCTCCGCCAAAACCGTATTCGGAAAAACGTCTTTCGCTTCCTCCAAAAGTAAATCTAATTCTTTATACCGAGATGAAAAATGACCAATTATTAGTTTCCCAACCTTCGCACGCTTAGCAATTTCACCCGCCTGTTTTGCCGTTGAATGATTTGTTAAAGTTGCTCTTTCAACCAATTCATCCAAGAAAGTAGCTTCGTGATATAATAAATCCACATCTTTTATAATGTCAATAATTGGTTCGTAGAAAAGTGTGTCTGAACAAAAAGCGTAACTTTTACTTTTTACTGATGGTATCGTATAATCACGATAATCGTATTTCAAAGACCCGTCTTCATTAAAAATATTTTTACCATCTTTCAAAGTCTTAATTTGCTCAATCGTTAAATCAGAAGGCATTGTTTCTTTAACTATTTTATGCTTTTGAGGTTTCTCTCGAAATAAAAATCCACAACATTCAACTCTATGTATTAAAGGGATTGTAGTAATTGTAACGTGTTCATTCTCAAATAATTGATACGATTTTTTAGTATCCGTTTCAACAAAATGAAGTTTGAAATTCAACCAAGCATCAGAATATTTCAATTGAATTGTGATAATTTCTGCCAACCCTTTTGGTCCAAAAACCCATAAATCGTCCGTTCTTCGGTGCATATTTAAGGTTGAAATAAGTCCGATTAGCCCAAAATAATGATCGCCATGAAGGTGGGTAATGAAAATGTATTTTAATCGAGTTGGTCGAAGCTTGTAGCGAAGTAATTGATTTTGAGTTCCTTCTCCACAATCAATCAAGTAACCATCTTGCTCAATTTGAAGATAATGAGCCGTTGGATTTCGAGTGAGAACAGGCGTTGCTGAACCAGTACCTAAAATTGTTAAATTAAAACTCAATGTCGTTTTGGGGTTACTGTAGCTCGAATTATTAATTCGAGAACGGACGAATAATGGAATTAAGTATTAGTGGATTTTGAAGTAATTTCATACAATATTTATCAGGAAGTATTCTATAAAAAAGCCTCATCAAACTAACGTCAGACAAGGCTTTTTGTTTGTAAAATGCTCCTAAATCAATAGTCTGACTCTTTTTCACTGCCTCCGCCACTATCACCGTATTCGCCATGGTCGTATTCATCATCTTCATCCGATTGAAAATCATTTTCCAATTCATTCAAATAAACTGCATCAATTGCTTCCTGGGTTGTTGGCATAACAGTTAAATCTTCAATTTTAGCCGCATCTAATTGGTCAATAATTTCGTCATTTTTTGTAACTATAATTAAAAGTCCCAATTCATTTAAACAAATTTTGTTGGCTTTACGAATTAATGAGATTCCAAATCCATCTAATTCAACAATCGAATTAAATTCCATAATCATGTTGCCGTAACCTTCTCTGAAAAGTTTTCTCACAACTTCCTCCAATTCGGGTGAATTCTCTTGATTTAAAGAAGTTTCTTTAAGTTCGATTAGAGCGAATTGTTCGTTTTTTTCTACCTTAAATTCCATAAAATTTTATTCTTTTTTTGATGTAAAATTACTGATTTGACATCAAGTAATTATTAATGTTTGTCTCAACTCTGTTTAATACGTCCTCTGATTTATCCTTTTCAAATTTTTTACCACTAACTTTTTCATAAAGTTCAATGTATCTTTCTGAAATTTGATTTATCCATTCGTCGGACATCTCTGGAACGCTTTGTCCTTCTTTTCCTTGAAAATCATTAGCAATCAACCACTCTCTCACAAACTCTTTTGATAACTGTTTTTGTGATTCTCCCAACGCCTGACGTTCTGAATAACCCTTTGAATAAAAATACCTTGATGAATCGGGAGTATGTATCTCGTCAATTAACGTGATTTGACCATCCTTATTCCCAAATTCATATTTTGTATCAACCAAAATTAGTCCTTGTTCAGCAGCCATTTCAGTCCCTTTTGAAAAGAGAGCCAGCGTATATTTTTCAAGTTGGTTATAATCTTCCTCCGAAACTAAACCCTGTAAAAGTATTTCTTCCCTTGAAATATCTTCATCGTGTCCCTCATGTGCTTTGGTTGTGGGCGTAATGATTGGGGTTGGTAATTTATCATTCTCCTTCAAACCATCGGGCAAATTTACGCCGCACAAAACCCGTAAACCAGATTTGTAAGTACGCCAAGCATGACCCGCCAAATATCCACGAACAACCATTTCAACGGGATAGGTTTCGCACTTGAGTCCTACACTTACATTTGGGTCAGGAGTTGCAACGAGCCAGTTTGGAACAACCTCACGAGTAGCATTCAAGAAATGTTCAGCAATCTGATTTAAAACTTGTCCCTTATATGGAATTGCTTTTGGAAGCACCACATCAAAGGCAGAAATTCTATCAGTCGCAACCATAACTAACAGATTTTCAAAGGAATAGACATCACGAACCTTGCCTTTGTAGAAACCAGTTTGATGAGGAAATGTAAAATTTGTTGTGTTTATTGTGTTCATGTTTGTTTATATATGAGGTCGTAGGTATGATGTCTTAGGTAGAAGGTATGAAATAATTGGCAACAGGTTACATGAATAAAGAATCACAAGAATTATGAACTTGATCATCAAAGTATAAATTTCGAACAATTAACTTTGAATAAAATCAAATACCGAATACTTTACACCTACTGCTTCTTACCGATAACCTCATACCTACGACCCCATATCTACTACCTACAAAGATTACATTCTCTCAATCACAATTGCCGTTGCTCCTCCACCACCATTACATATTCCAGCAGCACCGTAACGACCTTTTGTGTGCCTTAATACAGAAATTAATGTTGTCAAAATTCTTGCTCCCGATGCTCCAAGTGGATGTCCTAAAGCAACTGCTCCTCCAAAGATATTTACTTTTTTATGCGGAATTTCCAACATTTTTTCAAACGCCAAAGGTACTACTGAAAATGCTTCATTAATCTCAAAATAATCAATTTCTTCTTTAATTAAATTCGCCATTTTAATGGCTTTCGGAACGGCTACGGTGGGAGAGGTAGTAAATAAAGCTGGTTCTTGCTCAGAATCAGCGAAGCCAATAATCTTCGCCAGAGGCAATAATCCCAATCTTTCCGCTTTTTTTCTCGACATTAACACCAAAGCACAAGCACCGTCATTTAAGGTTGAGGCATTTGCAGCTGTAACGGTTCCTCTTTTCTCGAACGCAGATTTCAAGGTTGGAATCTTTTCGAAATTTACTTTCTTAAACTCCTCATCCTCCGAAACGGTGATGATTCCTTTTTTAGTTTCAATGTTTACTGGTACAATTTCATCATCAAAAAAACCGTTTTCAGTAGCTTCAGCAGCTCTTTTGTATGAATCAATTGCAAATGAATCTTGTGCTTCACGACTAAAACCGTACTTGCGTGCTGTTTGGTCGGCAAAAAATCCCATCGGAATTTGCTCATAAACGTCCATTAGTCCGTCTTTCTCTAATCCATCTACCAAGGTATTTGAACCATATTTATAACCAAAACGGGCATTTGGCACATAAAATGGAGCATTTGACATACTTTCCATTCCACCAGCTACTGCAACGTCTGTTAATCCCAACATAATACTTTGGGCAGCATAAATTATGGCTTTCGCACCCGATGCACAAACCTTATTAACCGTTGTGCAACGTACTTGTGGGGGAAGCCCTGCCCCTAAAGCCGCTTGGCGTGCAGGAGCTTGTCCAAGGTTGGCAGAAACCACATTCCCCATGATAACTTCCTCTACCATTTCAGGTTTAATACCAGCTTTTTCTACGGCTGCTTTGATGGCGATACTTCCTAATTGAGTGGCAGAAAGACTTGATAAAGCCCCTCCAAAACTTCCAATCGGCGTTCTAACAGCCGAAACAATATATACTTCCTGTGTACTCATAAATTTTTTACCAATTTTTAGTGATATGTGAGTCTTTACTTTTAACTAAATTCTGTTTTTGTTGAATATATTGAATTTCACTATTTTTCATGCCGTCTAAAATTGTTTTTGCTTTTTCAGGCGTTAATCCATAGTTTTTCAAGGTCTTTAGTAATTCTTTTTGAGAATTATCTTTGGCTATCTCTTTTTGTTCCTCTGACGTTTGCCTTTGCGGGATTTGCTGGTTCTTTAATGGATTGGGGACATTTGGAAGTTTTTTTTGTTTTGGCTGATACAGTCGTTTCAAAAGTTCATAATTAAATCGAGCAATTTCATTATCAGGTTTTAAAATTAATGCTTCTTTAAACAATGCCAAAGCTCTGGAGGTGTCTTTTTCACTGCAAAATATTATGCCTAATTGAGAAAAAGTTGTTGAAGCCAAAAGTGGCTCTTTTAAACTCACTAATTGGGTATATTTTCGTCTTGCTGCAAGTGTATCATTAACTTCAAAAAGTGAATTTGCTAAATTTAAAGTCACTTCGGGTGGAGTAAAAAAGGATTGTTTAGATAAAATTTGGTATTGCAAAGATGCCTCCGAAAAGTTCCCTTGTAAATACGCTTTCTGTGCATCTACAATTGCCTTGTTGCGAAGATTAACTCTTGTGAAAGAACTGTTATCCAGAATCCAAAGGAATATGTAAAAAATGAGTGAGTTGATAGTTATAATGTGTTATGTTTCAGTTATCCTTAAATGTATGTAGAACATCTTTAAATCGAAAAAATTTTAGGATATATATTAAAAATGAAGATGTAGGTTGGTTTAAAATTAAGGAGAAATATTATAACTGGAATGTTCTCACAGTGAAGAATACATCAATTCCAAACAAAAATAATGCAATGATAAGAAAATAAAAATATTTATTTGCAATAACATTAACTTGACGTTCATCAATTACACTGGTGGTTATCTGTTCAAGTTGTGTAATTAATTCGTTAAAACTTCCAGATATTGAATTTATTTCTAAGTATTTGCCATTGGTCTGTGATGCCATCTGTTTTAATAAATCTGGCTCTAATTTAGTAATCACAATATCACCATTATCATCTTTTTTAAAATTATCTCCTTGACGAAGCGCAATGCCATTAACGGTGCCAATACCTATTGAAAAGAAATTTATGCCTTTTTTTCTGATTTGTGATAAAATGGGTTTATTGTTGCTACCAAAATTTTCTCCATCACTTATCAAAACAATCACTTTTGCTTGTGATTTTGCCTTTGTTTTTGCAAGTTTTTCAAAGGCTAATTGAAGTGCTGGACCGAAGTCTGTTCCACCTCCTGATAGCAGACCAGTGTTAATTTTTGGCACGAAAAGATTGATGGCATTTCTATCAAAAGTGAGCGGTGAAAGCATCAAAGCATCCTGCGAAAATACAATCAATCCCACTCGGTCATTCGCAAATTGATTAACCAAACGATTGATTTCAAATTTCACTTTCTCAATCCTTGAAGGCTGAATATCAGTTGCATCCATGGATTTAGAAATGTCAATCAATAGAAAAATATCTTTACCTTCAGCTTTTACTGATTCTTTTAAATCTCCAAAAGAAGGATTTAATAGGGCCAATAGCATCAAAGCAAAATAAATACTTCTTAAGATAAATTTCAATATACTTGAACGAGCAGTGGTGTCTAATCGGCGTGCAATCCAAAATATTCGTCCTAAGTACACCAGATACAGAATGAAAAATATCACCAGAAACCATTGTTCAGCATTATTAAGTTCAGATGTTAAATTCATATTGCCCAGGTTTGGGTTCTGTTTATTAATGCGAAAATAATAAAATTGAATCAGATAACAATTTTTAAGTAGCTTATACAATAGGATAAGAAGCCTGATGGTAATAATATTCCATCTAATTTTTACCTACCTTTGCACTGGAAAAATAGAAAGCATGAAAGAATTTGATAAAAAAGAGACAGTCTCAGTACCGAAAGAGATTAAAAAAACAAAACCACAATTTGTCGTAAAAGAGGAGGTTGAATTATTAACTTTTCTTTTAACAAGTATGCCCAATAAAAGCCGTCATAACGTAAAATCTTTTCTTCGGGATAAGCAGGTTTTGGTTAATAATAAGGCCGTAACGCAATTCAATCACATCTTGAAACCAAATCAAGTTGTTGAGATTAAGGATGGTAAAGCTCCAGAAGAACAAAAATATAAGGGCTTAACCATTATTTTTGAAGACCAACACCTCATCGTTATCGAAAAACAAGAGGGTACTTTGTCTATTGCAACCGACAAACAAAAGTTGCATAATGCTTATAGTATTTTGAGTGACCACATCAAAAAAGAAGATCCCAGAAATCGAATTTTTGTAATTCATCGTCTCGACCGTGAAACCTCTGGATTGATGATGTTTGCGAAAAGCGAAAAAGTGCAGAAATTGATGCAAGAATCATGGAACGCAACGATTCGTGAACGAACTTATCTGGCAGTTACAGAAGGATTCGTGAAAGATACCGAGGGTGTCATTGAATCATACTTGGTTGAAAATAAAGCACTTACAGTTTATTCAACCAATAATCCAAATTTAGGAAAACACGCCATTACGCACTATGAAACGTTAAAAGCAACAGAGAATCATTCGTTGTTGAAAGTGAATTTGGAGACAGGTCGCAAAAATCAAATCAGAGTTCACATGAAAGATATTGGATATCCGATTGTGGGAGATGAAAAATACGGAGCAAAAACTGACCCGATTGGAAGATTAGGGCTACATGCGTGGGTGCTTTCATTTATCCACCCAATTACTGGCGAAGAAATGTTTTTTGAAACCAAAATCCCAAAAAAATTTTTGTGGTTGTTTTAGAGATTTGCTCACAGATTAAAGGGATTAGACACGGATTTGTGTTTTAAAAAAATAATAGTATTTAATAATTTTCATCCTTGAAGATTCGTGTCCAATCCGTTAAATTCGTGAGCTAATCATTTCGTCGAAAGACGTTGTCTAAAACCACCGCAGTGGCAATCCCCGCATTTAATGATTCTGCCCCACCGAATCTTGGAATTGTAATTTTATGAGTAATTAATTTTTTGATTTCTTCTGATATTCCATTGGCTTCATTTCCGATGACAATATACCCCGAATTTGCAAAATTGGTTTTATGAATGTTTTCACCGTCCAATAAAGTGCCATAGATATTCGTATTTGTTTTTTTAATAAATTCCTCTAAGTCAGTATAGTACAACGAAATTCTTGTAAATGACCCCATCGTTGAATTAATTACTTTGGGGTTATAAACATCTACTGTTGAGGTTGAGCAAATTATTTTTGTAATTCCGTACCAATCCGCAATTCTGATGATTGTACCCAAATTTCCTGGGTCTCGGATGTCATCCAAAATCAATGCAAATTCGTTTTTACCTACCAATAAATTAACATTTTTTTTTGTTTTCACCACGGCAAGAGCTGCATTATTTGAACTGAATGAACCTACTTTTTCAAGTTCGTTTTCTTCAACGACTTCTGGGGTGGTTGAAAGATTTTGCAAAAGTGCTTCGTTCTCCTTAAAAAATGATTTAGTTACAAATAATAACTCAATCTCAAAATCAGATTTTAATAATTCGATTACACTTTTTGCACCTTCCACCACAAAAGATTGATGTTCTAAACGAAATTTCTTTTGTTGTAGAGAATTAATGTATTTAATTTGATTTTTAGATAACATTGTTTAGGTATTTTTGAATTGGTTATCAGCTCTTGTTAGCTGAAAACAATTATCGGTAATTTATATATTTGTGTCGATTAAATCACGTAAGTTTCCGTTTAGTTTATGTTACTTCTAAATCAGGAGTATCTGATTTCCAAACTTTTTAAGTTAAAATCTTCAAGGTTTAACACTAACTAATTACTACCGAGTACTCAAGAAATAAAATAATCAATTAATTTTTTAAAATCTACGTATATCTGATTTCTTAAGCATTAATGCGAAGTGAAAATCTTATCTACGTTCCATTCTCCTTGAAAAAAGCATTTTTGTACATATCTCTTTTTTTAATTACACTTTTTATTTCGAGTTGTTCCCCAAAGAGTGTTTTGTTAGAGCCACTTCTATCTTCCCAAACTTTTAAAGGGAATAAAATCTTACCTAAGGAGCGATTAGAATCCCTGTTACCCCAAAGACCCAACAAGCAACTTCCTCTTCCTTTCTTTCGTCTTACTCCAGGGCTGTATTTTTATCGACTTTTCTCGAATAGAATATTTCCTTTTACCAATAAAACCTACCTTGAAAAGAAGCTTGTTTGGCAAAAAGAATTGACAAAGGTAAATGAGGATTTTGACCTGAAAGTAAAGGGCATGGATATTAATTCTCCCGAGTATTTAAAATTATTTAAAAAGAAAGATAAATCAGTTCAAAAACTTACTCAAAAAATCAATGAGGGTAATTGGGCAATGCGAACTTTTGGCGAACAACCTTCCTATTTCTACGAAGACGATGCGATAAAAAATGTGGAAAAAGTGAAGACATACTTAAAAAATCATGGCTTTTTCAGATATGCTGTTTCTTATCAAAAAGATTCGACTTTTTTAAATAGGAAAGGCATTGACGTAACATACATAATCAATGAAGGAATTGCCTATCCCTTCAAACAAGTAGATTCAGTGGTGGTTGAGGACAGAACCATAAGAGAAATTTTAAGGGCAAATCAACAAGATAGTTTTTTGAAATTAGGAGAAAGACTAGAGGTTGAAAAGTTGAACGAGGAGAAGAATCGTATTGAGCAATTATTGAAAAACAGTGGTTACTATAATTTCACAAAGGATAATATTACCATTCGTATAAATGATGTTGATACCGCCAGTATCAAGGGAATTGAAGCAATCACTTTCATTCCCAATCCATCAAGACCACCGCAAAACCCGAATTATAGTAGAGCATACCCGATTAATAAAGTAAAATTTATTTCAGATGGAACTTCTGCTTTTGTCAAAAATCCTAAAGTTGATACAGTTTATTACAAAGATATTCAATACATTTTTGTAAATAAACGCTTCTCCACTAAGCTATTAGATTCAAAAATTGATATTAGACCAAATAATTTATATCGATTAAGAAATAGACTTCAAACAGAAAAGAATCTTTATGGACTCGACCAATTTCAATTTACGAGAATAAATTTTGATACTACCCGTGGGCTTTTAGATGCAACCATTTATTCAAAACCTTTAGATAAATATCAGTTTACAGCAGAAACGGGTGGGAGCCTTTTTCAGTCCGTTTTTGGACCATTTTTCACCACAACCTTAAAGATTCGGAACATCGGTGGAAGTGCGAGTTCTTTGGAAAATAATTTAAGATTTGGTTTTGAAGCCCAAACAGGTTTTTTTAGTACAAACGTAGTAAGTCGAAATTTAGAATTTGCATTTAATAGTTCACTGATTATTCCAAAGATTTTAGCTCCAAATTTTATCGCTCAAAAATTAAACGCTTTCACGCCACAAACTCGCTTGGGTGTAGGAGTACAATTTACTGACCGCCAAGAGTATAGTCGTTTGAACTTCAAAATTAATGGTCTATACCTTTGGCGACCAAATCCAAAGCAATTTTGGCAAGTTTCATTGGTGGATTTAAACTTAATTTTTACCACTAATCAAACACCTGAATTCACTAAATATTTAAGAGATTTAAGTTTAGTAGGTAATAATTTAGGACAAAGTTTCAATAAATCTTTCGTTTCAACAATCAATGCGTCTTATACCTACACGGATGACCCCTACGGACAAATCACGAGAGGGAAGTATTTCAGAATGTTAGTTGAATCTGGCGGAACAACGCTGAATTTCTTTCCAAAAGGGCGAATTGGCTTCATTTCAAGCCTTTTTGATAGTTTGCAGTTCTTTAAATTTGTTAGAGTAAACGCTGATTTTAGAAAATATATCGGCGTTGGAGTAAGAAAAAAGTCCAGTTTTGCCTATAAAGTAAACGCTGGATTTGCCTATTCGTATGGAGCTGAAAGAAACTTACCTTACGAAAAAAACTTTTTCGTGGGTGGACCCAGTAGCATCCGTGCATGGCGACCGAGGACATTAGGGCCTGGGTCAGATTCTACTTCTCAAAGTTTAGATAAACCCGGTAGTATAATTTTAGAAACAAGTGCCGAATACCGCTTTAAAATTCTGAAATTTTCAGGAGATTATAATTTGAATGGAGCATTTTTTGTGGATGCTGGAAATGTTTGGCGTTTTCAAGGGCAAAATACCGAAGGCATAATAGGCAGTGATTTTCAATTAGATAGGTTTTACAAGGAAATTGCAGTAGGAACAGGATTCGGTATTCGAATAGATTTGTCTTTCTTTGTAATACGTTTTGATGGAGCTGTTAAAGTGATTGACCCCGCACAAGCAGAAGGGAATCGTTGGGTATTGTTTAAGGATAAAAATAGTTTTACAGGAAATATCAAAAAGGATGGCAATCCGCTGGTATTTAATTTTGGAATTGGGTATCCATTTTAATCGAATATATTATGAAAAACTTTTTATTCCTTTTGATTTTTAGTGCTTTGAGTTTCCAAATAAATGCTCAAAAGCCCACCATTATATAGGGGGAAAGAAACTAATTGCAACCATTTTGGATAATGAATATGATTATTTTTTTAATATAAAAATCTTACCAAATGGAGTGGTAGAGGTTGAATTTGAGCGTTATGGAGATAGGAATGAGCGTTTGGTTTTTGGGGAGACGATGAAGGGGAAATAAATATGAAATCTTAAATAAATCTGCCATTCTGTCATATTTTTTCGTAAATTTGCCTATTAATTTACGATGCTGAAAAAATCATGAGAGACTTAGAAATACTTACAGAAACAGACAAAGAAGCCTTAGAATTGCCCCGCACGAGCGTAGAGGAAAACAATATTACGGGTAAAAGAAAATTATACATTGAAAGTTACGGTTGTCAGATGAATTTCTCTGATTCTGAGATAGTTACCTCAATTTTGCAAGAAGGTGGGTACGCCACAACTGCCAATTTTGAAAACGCTGATGTCATCCTATTGAATACTTGTGCCATCCGAGATAATGCCGAACAAAAGGTCAGAAATCGTTTGAATAATTTTGGTTATTTAAAGAAAAAACGCCCTGATTTAGTGGTAGGTGTGTTGGGTTGCATGGCTGAACGTTTGAAAACGAAATTTTTGGAAGAAGAAAAAATCGTGGACGTTGTTGCTGGTCCAGACTCCTATCGTGACCTCCCAAACCTCCTCAGCGAAGCCGAAGATGGTCACAAGGCCATCAATGTTTTCCTTTCAAAAGAAGAAACCTACGCTGATATTTCTCCCGTTCGTTTAAATTCTAATGGCGTAACTGCCTTTGTGTCTATCATGCGAGGTTGCGATAATATGTGTTCGTTCTGCGTAGTGCCTTTCACTCGTGGTCGTGAACGCTCTCGAGATGTCTATTCAATTATAAAAGAATGTCAGGATTTATGGGATAATGGTTATAAAGAAGTTACACTTTTAGGGCAGAATGTTGATTCATACAAATATAGCCCCCTACCCCCCGAAGGGGGAATTTCATCTTTCGATTTAGAGGACGGAGAAACTCCCCCTTCGGGGGTTGGGGGGCTTTCTGTAAACTTCGCTCAACTCCTTGAAAGAGTGGCACTTATAAATCCAGATTTGCGAGTTCGTTTTTCAACTTCGCATCCAAAAGACATCACGGATGAAGTACTTTATACCATTAAAAAATACGATAATATTTGTAATTATATTCACTTACCCGCCCAAAGTGGAAGTAGTCGTATTTTGAAAATGATGAACCGAACTTATGACCGAGAATGGTACATTAATCGGATTGATAAAATCCGTGAAATTTTGGGTGAAGATTGTGGTATTTCCCAAGACATGATTATTGGATTTTGTACGGAAACTGAGGAAGACCATCAAGCAACGCTTTCGTTGATAAAATATGTAAAATATGATTACGGTTATATGTTTTCTTACTCAGAACGCCCAGGAACACCTGCCGCAAAGAAATTTGTGGACGATATTCCTGCCGATGTGAAGCAAAAACGTTTAGCAGAAGTAATTGATTTACAGTTGAAATTATCTCTGGAACGTAATAACAGAGCAATCGGGCAAGTGCAAAAAGTGTTGGTAGAAGGTTTCTCAAAACGTTCAGAAGATTTTTTACAAGGAAGAAACGACCAAAATAAAAAAGTTATTTTTCCGAAAGAGTACTTTAAGAAGGGAGATTATGTGATGGTGAAGATTACTTCTTGCTCATCAGCGACTTTAAAAGGAGAACCTATAATATCTTAAAACTTATGCAAATTCAAGAATTACAATCCATAAAAGCCCGTTTCGGAATCATTGGCAACTCTCCAAATCTGAATCATGCCATTGAAGTCGCTGGACAGGTTGCTCCGACTGATATGACAGTGCTTATCACGGGCGAAAGTGGGTCTGGGAAAGAGTCATTTTCCAAAATAATCCATAATCTTTCCGCTCGGAAACACGGACAGTTTATTGCTGTAAACTGCGGAGCAATTCCCGAAGGAACGATTGATTCCGAATTATTTGGACATGAAAAGGGAGCTTTCACAGGAGCAATTGATGCCAGAAAAGGTTATTTTGAAGTAACCGATGGCGGAACAATTTTCTTAGATGAAATCGCCGAAATGCCTCTTGGAACGCAAGCACGCCTATTAAGAGTACTCGAAAACGGTGAATTTATCCGTGTTGGCTCATCAAAAGTTCAAAAAACTAATGTGCGAGTAGTGGCTGCGACTAATATCAATTTGATGACGGCCGTTGAACGAGGAAAGTTCAGAGAAGACTTATATTACCGACTAAATACTGTACCTATTTTTGTGCCACCCCTTCGAGACAGAGGCATGGATATTGAATTGTTATTTCGGAAATTCACGACCGATTTTGCCGAAAGATACCGCATTAAACCTGTTCAACTAACACCTGATGCACAGCAGATTTTGTTGTCTCAACGGTTTCCTGGAAATATTCGTCAGTTGAAAAATTTAGCAGAACAGATTTCAATTCTGGAGGTAGATGAACGTATTATAGATGCTAATAAATTGACTCATTATCTACAAATGAACAATGGTCAGTCGATAAGCGGCAACTTGATTAGGAGAAACTTGGAGGACAAACAAGCAGATAATTTTTCGGAAAGAGAATTGCTCTATAAAATTCTTTTTGATATGCGAAAAGATGTGACGGAATTGAAAAAGATGTTCTTGGAAGTATTGAAAAATGGAGAAGTAAGCCCCGAAATTTTGAAAGGAAATGAAGGTTTATTCCAGAACTTAGAACCCGAAAGAGCGTTCCAATATCAGCCAAATGTGCATCAACCAGAAACAAATCCTGCAAGAATCTTAAACGGTCATAACAATTATCAGCCAAATCCTGAATTAACAATAATTAACTATAATGGTGAAAATCAAGAGAATAAAAACGCTTTTATAGACGTTACTCACGAAGCAGAAGAAGTATCTTTCTCTCTCGAAAAACAAGAGAAAGGAATGATAATCAGGGCTTTACAGAAAAATAAAAACAAACGAAAATATGCCGCACAGGACTTGGGAATCTCAGAAAGAACACTTTATAGAAAAATTAAACAGTATGATATTGAGGAGGAGTAGGTCAGCTTTGAGCAATGAGCTATTAGCATTGAGCCTTAGTCGTTTTGGAAAGTATATTTTTATTTTCTCATTGCTCACTGCTCAAAGCTCATTGCTTATAAGTTGCTATACCTTCCGAGGGGCAAGTCTTGACCCAAATCTGAAAACGATTCAAATTCAGAATTTTGTTTTTCAAACGGCAGGTGGACCGCCAAATTTGAGTTTGCAGTTCAATGAGAAATTGAAAGAGTATTTTCAAAGAAATACTTCTTTGAAATCAGCAAATGTGAATCCAGATTTGATGTTCGAGGGAGCAATTACTGGCTTCACAGTTGAACCAAAAGCGGCTTCTTCGGATGATAAAGGTGGCTTGAATCGCTTGACGATAACTATTTCAGTAAAATTTACGAATGCCAAAAATGATGAAAAGAGCTATGATCAAGAGTTTTCTTTTTACCAAGATTTTGCCCAAACTCAAACAATTACAGCAGTACAAGGTGAATTAGTACCCAAAATTTTAGACCAAATTGTGTTAGATATTTTTAACAAAACTGCGGGGGAATGGTAGATTCATTTGTTGAATTGTTGATTTGTTGAAAACAAGTGCGGTAATTTCAACAATTTTACAATTCAACAACTCAACAAATAAATTAAATGAATAAAGACGTATTTTCATATCTCGTAGCTCATCCTGCCAACCTTTCGATATCAGATGTGAAAGCTGTAGAGGCAATTACAAAACAATATCCCTATTGTCAAATAGGGCATGTATTGACGGCAAAAGGTTATCATACCTATTATGCAGAAGAATTGGCTTTTGAGAAACTTCGCCATGCTGCGGCTCATGCCATTAGTCGAAATGCTTTACGGAAATTGATAAATGGGAGTTTTAAAAATGAAATTAGTTTAACTCCTCAAGCAAAATTTGATTCTGAGTATTTGCGAAAATTCATTGAAAATCCTGAAAGTCAAACCACCAATTCGCACGAAGAAGATATCACTGAGCAAACTGAAATGATTTCTAATATTGATTTATTAACAAATTCATCTGCAGTTGAGGATCTGTTATTAGACGACATTGCACAAAGAAAGCAATTACAAAATTCAATCATCGACAGTTTCTTGATGAAAGACCCTGGACTTATCAGAACAACTAAAAGTCAGTTGGAAGCAATGGGAAAACAAGAAGATTTATCGCTTGGAAGTGCCAAATTAGAAAAGGGAATTGTTACTGAGAGTTATGCCAAAATTTTGACCATGCAAGGGCGTAGAGATAAGGCAATCGAGGTTTATAAGAAATTAATTTTGAAATTTCCAGAAAAAAAGGCGTACTTTGTAACCAAAATTCAAGAATTGGCATAGGATATGTAAGTTATTACGTAGTTAAATTTTTAAGTTATAAAATTCTGAAAGCATACATTTCATAATTATTTATCAGTTTTTTTAGTTGGCAACTTATTAACTTAGAACTTGACAATTTCTCTCAATCCATTACTTTAAGATAATATTTAATTTTTAAAATTTAAACAAAATGTTCGGAGCAGTTATCGTAGTTATCTGTATTATTGCAGTTTTATTAGTTTTCGTAGTGTTAATCCAAAACCCTAAAGGCGGTGGTCTTTCAGGTGAATTCGGAACAGCTGGTGCGAGCCAAATGTTCGGCGTACAACGTACAGGCGATCTTTTAGAGCAAATCACTTGGGGTGGAGCAATCACTATTGCGTTGCTGGTTTTGGCAACAAAATTTATCACTCCCACTGAAACTGGTAGTGGTATCGAATCTCAAAACGTAGAAGCAGCGAAGAGCAAAGCAGGTATTACTGCTCCAGCAACGCCAGCACCAAATCCTACGGCTCCAAACCCAACTGCACCTGCAACTCCAGCACCTGCAAAAAAATAATTCCAGAATGTATTAAAAAAGGAGTGCTTTAAACAGCACTCCTTTTTTTTTGTATAAGATTTTGAACACGATTTTAAGATTTCAGGATTTAACATATTTTTTTTATGAACCAGAACAGTTTGAAAATCAAATCCTGTAAATCACTCAAATCCAATAAATCGTGTTCAAACAATTGAGTATGCCAAATACTGTTATGCCTTATAAAATAAATCATAATTTGTCAGCAAAACTGACAAATTTGCAGAATTTTAGGCAATGGCACAAAATATGACGAAATTTGTGATGTGGGAGTTAGGGATTGGGATTTAGGATTTAGTGATTGACGTATTATACTTTTATAAAATCCTAAATCCCAATCCCCAACCCCCATGAAAAACCTAAAAAATAATTTAAAAATAAATATCAAAATCAATGTCAACAGTAAGTATTAAGCCTTTGGCTGACAGAGTTCTGGTTGAACCAGCAGCCGCAGAAGTAAAAACAATATCTGGAATTTATGTTCCT
>JAYVIV010000297.1:0-18493 GCA_043769985.1 Arcicella sp.
GCCCCCGCATTCAACAAGGCTGAAACATCTTGAATGGATGATATTCCTCCGCCAACGGTAAAGGGAATATTAACATTTCGGGCCACATTTCTGACTAAATCTATTAATGTTTTTCGATTATCAACTGTTGCTGTGATGTCCAAAAATACCAATTCGTCCGCTCCTTGTTCGGCATAAATTGCCCCCAATTCCACAGGATCACCCGCATCACGGAGATTGATAAAATTTGTACCTTTCACGGTTCGCCCGTCTTTGATGTCGAGGCAGGGGATTATTCTTTTTGTAAGCATATTTTTTAGCTGTGAGCCATGAGCAGTGAGCAGTGAGCCATGAACCTGAGCATTAAGATTTAAAAATCATACTCATATTTCCCAAAGCTCATCGCTCATAACTCATCGCTACTTATTAAACTCCGCCAATTGTTTCAACGTAACTCTTCCTTCATAAATCGCTTTTCCAACAATTACGCCAAAGATATTCATGTTATTTAATTTTACAATATCATCAAATTCTGCTACACCTCCCGAGGCAATTATTTGTAAATCAGGAAATTGGTCTTGCAAATTTTGGTATAAATCAAAACTGGGACCTTGCAATAATCCGTCTTTTGCTACGTCCGTTGAGATGGCATATTTTGCTCCTTTTTGGATGTATTCACCCACAAAATCATAGACAGATTTAGTGGTAGCTTCTTCCCATCCCGAAATAGCAATTTTTTCATCACGAGCATCCGCTCCCAAGATGATTTTTTCTCCTCCGTAGGTTTGTAACCAACTTTCAAAAAGTGCTGGATTTTTCACGGCTACGCTTCCGCCCGTCACTTGCTTTGCCCCTGAGTTGAAAGCAATTTCAATCATTTCGTCCGACTGAACCCCTCCGCCAAAATCAATGTGAAGATTGGTTTTGGTCGCAAGCAATTCTAAAACTTTATGATTGATGATTCGCTTCTGTTTCGCCCCGTCCAAATCCACCAAATGAAGACGAGTAATACCTGCATCTTCAAAAGATTTAGCAACTTCCAATGGATTTTCGTTGTAGGTTTTTTTCTGAGAATAATCTCCTTGTGTCAGACGAACGCAATGTCCATCTATAAGGTCAATGGCTGGGATAATTTGTATCATTTGGTTTTGAAGGTAGTGGATATGAAGGGCTATTTTCCTCCGTTATAACCATCAATAAGTTTTAAGAAAGCGGCAGAAATCTCTACTTTATAAGGATTAGCTTCCTTAAAAATAATTGAAACTGGGAATATTTGATGGTCTTCGTCTTTAATAATAGCATCCATTTTCAAAAAATCATCATTCGTAAAATACAAGAACCATTGTCTAAACTTTCTGTGTCGAACAAGTTGCTTTTTGTCAGAAGAATCACAAATATAAATTGTTAAATATTCATCATTTTTCTCATAAAAATTTCTAAAAATAGACGCAATTGTATGAGAAGTTCGTACATCAAACGTCGGATTTTTGTGCGTAGGATTATCCGAAACAATGATTGAGAATTCGTAAGTGGATTGGTCAAACAGTTTATTATCAAAAAGATAGTCAGTGGGGGTAAATCTTACCTCATAGAAAATTTCCTTGTCTGTTTCAAAAAAATAATTATTATTTATTCCTCCTCTAAATTCAAACTCATACTCTTGGGATGATGATACCTCTTTCTGCATTTTTCTTACGGAGTCTATTTTTTATTTCTTGAAATTCAGGCGTAAGGGCAAATTGTTTGCTCTCTTGCTCGTTTTGTTTTTTACGTTCTTTCCACTGCTTAATGAAATCCTTAGAATTCACTATGGAATTTGTTTGCATGTTTTCCATTTTATTTAATATTTATTGTTAGCTACAACTCTTACAAACCCCCTGCATCAAAAGGTTAGTTTCCACTCGTTGGTAGCCTTCGGGAAGGATAATATTTGGAATAATTACGTGGTCTAAACAAGTGGTTAGTCCACAAGTATTGCATTTAAAATGAACGTGGTCGTGATGATGTTTATGGTCTGGAGTATTACAATCTTCTTTACAAAGTGCATATTTCATACCTCCCTCATCATCCAAAACCTTGTGAATCAGTCCTTTATCAACGAAAGTTTTTAAGGTTCTGTAAATGGTTACTCGATCAAAACGGTCTTTCAAAGGCAATTCTACGTCTGCATGAGCGAGTGCATGAGATTTACTCATGAACACGTCTAAGATTTCCTCCCGACAGTCAGTCTGACGGAGGTTGTAGTTTTTGAGTATGGATTTTACTTCGGACATATTTTTGTGCTATATGCAATAAGCTGTACGTAATAGGCCAATTGCATATAGCTTATTGCTTAAAGCACTTTAAAACAATTTACTCCAAGGAATACGGCTCAACAAAAGCACTAATCCTAAACCATAAAAAATCAAGGCGTTTTTGTGTTTTGCAGCAGCGTTAATGGCTTTTTTATTTTTAGAATATCCAATGGTAATCAAAATGATGGCAATAATATTTGTTGTAACGTGTTCCACCGCAATTTGACGGTATTCAGGGTTTTTCATAACCGCTGACATTCCCAAACCATTGATGGCATCTAACCCAAAAGGACTCAAAAACAAGTACAGTATCAAACCAATTAGTAACTGTGTATGGTTTGAAATCATAAAGAAGAGGCCCAATTTTCTATCAGTTTCTGCAAATGCTGTTTTACCACTGAGTCCCATGGCTGCCTTCGCTAAAACAGCTAAACCTAATAACATTACGACAAAGAAAAGTGCTTTGTGAATTAATTGAAAAATTTCGTACATAATATCGTATATTTTGTTTATTAATTTTCTTCAAAGATACTAAACAATGTATTCCTATATAAGGTAATATTGTAAAAACATCAACTTAACTAAAACTCATGAAAAAACAACTACTAATCCCCGCCCTTTGTCTGGTAAGTATGGCTTTGGGGGCTTTCGTTACAAAAACCATTGAAAATCAATCACTTACCGTCGAAATCGTGAAACAAGCCGAGAAAATAATGGGCTTGGAATTCACATCAGCCGAAGCGGATTCAATGCTTGTTGAGTTAACCGACACCCGCAAAAACTTTGAGGAAATGCGTAAAGTTGAACTCAAAAATGAAGTTTCTCCTGCCTTACTTTTCAATCCGCTTCCCGTGGGTTTTGAGTTTGAAAAAGGACAATCTTCATTTAAAGCCTCTGATTTAAAGTCGGTTACGATGCCTACTGATAAAAACGATTTAGCCTTTTATAACGTTCGGCAATTGGCTGAATTAATTAAAACCAAGAAAATTTCTTCCGTAGCATTAACAAAATTTTACTTGGAAAGACTCAAAAAATACGACCCACAATTACAATGTGTTGTAACGCTCACGGAGGATTTAGCCCTAAAACAAGCTGCCCAAGCAGATGCCGAAATTGCCGCAGGAAAATACCGAGGATTGCTTCATGGAATACCTTACGGAGCTAAAGATTTATTGGCAAAAAAAGGCTATAAAACCACTTGGGGTTCGGTGCCGTATAAAGACCAAGTGCTTGATTATGATGCAGTTGTGGTGGAAAGATTAGAAAAGGCAGGAGCAGTTCTTTGTGCTAAATTAACCTTGGGAGAATTGGCTTGGGGAGACGTTTGGTTTGGTGGAACAACTAAAAATCCTTGGAATCTTAAAAGGGGTTCTTCGGGTTCGTCGGCGGGTTCGGCTTCTTCGGTTGCGGCGGGGCTTTTGCCTTTTGCGATTGGCTCCGAAACGCTTGGTTCAATTGTTTCACCTTCGTCTGAATGTGGTGATACAGGCTTGCGACCAACCTTCGGACGTGTGCCTCGCACGGGAGCAATGGCATTGAGTTGGTCGATGGATAAATTGGGACCCATCTGTCGGACAGTGGAAGATTGTGCTATTGTTTTTAATGCAATTTATGGAAAAGACGGCAAGGATTTAACCGTGATGGACGCTCCTTTTCAGTTTGATGGAACGAAAAAAGACTTGAAAGGTATCAAAATTGGCTATTTGAAAACTGATTTTGAAGGAAAATACCCCAATAAAACCCAAGATTCTTTGACGTTGGTTACGATGAAAAAATTAGGTGCAGAATTAATCCTGATGGAGTTACCAAACCTTCCTTCCAACGATTTAAGTTTCCTTTTGACGGTTGAAGGGGCAGCTGCTTTTGATGATATAACTCGTTCTGGAAAAGATGATTTGATGGTTCGACAAATTAAAAATGCGTGGCCCAATGCTTTTCGGGCGGCTCGTTTTGTGCCAGCGGTTGAGTACATACAGGCAAATCGTCATCGCTCTTTGTTAATTCAAGATTTTCATAAGAAATTAGGCGATATTGATGTGTATTTATCGCCCGCACTTTCAGGAAAAAATCTGACAATGACTAACTTAACGGGACATCCTTGCGTGGTTTTGCCCAACGGATTTCGAAAAGAAGGTCGCCCAACAAGTATTACATTTAATGGTAAATTATTTGGTGAAGGGAAGTTGTTGCAGGTTGCCAAAATCTATCAAGAAGCAACTGAGTTCCATCTAAAACATCCAAAACTGTAATTGATTGCATACGGATTTTAAGGATTATTCATGGATAAAAAATGGTCTTACTAACAAATTTTATCCATGTCTAATCCGTGCAATCCGTGTGCTATTAGCCCCAAAGTCCACTACCATTATGACCCATACAAAAACGCTTATCATAGGTGCTGGACCTGCAGGTTTGGCAATGGCAGGACGGTTCATTCATCTGAATCAACCGTTTATTTTATTGGAAAAATCTGATAAAATTGCCATCGCTTGGCATCAACATTATGAACGTTTGCATTTACATACTGATAAGCGACATTCTGCTTTACCGCATCTTCCTTTTTCAGAAGAATTACCTACTTATCTTTCACGTTTAGAATTGATAGATTACTACGAAAACTATTGTAAAGCCTTTCACATCAAGCCTATATTTAAACAAGAAGTTGTTTCGGTAAAGAAAGAAAATGGTCAATGGCATACTCGTACACGTTCGGGGGAGGCGTTTATTTCTGAAAATGTGGTGGTTTGTACTGGCTATAATCGGGTAGCAGTTCAACCTAATTGGGTAGGATTCAAAGACTTTGAAGGGACAAAATTACATAGTCAAAACTACAAAAACGCCAAAGGTTTTGAAGGGCAGAATGTTTTAGTTGTAGGCATGGGGAACACTGGGGCAGAAATTGCTTTAGATTTGTTTGAAAACGGTGCGAAACCATTTATCGTAGTTCGCAGTCCGATGAATATTATCAAACGAGATTTTATGGGAAAACCCGCTCAACGATTAGCGATTTTTCTCAGTAAATTTCCTAATTGGGTTTATGATGCCGTAGGTTTATTTTTCAGAAAAATTGCCATCGGGGATTTATCAAAATATGGTATTCAATCTCCCCAATACGCTCCTTCAAAACAGTTGAGAGCATACGCAAAAGTGCCCGTGATTGACATTGGTACGGTAGAGCAAATTAAAAAGGGAAACATCAAAATTTTACCTGATATTCAACATTTTGAAAAGAAAAACGTTGTTTTCCAAAATAGCCAGGAACTATCTTTTGATGCTGTTATATTAGCAACGGGTTATAAAGCCCAAATTGAAGATTTTATTGATAATCCAGAACCACTTTTGAACGATAGGCGTTATCCAAAAGGTCTCTGGATTGAAGAGAAACCATACGAAGGACTTTTTTTCTTAGGTTTTCAAGTACCTATTTCAGGGATTCTTAGACAAATTGATATTGACTCTATGATGATAGTCAACCAAATTCTAAAGTAAGAAATTTCATTCAAGTAAAACACAAAACCATACTTAAAAAGACTAATTATTTATCATAATGCACATTTCAAAACTAACCATTCTGTTTTCTATTTTATTGACATTCAATAGTTTAGCACAAAAAAATAAAACTTCATCACCTTCTTCTCTTGAGCAATTTCCTGTTCCTGTATCTTCGCCTGTTTCTTTGTTTTATATTCAAAGAAGTTCAAACATTAACTCAATTATTTATGATGCTAATGTGGGAACTGATAAAAAATTAGACCCCAAAAATCCGGTGCATACTTACTGGATTCTTTATACACAGGGTGGTAAAAAGCAGGAACTTACGGGCATTCAACGTTCATTGGCTTACGGACTACACACAAAGGCAACCGTTGGAGAATCAGGGAGTTATGATGGATATTTCTTTGCTTATAGAAAGCGTAAATTTGTTGTTAAGATGAACAATAAGGGTGAACCCATTGCCCTTTTTCCAATCAATGGCAAGATGCAAATTCTGAAAAAAGTTTTTGTAAAAGTAGATGAAAGCGGGATGATGCCATCGGTAATTTCAGTCGAATTGTGGGGGAGAGATGTTACGACCGATAAAGAGGTTTATGAGAAATTTAAACCTTAATTTTATTTTATTTTACTTCAAAGGCGGAAGGACGCAAGTTTTTAGCCTCATTAGCGACTTTGCTATTTTGACTTATAATACTCTCCACAAAAGACCTCCTATCAGTTCAACATTCCACTGAACACATAAAAATCATTTTGAAAACTGAATAATTTATTTTTGAGTTATAGTTTCAGCTTTGAGATATGAGCTATAAGCTTTGAGTTTTAAAAAATCTCACGGCTCAATGCTCAAAGCTTACAACTATTTTAAAACCAAAACTTAAAAATAATATGTTACAGTTCCTAAAATACGTGTTTGCAACCATTATTGGGTTGTTTTTATTCTTCATCGTTGGCTTTTTTATTCTTGCAGGAATCGGTGCTGCCATTGGTTCTTCAAGTGATGCGGTTTCGTTGAAAGACAATTCTGTTTTAAAATTAGACTTAAATCGTGGTATTGTTGAAAATGCTTCTGACGACGATAATCCATTTAAAAGTTTAGGCGGTCCTTTCGCTGACGGTGCCGATAATGTAGGTATGGTTCAACTCCGTGATGGTTTGAAACGTGCGGCTGCCGACTCACACATTAAAGGTATTTATCTCCAAGCCAATTTTCCACAGGCGGGATACTCAACCCTGGAAGAAATTCGAAATGCTCTTATTGAGTTTAAAAAATCTGGAAAATTTATTTATTCTTACGGGGAAATGTTCTCTGAAAAAGGCTATTATGTGACTTCAATGGCAGATAAAACTTATCTGAATCCATCGGGTGGAATGGACTTTAATGGTATTAGTGCCGAGATAAGTTTTTTCAAAGGAGCTTTGGACAAATTAGATATTAAACCAGTCATCTTTCGTGTTGGCGAATATAAATCAGCCGTTGAGCCTTATTTACGTGAGAATATGAGTGAAGCAAATAAAGCTCAATACTCGTCTTTATTAGGTTCTTTAAACGACCATATTTTTGAGCAAATTGCCAAATCAAGAAATATACAAGTATCTGATTTAAAGAAAGTTGCCGATGAATTAACGGCTTATAAACCACAAGGAGCTTTGTCTTCTAAATTAGTAACCAATGTTGGCTATTACGACGAATTTGAATCAGCAATCAGAAAAGCTTTAAAGCGTGATGCGGATGACAAAATTGATTATGTCAGTTTTACAAAATTTATGAAAGCAGAATCCTCAATAAAGTATAATGATTCTGATAATAAAATTGCGGTAATTGTGGGAGAAGGAGCAATTATTGGAGCAAAAGCTGACAAGGGAAATATTGGTTCAGATGATTGGGTTGCTGAATTAAAGAAGGCTCGTGAAGATAAAAAAGTGAAGGCAATTGTATTAAGAATTGATAGCCCAGGTGGTTCGGCATTGGCTTCGGATGTAATGTGGAGAGAGGTTGAATTAACGAAAAAAGTGAAGCCTGTAATTGCTTCAATGGGTGATTATGCTGCCTCTGGAGGATACTATATGGCAATGGCGGCAGATACCATCGTGGCCCAACCAACCACAATCACAGGTTCAATCGGGATTTTTGCTCAGTTTTTTAACTTTGAGAATTTCTTGAAAAATAAATTAGGCGTAACCACTGACCGTGTGAATACCAACGCTCACTCAGATTTTCCAACCGTTACTCGTGACATGGACGAATTTGAAAAAGCATGGTTTCAAAAGAGCATTGAGGCTGGTTATGAAACATTTACCTCAAAAGCGGCAAAAGGTCGTAAGATGAATATTGATAAATTAAAATCCCTTGCGGGCGGACGTGTATGGTCAGGCTTAGAAGCAAAGCAAAACGGGTTAGTGGATGTTTTGGGAGGTTTGGAAGATGCAGTAAAAATTGCGGCTAAGAAAGCAAAATTGAAAGATGGCGACTTCAAAACCAAGTTTTATCCACAGCCAAAAGGCTTCTTCCAAGAGTTTTTTGATAAGAAAGAAGATGAAGCCGAAGCAAAGATTTTGCAAGCTCAATTCGGAGATTTAGCTCCATATATCAAGCAGTTAAAAGCCATCAAATCTCGTGAGGGAGCGATGACTTTAATGCCAGAAGTTATTGAGTTTAAGTAGAATAGATTTTTGACTTGAAAATTACCGTTTGATAACTTCCCAAAAAACGCAGACTAAATCCTAAAAGTCTGCGTTTTTTTTACGTAAATTTGTCAATAAACAATTTGTATATTAAATTTATACAAAAAAATAATTTTATATTCATATTTTAACCGCTTAAATTGATTTGCCCAAGTAATATTGAAATCAAAATCTTAGTCAAAATCTTTTACCAAAATTTACCATGAACAAATGTATTTTCTTAGACCGTGACGGTGTGTTGAATGTTGATAGAGTGGATTATGTCTATCGGATTGAAGATTTTATAATTCCCGAAGGAACGATTGAAGCCCTTCAAAAACTCAAAGCCGCTGGATATTTATTAATCGTTATTACAAATCAGTCAGGAATTGCAAAAGGGATATATTCTCGTGAGGATGTCTGGAAATGTCATAATTATCTTCAAGAACAATGTGGAAATTTATTGGACGATATATATTTCAGTCCACACCACGAAAAATTTACGACTAATTCCTTAACTCGTAAACCAGATTCATTGATGATTGAAAAGGCAATGGCAAAATATCAAATCGACCCCAACACTTCATGGATGATTGGCGATGCTCACAGAGATATTCATGCAGGGAAAAAGGCGGGCGTAAGAACAATTCATATTACGCATAAACCACAGGAATCGCATTCTATTATCACGACCGATAACTTATTGAATGCCAGTGAGTTGGTATTGAGTTAAATTTTCATTTTTCGCCAAATTAGACTCAAAAACATAAAAAATGGCGAATAATCATCACGATTATTCGCCGTTTTCAAAAATATTACTGGATTGTATCTAATTTTATTCAGAAGTTAAACTTTACCCCCAAAATTGTCAGAATTTGGATTCGTCAGATTAATGGATTTTTTTGGATTCTTCGTCGAATTTTAATCCAAAAAATCCATTAATCCTATGAATCCCAGTTCAGACAAAAACGTCCAAATACGATTAAATTCCAAAACTGTAACTCAACTACCTCCTCTTTTTCCTATCACCACTCCTCGGATTTTTCCCGCCACCTTTCTGACCTCCACGGCTCGAATCCTTAGATTTTCGTCTCGAATCATCTCTTCTTGAAGTTCTTTCTCCGTCTCTTTGAACTTTGCCATTAGCTCCGACTAACAACAAATCCATACTTCTACGGGCGAGATTACACTCTTTTACTTTCACTTGTAATTTATCTCCAAAAGTATAAACTTTACCGTTTCGTTGTCCTACAATTCTGTAATTTTCACGGTCGTACTCATAGAAATCGTCTTTCAAATCCATCATTCTAATCATGCCTTCCGATGCCGTCTCGGTGATTTCTACAAAAATTCCGAACTCTGCAACACCCGAAATAATTCCATCCCAAACTTTATCTTCATCCATCGTACTCATATATTCAACTTGCTTATATTTGATGGATGCTCTCTCGGCTTCGGCTGCCATTTTTTCTCTTTCTGAACTGTGTTTGCAACGTAATTCCCAAGGAGCTCTTTCTAAAGGCTGTCCGCCATCGAGATAATGCTGCAACATTCGGTGAGCCATCATATCAGGATAACGCCTAATTGGACTCGTGAAATGTGAATAAAATGGAAATGCTAAGCCAAAGTGACCTATTGGATCGGTGCTATATTTTGCCTTCGACATCGTGCGAACGGCTAAATTTTCAAGAATATTCTGCTCCGGCTTTCCTTCAACGTCGTGCATTAATTCGTTGAAAGAAGCACTAATTCTGGCAATTTCTGTATCAACACTATACCCAAAACGTTTGGCAAAAGTGGAAAAGTTTTTGAGTTTTTCAGGGTCTGGAGCATCGTGAGTACGATACACCATCGTATTGCGAGGTTCGGTCTTTTTGAGATTAAAGACATATTCCGCTACTTTTTTATTAGCAAGCAACATGAACTCTTCAATCAATTTATGAGCATCGACTCGCACCTTTTGATAAACGCCCAAAGGCTTTCCGTCTTCGTCTAATTGGAATTTTACCTCAACCGTTTCAAAATTAACGGCTCCTTTCGCAAATCGTTCATCCCGAAGTTTGTGGGCGAGTTGGTTGAGGATGTTTAGTTCTTTCGTGAAATTATTTGTGATTTGTGATTTGTGATTTGTGATTGGTGGGATGGAAACATCTGACTCATCACTGTTCACTGTTAGCGGTTCGCCGCCCGACTGTTCACTGTTAACTGTTAACTGAACCTGTGCTTCCTCATACGAAAATCGTTTATCCGAATGAATCACCGTGCGTCCAAACCATTCTTTCACAACCTTTGCCTGAGGAGTAACTTCAAAAACTGCCGAGAAAGTCAATTTATCTTCATTTGGACGAAGCGAACACAATCCGTTCGAGAGTTTTTCGGGTAACATCGGTACAACTCTATCCACCAAATACACAGAAGTTGCTCGCATAAAAGCCTCTTGTTCGAGGGCAGATTCGGGTGTAACGTAATGCGTAACATCAGCAATGTGAACGCCAATTTCGTAGTTGCCATTCTGTAAAAACTCAAAACTAAGAGCGTCATCAAAGTCTTTGGCATCAACTGGGTCAATGGTGAAAGTGGTTACTTTCCTAAAATCACGACGTTTTTTGATTTCGCTTGACGAGATTTTTGTAGGAATGTTATCCGCTTCTTTCTCAATATTTACTGGGAAACTAATCGGTAAACCAAACTCCGCCAAAATTGCGTGCATTTCAGTATTATTTTCACCCGATTTACCCAAAACCTCCGCTACAACTCCTTCCATTTTACGCTCTTCTTCGGCATATTTAGTAATCTTTACGATAACTTTATCACCGTGTTGCGCATTTTTGAGGTCATTTTTAGAGACAAAAATGTCTCCGTAAATTTTCTTGGAACTTGCCACTACGAAAGCGTAATTAGGCATAATTTCAATCGTTCCCACAATTTCGCTGCGTCCTCTTCTAACGATTCCTATCACTTCGCCTTCGGTTTTATCAGTAGGTTTTTTCTTTTTAGTAGATACTAAAACTTTCACCGTATCGCCATCAATTGCTCCGTTCAAATCACGGGCATTCACGAGAATATCACCCTCACGACCTTCCACGACCACGAATCCGAAACGCACATTGACATGATCCATCCGACCTTCCAAGAATTCCGTTGAGGAATCTATCATATAATGTCCCTCCGACATTCGAATGAGTTTTTTGTCCTTGTGAAGTTCAACAATCAAATCCCCAAAAAGGTCTTTGGTTTTACGGTCGTGAATGGCAAAAGCTTTATGCACTTGGTTTAGCGACCAAGCGGTTTCTTCGTTCAATTGAAAAAATTCAAGGATTTCTGCCTTGATTTTATCTTTATAGATTTGTTCTTTTGTTGGTTTTTTATTTGTCATTTTTTGTTTGTTGTTTTTGAATAGGTGTGATGAATAAATTGAAATGGAGGTCACAATTTGTGACCTCCATTTCAATTTATTTAGCATTCAATAAGGTCTCTTTTAATTCTTTAAATGCAATTACTATTTCGTCTTTGAGTGGATTAGTATTTACCAAAATCATAGACATAAAATATTGAGATTCATTTTCAATATCGTCAATTACTTCATTTAATTTAATAAATGTATCATCATTAAATTGATTAAACCAATCATCAAATTTACGATGTCTAACTGCTTGTCTTCTATCAGTAGTATCACATGAAAAAACTACCATACGTTCATTAGAATGAAAAAAATTAAGAAAAATGGCGGCAATGGTTGGGGGAAGTTTAGGGTCACGAATAGCACGAACATTATTTTGAGATTCATCTAATTGAATAATTAATTCAAATACACTTTGGTTGAATGTAAAATTTTCTGGGAAATAAAAATCTGCTCTTACAAATGCAATATTGTAAATTAACTGATTTGATGTAACAAAAGTATATTCATTATTATCAGTATTAATAAGTTCAAAATTATAGGCTTGCTGCATTTTTAGCTTTTAACGATTCAATGATTTGTAAGAATTCAGGAGTCTTCATTTGTTCCTGCATTCTCTTTTTGTGTATTTGCTTGTTTGCTTCTAATGTCCGAGCAAACCATAAGCCTTTCGTAATATTTTGTTTTGTTGAAGTTTCCATAATATTATTGAATTACTAACGAATTTAATGAAAAAATCTTTACGAATTCATATTTGTTACAATCATAACATAAAAAGATACAATATTCATTCCATAAACTCCAAAACATCAGTGGGTTGGCAGTTTTCACTCCTCCAAAAGTCCTTCATTTCTTAAATATTGCCAAACGGTAGCAATATTACATACTCTTAGGTTCGTTCGGTGCCAGTAATCATCTGCTTGAGGAGTTACTACTAAATTCAGTTTCGCTCCTAAATCATCAATGGCTACTGTATTACCTCGACTGACATTAGGAGCGTTCCCGTACTTAATTTCAAGTGTTGCTTTTACTTGGGTGTTTTGAACTAATATCAAATCCAATTCTGCTTTTTCTTTGGTTCTATAAAAATAGGGTTCAACATCATTTTTAAGATTTGCCACTATTTGTTGAATTACATAACCTTCCCAAGAATTGCCTAATCCAATATTGCCTTGCAATCCTTCAAAATCTTGAATACCCATCAAATGATGCAGAATACCCGTATCTCTGAAAAATAACTTGGGAGATTTGACCAATCTTTTTCCAATATTTGAAAAATACGGTTTCAGTCTGCGAATCAAAAAAGCCGATTCCAGAAAGTCGATGTAGGATTTTACGGTAGGTTGAGAAATATTTAAAGAATCTGATAAATCAGCATAATTCAACATTCCACCTTGCACATTAGTAAGCATTCGCAACATATTTCGCATTAATTCGGGGGAAGCTGTCAAACCCAAATTGGGTAAATCCCGCTCAACATAAGTCTGCATAAACCCTCTAAACCAAAATTCCGCAGTTTTGTTGTTTGGGGCAAGAAGTGCGTCGGGGAAACCTCCTCTTAGCCAGTGTTGTTGATAAGAAATGGTTGAGCTAATTTCTTGATAATTAATGCCTTGTAATTCAATATAAAGAATTCTTCCTGCCAATGTTTCAGAACTCTGACGGAGTAACACGGGCGAAGCCGAGCCGAGTAGAAGAAAACGAAAAGGCTGACGATTTTGGTCAATGATTGAACGTAATAGTGGGAATAATTCGGGCATTCGTTGTATTTCGTCTAAAATAACCAAATCATTTTCATGCTCTTTAAAATACAAATCAGGGGCATTTTTTAATTTGTTATAATCAGCAAAATACTCCAAATCAAGATAAACACATGGTTTATCAATCTTAGACATTAGTTTTTTCACTAAGGTTGTTTTACCCACTTGTCTCGGACCAATTACTGCAACTACGGGTAAATAAGATAGAGCTTCTAAAACCTCTTTTTCAATGCTTCTTTCAATCATTTTTGTAAAATTAATACGCCAAATATAAAATAAAAATTTAGATTTAGCGTATTAATTTACAAATATTCATTCCACAAACTCTAAAATATCAGCGGGTTGGCAGTTGAGGATTTTACAAATTGCCTCCAAAGTTGAAAATCGAATGGCTTTTGCTTTACCCGTTTTCAAGATAGAAAGATTTGCCATCGTTATATCCAATTTTTCCGAAAGTTCCGTGAGCGACATTTTTCGTTTTGCCATCATCACATCTAAGTTTACGATTATGGGCATGGTTATACGGTTAAGTCCTGTTCTTCTTTTATTTCCATTCCTTTTTTTATAGCAAAAATTAGCATCGTAAAAATTATCCAAATCAACATATAATTGTCTGTTATCGGACGGCTTAAATATTCATCCATTGGTCTTATCATCCAATCTTCTTTCTCTGGAAATACCATTTTTCGACACAAATTTGCGGTAACAATACCAAAATATTTATGAATAAAAAGGTAGTAGAGAAGTATCAATCCGTTGATACCTGTTAGTCTTTTTATATTAATTTTATCGAAAAGTGTACCTTTTTCGAAATCTAAAATAACTTTCCATAATAGATTTGCTACGATTAGCCAGATACAATAACCTGCTAATTTCATAAAAACCAACAAGATAAAATAAGGTTCTTTATGCAGTTTTGAATCTGTTGTTTCTATGTAGAAGGAAATTACGTGCGTTGAACCTCCTGAAATATCAATTGCTTCCTTTTTTGAGAAATCAATCTTTCTATCTTCAACTAAATTCCAATGTGGACCACCTCTTACTTGTAATTCTGTAACCCAAGTTTCTTTAAAAAAAAACATAAAGAAGTGAAATACAATACCTATAAATAAGGCATAAGAAATTATTTTAGCAAAAGTCAACTGAGAGGGGTTAAATTCAAGTGTTTTCATGTGGAGAAATAAAGATTAAATATTTCCCCAAATTAATAACAAATATTATTGAAAAACAATAAATATATACTTTTTAACAATAATATCACTTCCCATACCCCTTAAAAAACTCCGAATGCAATTTAATCCCCTCATAAAAAAAGAACGTTTCCCCTTGAATATTGTTCTTGCGGTTTTCGTCTATCATTTGTTGGAGGAATGCTGAGCTTGGGGTATATTTCCCTACTTTTAATAAAACACCAGGCGATAAAATATGTAATTTCTCTTTCGGAATCTGTTGATTTACAAGGGTTTGTATGGCTGATTGATATTTGGCAAAATCATATCGGTATAACTGCGGACACATCATATCCACCCAGCCTTCACGTACCCACGTAACCCAATCTTGCAAATATTGTTCTTTGCTCCAAGGAAAAATACTGGGTGACATCGAAATCTGTATCTTTGGATTTACCTTTTTTAAGTCAAAATACAGCCGTTTTTGAAACAGGTTTAAGCGTTCTGCTCGCCAATTTACCCAATTTGTGTCCAAATGATTTTTGGGGGCAATTTGTCCCGTTTCAGTTTTGTATTGTTTTGTAATTGCCTCATTATAACCACATTCCGAAGGCAAAGCGGGTAAACGGTCATCTCCTTGAATACCGTCTAAATCAGGATATTGAACGATGGCTTCTTTCAATAATGACATCATAAAATCCTGTACTTCGGGGTCGAGGGCATTCATCCATTTGAAGCCATTTTTCACGACAACCTTTCCATCATTTCCCAAAGCTGCCCATTGTGGTTTTGTCTCCAGAATGTGCTTGCCAAAGCCGTTATTTTCAGCCGAAAATCCGTACTCAAACCAAGCATAAACTTTGATATTTTTGGCATGAGCTTCGTTCAGTATTTCACGCATTGGGTCACGTCCAGCTAATTTTTCTTCAATGGGAATATGGAAAGTTTTATCCATAATTTTACTTGGATAAAGCGTGCGTCCTTTGTTCCACATTACCACAAAAATATGGTTAATTCCACTTTCTTGGCATACTTTCACGGCTTCCTTGATGCCTTCCTTTGAGTACATAACCTGACTATCAACATTAGTAATCCACACGCCACGGATGGGCATTTTTGTAGGAATTTGTTGGGTTTTACAGGAATTGAGGATGAGGGAAAATAAGAGGATTAGAGGGATGATAATATGGTATTTCATTGGTTTTGTTAATGAGAATAAAGTATGTGTTAAGTAGGTTTATTTTCTGAATAAAATGATAAAAAATCCGTGTAAATCCATCCAATCCGTGGGCTAATATCCAACATCAAAACCACTCTAAATACCCTTCCTCAACAATTCCTTTCACCACAAAATTATCATCAAAAATAACCATATTGGCTTGATAATCAGGTTTTATTTTACCAAAACGATGCTCCAAATTCAACACTTCGGCAGGATAAGTTGATGCCATTCTTAGGGATTCTTGAAAGGGAATTTTTACTTGCTCTACACAGTTTTTCACGCCCTGTATCATCGAAAGTGCTGAACCCGAAAGTGTGCCTTTTGTGTCGGTGTAATGCGTACCTGCGTGAATAAATTTATAGTCGCCCGAAATATCATCAGTAACAGCATCAGTGATGATGAAAAGTCGTTTGCCCATCATCTTTTTGGAGATTTGGATACTGGCAAAGTCCACGTGAATACCGTCAGGAATTATACTTGCCCAGGCCTCAGAATTATAAGCCGCCCCAACCAATCCAGGTTCACGTCCTTGCAATTGCGACATGGCATTGAAGAGGTGTGTAACTCGCTTAATTCCTTGCAGAAAGGCATTTTGAGCTTGTTTGTAAGTGGCAGAACTATGCCCTGCGGCAACAATTATCTCACTTTCCAAAAGCATTTTTAGTTGTTCATCCGTGAATTCTTCGGGGGCAACGGTCATGTAAGTTGGCAAACCCTCGCACGCCCGAATGATGGTTTGGAGTTCTTCGTTGGTTGGTTTGCGGATAAATTCTGCCACATGAGCTCCCCGTTTTGGAAAGCTAAAATAGGGACCTTCGAGATGTAAACCTACCAATCCTTTTCCACCGTTTTTGATATAGTTTTTAGCAACTTCAATGGCTTCCAACATCTTGTCTAAAAGTACCGATGAAAGCGTAATTTGAAAATGAGTAGTCCCTTGCCGACGAATTTCGAGATAGGTTCTACGAATGGTTTCTTCCGTAGTTTTTGAATTATACAGACATCCACCACCACCATAAATTTGAATATCTATGAATGACGGAGCAATGTTAAGTCCTTTTAAATCAATAACTTGAATGTCAGTATCAAGATTTTCTTCGGAAATTATCTTATTAATTTTATCTCCTTCAATCAATAAAATTTGGTCATTTAGGACTTCTTCGGAAGTAAATATTTTGGCGTTTTTTAGAGCGTACATTTTTAATTATGAGTGATGAGTTATAAATGATAAGGTATTTATTATAGTTTTTACAACTCATAACTCATCATTCATAACTCATAATTAATGTTACAAATCAACCATTTCAACCACGATTTTCCAAGCGTCTTTTGCTTCTTGCTTATAAATCCGAAGATAGCTACCAGATTTTCCAGCACCCGAAATTACCCCATATACACAAACTAAGTCACCTGCATTGGATGAAATTGCCTTTAAACCCGTATAAATCAAGTTCTTATTATACATTTTCTTCAAAAATACTTTCGCATTTTCTTTGCCGATAATTGGTTTAAAATTCTTGCGGTAAATTCTTATATTTTGAGCAAGATGTGGCTCAAATGGATTGAGAGAAGATTTTGCATTTTTCCAATAAAAATGATCTTTCATAAAAACCATTCGCTCGGCTAAAACCATTTGATTTTTGAGTTCGTAAGGTTTAAATACTGGATAAATTTCTGTAACATTTGCAGTATTTGCAATAACTTCATCGTGAGGAATTCCTATGTCGATTGCCACTTTCCATGAGTTATCGTCTTGCTTTTTCCATAGCGTTACGAAACTTCCAAATGAACTTGGTTTTTCTTCAGCAGTGGTATTATGTTGTTGATAACTTCCAACGGTATAACCCAAGTCAGATGAACCAGCAATTTCAGCAATAATTGGTTGCCAAGTGATAACTCCTTTAAAGTCAAGTTTTTGCCAATATTCTAAACCATTTACAGGAGTTGATTTGTCAAAAATAATTGACTCTTTTGATAAAAATTCGAGAAAAGCATTTTTTGTTCCTTTGTCAATGGACGCTTGGGCAAATGCTTTTTCTGTTTCTATGATCTTCTGTAAATTCTCTTTTTGCTTTGGGTCTTGGGCGAAAGTTGATATGGAAAATAATAGAAAAAATAAAAGTCCCTTCACCCCCGAAGTTGAAATTTTCGAGTTCACTTTCAACTTCCCCTTCGGAGATTGAGTGGCTATTTTTATACTTTTCATAAATTTTGTATTTTTACAATAAACGAAAAAGAAAAACTTAATTATTTAGTTAAATGCACTTCTTATTAAGTAAAAATTTTCTGAAACCTAATACCCAAAACCTAACACCAACTAAGAAAGTTATTTCCTCCCAGTCCGACTATTCCCTCCTTTCTTAACATTTCTATTTTTTCTTTCTCCACCACTGCTTGACGATTTCCCAAAACTTCCTTTTCTTGCCTCTTTTCCACCTGCAATTATCTGTTTTTTCTGAGATATTTCCTTCTGTTTTGCCTTTACTTTGAAGTCTTTTTTCTCGTGAAAAGCA
>JAYVIV010000298.1:0-10786 GCA_043769985.1 Arcicella sp.
ATACCATTTAGGTGATTGTTCGCAGTAAAAATTGAGTTGTTGACAGCACACACTAAGGAGACAGTTGGCACAAATCTTTGACCTTCGGTTACAAAAAAATTGGTCACCCATAAATCGACCACTTTTTTATTTTTATCTTTGGGGGGAAATCCAATCACATTATGAATGAAATAACCGAAGACATAAAACAGAAAATCTACGAATTATATGATGAATGTCTAAACTCCACAGAGCAATTCCACCGTAAATTAGATTTATTTATTGTACCTATGGAACTCGCAGACAAAATTTTAAATGAAACAAATGTAGATGTATCAAAGCATTGGGTTTGCATTGATAACTATGGAATAATTCATGCTCTGGAAGAACATGGCAATCCAATATCTGAGGCAAAAAGAGGACAGATTGCTTTGGAAAGGGACGATTTTGTGAGAATGCTTGAAGTATTTTTAAACCCTGATGAGATTCTGAGTGTTGGAAAAACAAGACATACTAAAATGCCTTTGTTACAGTTTATTAGAAAAATTGAGGATAAAATTTACGTAGTAAAAGAAGTGCGAACAATAACAAGTTCAAAAAAGAATAAAGTAAGTCGATTAGTTTTTCAAACGATGTACAAAATAAAAGCCGACAAATGGACTTGACGGCTTTAAAACCCATGAGTTATGAAGCACGAAGCCATCCTACTCGAAACGTCCGAAACGTTTGGGTACTACAAAACTAAAAGAATAATCGTTTTAAATCAAAATATTTACCCATAAAAAAGTGGTCGCCCATAAATCGACCACTTTTTTATTTTTATCTTTGGGGGAAATTGGGATTTGTTGTAATATTAATTTTTAAATCTTTTTAGAATTTCGATTAAATAATATAAAGACTTCATTATGAATAATTCGATAAATTACTTGCAACTATTTTTAACCTTCATTACTGTAATAATTTCAAGCCTGATTACATGGTGGTTAAATTCACATTCAAAGCGTAGGGAAATAAAATTGTTAAATTATCACAAAGACCAAATTGAGAAAACGAAGGAATTATATAGTTTGTTTGTCGAATTAGATATCGTCACAAATTCATTTTACTTGCTTAATACTATTCCAGCCAATTTTAAGGATTTTGGGATAAGAATAAATACTTGGAATAAATCTTATATAAACTGTATTTTATTTTATCGAAAAAATAGAATATTATTTCCAGAAGATTTAAAAACACAGTTAGATAGTCATTTCGATGTATTTAAGCAAGTAAGAATAATAATTTTAAATCAAAAAAATATTATAGAAGATGAACTTGAATATGTTAGTCAATACTGTGAATTCTATGATGAAGAAGAGACACATTTCGAGAATATAATCAATAAATTTCGTTCAGATTCTGAAATAAAAAAAATATTAAAAACTTCAATTGAGTTACAAAAAAATATTGAGAACTACTTTAAGAAGTTAGTGGAGTAAAATTACAATCTTGCTAACCCCGATTCGTAATCGGGGTTAGCAAATAGAAAGATTTACAAACAAAGAATGAACATAGAAAAAACAATACAAAACCACATTGCCGCAGCCTTGAAAGCGGAGTTTGACGTAGAAGAAAATATTTCAAAATAAATAAAACAATGAGAGGAGTCAATTTTTTAACCAACGACAGAGGCATCAAAACAGCCGTTATGATAGACCTCAAAACATATAGTGAAGAAGTCGAAGATTTCTTAGATGTTTTAGAAGCAAAATCTCGTAAGAATGAAGTAAAAGAAGATGCTTCATTAGTTTTTGAACGTATTTTAAACAAGAAAAAGGCTAATGGAGAGTTATAAGGTAGTTATTTCAAAATCTGCCGAAAAGGAGATTTCTAAATTACCAGTTAAAGAAATCTTGAAAATTAAAAAAACCATTTTGGATTTAGCGGATAATCCACGTCCATTTGGCGTGAAAAAATTAGAAGGTTTTGACGACTTTTACAGAATCAAAAAAGGGAATTATAGAATTATTTATACGATAGAAGACGATATTCTAACGGTGGAAGTTCTAAAAGTAGGTAATAGAAAAGACGTTTACAAAAGATAACGTAAACTGTCGCAACAAAGAATGAATATAGAAAAAACAATACAAAACCACATTGCCTCCGCTTTAAAAGCGGAGTTTGACGTAGAAGAAAACAATATTTCGCTACAACCTACCAAAAAAGATTTTGAGGGGTCATATACCTTCGTGGTGTTCCCGTATGTGAAGGCATTGCGGAAGTCGCCCGTGGAGTTGGGGAATGCTATCGGTAATTATCTCGTGGCAAATTCGGGCGTGGTGTATGCCTTTAATGTGGTGCAGGGTTTCTTGAATCTTTCCATAGCTGATTCGGCTTGGGTGGATTTATTTACGGGCATTTTCAAGGATAAAACCTTTGGACAATTACCAGATAAAAACGAAACAGTAATGGTGGAATATTCTTCGCCAAATACCAATAAACCGCTTCATTTAGGGCATTTACGGAATAATTTTTTAGGGTTTTCGGTGGCTCAAATTTTGTCAGCTAATGGCTACAAAGTCGTAAAAACCAACTTGGTAAACGACCGTGGAATTCATATTTGTAAGTCGATGTTGGCGTACCAAAAATTTGGGCACGGCGAAACACCCGAAAGCTCTGGCTTGAAAGGCGACCATTTGGTGGGAAAATATTACGTTGAATTCGATAAGCATTATAAAGTCGAAATCAAGGCTTTGGAAGAAAAAGGTTTGTCGGAAGATGATGCTAAAAAACAAGCTCCATTGCTCCTCGAAGCCCAAGAAATGCTATTGAAATGGGAAAATAACGACCCCGAAACAATTGCTTTGTGGGAGAAAATGAACGAATGGGTTTTCGCAGGATTTGGTCTGACTTATGAGAAAATGGGCGTAAGTTTTGATAAAATTTACCGTGAATCGAATACCTATTTATTGGGTAAAAAATTCGTGGAAGAAGGATTGAAATCGGGCGTATTTTTCCAGAAAGAAGATAATTCCGTTTGGATAGATTTAACCGACGAAGGACTCGACCAAAAATTGGTGCTTCGTAAAGATGGAACATCTGTTTATATCACCCAAGACCTCGGCACGGCAGAATTGAAATACAATGATTTCAAGATGTCAAAATCGGTATATGTGGTTGGAAATGAGCAAGATTACCATTTTGAAGTATTATTCAAAACCATCAAAAAATTAGGTCGTCCATATTCAGAAGGACTTTATCATTTAAGTTACGGCATGGTGGATTTACCATCAGGCAAAATGAAATCTCGTGAGGGAACGGTAGTTGATGCGGATGATTTGATGCAAGAGATGACCGATACCGCCCGTGAACGTACTTTGGAATTAGGGAAAACCGAAGGATTTTCAGATACCGAAGCCAACGAATTGTACGACACTTTAGCAATGGGAGCTTTGAAATATTTCCTATTGAAAGTTGACCCAAAGAAAAGAATGTTGTTCAACCCCGAAGAATCCATTGATTTTCAAGGACATACGGGACCTTTCATTCAATACACGCACGCAAGGATTTGTTCAATTTTGAGAAAAGCTCATGCACAAGGCATCATTGGAAAGACAACAGATTATCCAGTTTTACAAGAATCTGAACAAGAAGTGATATATTTGCTAAGTCAATATCCCCAGATTTTAGCAGATGCAAGTCGTGAACTTTCTCCTGCCTTAATTTCGTTGTTTGCGTATGATTTAGCGAAGGCTTACAACCGTTTTTACAACGAAGTAAATATTTTCAACGAAACAAACAAAGATGCTCAACAATTCAGAGTGGCATTTTCGGGCGTAGTTGGCGAAACAATTCAGAAAGCAATGAGTTTATTGGGTATTAAAGTTCCAAGTAGGATGTAAAAGTATCACAGGTTTCCAACCTGTGTTTGTAGGAATTTCATAAACTGGCTGGAAATTCGTAATATTTTAAAAAGCAGGTTGGAAACCTGTGATACTTGTATGAATAAAAAACTAATTATATCAATCATTTTAATCTTCACAACAATTATGTTACTAAAACTCATGAAAATAGGTTCATTATTGGGAGCTTTGGCTGTCCCATTTACTCAGAATAATTCTGAAAAACGTCCAGAAAACTTTACCGTTACTGCGACAAAAACTATCTATGATTTCAAGATGAAGTCATTGGACGGTAAAGACGTTGATTTGTCGATTTACAAAGGCAAAAAGGTAATCATTTTGAATACTGCCTCAAAATGCGGTTACACACCACAGTATGATGTTTGGGAAAAATACTACGAAACCAACAAAGATAAAGTTGTTGTTTTGGGATTCCCTGCTAACGAATTTGGTGGACAAGAGCCAGGTACAAATTCAGAAATTGCTTCTTTTTGTCAGAAAAATTACGGCGTTACTTTCCCAATGTTTTCTAAGGTCGTAGTAAAAGGAGAAGGCAAATGTGATTTGTATAAGTTCCTGACTACCAAATCATTAAATGGCTGGAATGACAAAGAACCATCATGGAATTTCTGTAAATATGTTATCAACGAGAAAGGAGAATTAACCCACTTTTTCGCATCTGGTGTAAAACCTGATAGTAAAGAATTTGTGGAAGCGGTGAAATAGGGAGGAAGGTAAAAAGGAGAAAGGGAGGAATGGAAATAGGGAAAAGTATTTTCTATTGTTTTCATTCCTCCCTTTTCCCTTTCTCCCTTCTTCCCTTTCCCCCTTTCCTCCCTTTTTCCTTTCCTCCTTCTTAAAATGAAACATTGGATTTCTGCGGCTCGTCCACGTACCTTGCCACTTGCCCTTTCGAGTATTTTGATGGGTAGTTTTTTGGCAGCAGGCTCACACGCCTTTTCTTGGACAATCTTTGGATTAGCCGTCCTCACAACCACTTTTTTACAAATTCTTTCCAACTTCGCCAATGACTATGGCGATACCGTTAGTGGTGTTGATACCGTTGAAAGAACCGTTGCCACTCGGGCAGTGCAAACAGGAGCAATTACTCGTGTACAAATGACCCAAGCCATCATTTTAATGTCAGTTCTATCATTTATCACGGGTGCTTTATTGATTTATGAAGGCTTGAAAGATACTTCCACCCAAACAATCATTACATTTTTTGGCTTAGGAATTTTGGCAATTATTGCTGCCATAACTTATACTATTGGCAAAAGACCTTATGGATATATGGGTTTTGGCGATATTTCAGTACTGATTTTCTTTGGCTGGGTAGGTGTATTGGGGACTTATTTTCTATTTACCCACGAAGTGAATTTATTGATGTTTTTACCAGCTACTTCATGCGGACTTTTTGCCGTTGGTGTGCTGAATATTAATAACATACGAGATATTGAATCGGATATCAAGACGGGCAAAAATTCCATTCCAGTACGTTTGGGAAAAGATAAAGCCGTGATTTATCATTGGTTTTTATTGATTGGCGGTTTTACTTCGGCAGTAATTTATTCATTATTGAGTCACTCAGAAATCTTAAATTGGGTATTTTTAATCACGCTTCCATTATTAATCAAAATTGGCATTGGTGTTTCAAAAGGACAAACTCCCGCACAAATTGACCCATTTTTGAAAGTAATGGCTTTAACGACCTTGTTGTTTGTGATAACTTTTGGAATTGGACAGGTATTTTAAGTAGTGAATAGTTGATAATTAATAGTGAATAGTTTCGGATGAAGTATTGAACTTTCGAATACTATATTTAGTTTCTTAATACATAGTACCTAATACTTAATACTCAAAAAAATGGTAACAGTAACCGATATAGCAGCCAATAAAATCATAGAACTCCGTCAAAAAGAGGGACTTACTGATAATTTCAATGTCCGTGTAGCCGTAGAAGGTGGAGGATGTTCTGGTTTAATGTATAACCTTGATTTCGCTTCAGAACCAAAAGTAACCGATATGATTTTTGAAGATAAAGGCGTGAAAATTATGGTAGATAAAAAATCTATCCTCTATTTAGCAGGCACAGAATTAGATTTCTCGGACGGATTAAACGGAAAAGGTTTTCAATTCAAGAATCCAAACGCTTCTCGTACTTGTGGATGTGGCGAGAGTTTTGCGGTTTAGTTTTTGGATAATATATGTATGTAAAGTCTCTACAAACTTTGGTTTGTAGAGACTTTTTTTGAGATTTTATTCAAAAATGGGTTTCATAAAACTTCGCTCATAACTCAGAATGCAGCGAGTATCTTCGGCAAATTTAATAGCTTCCATACATTTTTTACAACTTGGAATTTTTGTTCTATATTCTTCGTAAATAGCCAAATTTGGAAAACTAAATAAGGCATATCCAATATTGTTTGCTCCTTCATGGGGTAAAAAATAGCCATGATGAATCCCTCCCATTTCATTTACTAATGGAATCCACATTCTGCCATATTCTTCAAATTCTTTTACTTTGAAGGGGTCAATTGTATATTTTAGATAACAAGTAATCATATTTTTCTTGTTTAACCCTCACCCTCCTCCAAAACAACCCCATTCTCACACTTCATAATCCTTGCAGGAAACTTTCTAATCATATCAAAATCGTGGGTAGCCATTAAAATTGCGGTTCCGGCTTTGTTGATTTCGTGAAAAAGTTTGATAATTTCTCCTGAAACTTCGGGGTCGAGATTTCCTGTGGGTTCATCGGCAAATAAGATTTGAGGTTCATTCAACAAGGCTCTTGCAATTACGATTCTTTGCTGTTCTCCACCTGATAGTTGATGGGGCATTTTATTTCTTGAAGTGGACATTCCTACTTGCATCAAAACCTCAGCAATCCGAGCTTTAATTTTTCCAGAATCTTTCCACCCCGTGGCTTCCAAAACCCATAATAGATTTTCATTGACGTTTCTATCCATAAATAATTGAAAATCTTGAAAAACAACACCAATTTTACGGCGAAGAAGTGGACGATTTGCAGGTAAAAGTGTCTCAATATCATAACCAACCACTTTTGCTTTTCCCCGTTGAAGCCAAAGATCAGCGTATAATGTCTTCAATAATGAGCTTTTCCCACTTCCAGTACGACCAATCAAGAAAACGAATTCTCCTTTGTTGATAGAAAAATTGACGTCGCTTAGCACAATACGTTCTTTCTGATAAATAAAAGCGTTTTGAATTGATACAACAGGATTTAGCGTAAACATAGATATTTTTGGGGTTTTGTTTTGAGTATGTTAATTCAAAGATAGTAATTAAAAACAAAAAATCCGCATGATAAAACCATGCGGATTTTTGGTAAAATATTATCAATTCCTATGCATTTGCCTTGGCATGGTCAGCTAAAAACTGCTTCAAACCACTCTCAGTCAACGGGTGTTTCAGTAAGGCTAAAATAGCAGAAAGTGGGCCTGTCATTACGTCAGAACCAATTTCAGCACATTTAATGATATGCATTGGACTACGAATTGATGCCGCTAAGATTTCAGTATCAAAACCATAATTATCAAAAATTGTACGAATTTGCTCGATTAAATCAATGCCGTCATATCCAGTATCATCCAAACGACCAATGAATGGAGACACATAAGTTGCACCCGCTTTTGCCGCCAAAAGAGCTTGACCTGCCGAGAATATTAAGGTACAATTTGTCTTAATTCCTTTCTCTGAGAAATATTTAATCGCTTTAATTCCATCTCTAATCATAGGAATTTTCACCACAATTTTCTCATCTAAATCCGCCAATTCTTCGCCTTCACGAATCATTCCTTCAAAATCAGTGGCAATAACTTCTGCCGAAACATCACCATCCACGATGTCACAAATGGCTTTGTAGTGTTTCAGAACGTTATTTTTCCCGCTGATGCCTTCTTTAGCCATCAACGATGGATTAGTCGTAACGCCGTCTAATACACCAAAATCGTAAGCCTCTTGTATCTCAGCGAGGTTGGCTGTGTCAATAAAAAATTTCATCTTGAATTGTGTTTTTAAAATTTATGTTGTCATTATTTCCTTTCCTTCACCAAGAAATTCTGGGCAATTGACAACAATATGTATAAAAAAATTATTACGGGAATCGCCACAAATTTCAGCAAAATCAACAGAATTACCGAAAGAATCAGGAAAATATATTTAATCTGATTATCTGCCCAAGCAAAGTTCTTAAACTTCAAAGCAAAAAGCGGAAGTTCTGCTACTAATAAATAGGACATTACGATACTGTAAATTACCAAAACATTAAATTGAATAATGTAATTACTAATTTCAGGTTGATACATCATTATTAACGGCAAAGAAGCAACCACCATGCCATTTGCGGGAGTAGGAACACCAATGAAAGAATGACTTTGGCGAGTATCAACATTGAATTTTGCTAAGCGGAGTGCGGAAAAAACTGCTAAGGCAAAAGCGATATAAGGCTTATAAAAACCTCCTAATCCAACGGTGCAAGTGCCAGTAGTACAACTCCCTTCAATGAGTTTCAACATCATAAAAGTGGGCAATACGCCAAATGTGACCATATCTGCTAACGAATCTAACTCTTTTCCGATAGGAGAACTCACGTGCAGTAAACGAGCTATGAAACCATCGAGCCAATCGCAAATCAAAGCAATCCCAGTTAAAATTGAGGCAGTAAACAAATCGCCTTCAAATACATAAAGAATTCCAAAAATGCCACAAATTAAGTTGCCACAAGTCAAGGCATTTGGAATATGTTTTTTTATTTCGTGCACGGTTTTTAATTAATAATTAATGGATAATAATTAATATTTTTATTGAATAATAACTTGACTTTCAGGTTATTAATTAAAGTAATGAATGATAACTATTCACTCTTCCTTATTAATTATTAACTCTTTACAAATGGATTATTTTTCTTTTCTGAGCCAATAGTCGTGATTCCACCGTGTCCAGAGAAAACTACCATTTCATCTTCCAAAGTGTAAAGTTTGGTTCGGATGCTGTTTTCTAAGTCAGGAAAACTACACATGGGGAAATCGGTTCTGCCTACACTTCCTTTGAAAAGTACATCACCACTGACACAAATATTTTCTTCTCGGTTGATAAATGCTACGTGACCAGGGGCATGGCCAGGCACAAAAAGGATTTCTAATTCACTGTTTCCAAATTTGATAATGTCTCCCTCCTCAATAAAAACATCTACTTCTGAGCCTTCATAATTTGGGAAGCCATAAAATTCTGCCCGCTGAGCCGCATTTTGGAGAATTGGAAGATCTTTTCGATGAAGATGTAATTTCACACCGAAGGTTCTTTTCACGTATTCGTTCCCTAACACATGGTCGATATGAGCGTGCGTATTCAACAAATGAATTACCTTAAGTTGTTGATTATCAATAAAATCCTTTAATTCTTTACGTTCTTCGTAATTATGACAACCCGGGTCAATAATAACCGCTTCTTTGGTTTCGTCATACAAAACGTAAGTATTTTCTGAGAATGGATTGAATGTGAAGGTTTGTACTTGTATCATATTGCAAATATAGCAAAAAAACTGCCCCCTCCGCCCCCGATGGGGGAACTTTCGAGTCCAAATCTTCGTCGAAAGTTCCCCCATCGGGGGTTAGGGGGCTGTTACCCAATCAAAAATATCGTTGGTTTTTTATGTAAACTTGGCTTTTTTGCTTTCCATTGATTGACGGTTTTTGTCTGAATAAACTCATCAGGAGCAGTTATATTACTGGCAATACAAAGCAAAGTATCGGACTGACAAGTATTTAGCAAATCCTCTAAAAATGAATCATTGCGAAAAGGCGTTTCCATAAAAATCTGGGTCTGTTGCTTTCTGGACTCAGTTTCTAAGGATTTTATCTTTTTTGCCCTCTCAGCTTTATCAATCGGTAAATAGCCATGAAATACAAACGATTGTCCCGAAAAACCCGAACTCATTAAAGCCAAAAGAATGGAAGAAGGACCAACCAAAGGAACGACTTTCATACCTAATTGATGAGCCACCTTGACCGCCACTGCCCCAGGGTCAGCAACGCCGGGACAACCCGCTTCGGAAATTACGCCAATGTTTTGATTTTGAGGTATTTGTTTGAAGTATTTACGAACTTGATCAACGTTCGTGTCTTTATCCACTTCAAAAAAAGTGAGTTCGTCAATTACTTTTCCTACTTTCAATTCGCTGATAAATCGTCGAGCGGTGCGAATATTTTCCACAAAATAATAATCGGTAGTTTTAATTACCTCCTTAATTTGAGGACTTAAAACCGACTCTGCTGTTTCAGGAGCCAATATGGTTGGTATTAAATATAGCATAAATTTGTAATACGGACAGCCTTGTCCGTAGTTAAAGTTTTTTATTTTACACTACGGACAAGGCTGTCCTTATTACGCTCAAAAACGCTGTTGGTTTATCCGCCTGCACCCAATGCCCTGCATTCTCAATTGTAATTAGTTCATAATCAGGAAATAACTCCCAAATTTTGCGTTCATCTTCAGGTTGAATATAATGAGATTCTGAGCCTCTGATAAACAAAACTGGTTTTTTTACAGGTTTTTCATTGGACAATTCAAAACCTATTAAATCAATATTTTTGGCAATTACTGGCACATTCAATCGCCAATCAAATTCATTATTTTTTTCTGGGTTACGCCAAAGATTTTTCAATAAAAATTGACGAACACCTTCATTTTCTTCAAAACGTTTTAATAATTCATTGGCTTCGGTTCTACTTTTCAACGTTTTCAAGTCAATCGAAATCAAGCCTTGCAAAATCATGGTGTGATGGACTGGATAAAACTTTGGAGCAATATCAACCACAATCATTTTTGAAAAACGATTGGGATAATTCATCGCAAACTGCATGACGGTCTTCCCTCCCATCGAATGCCCCATCAAGACTGGA
>JAYVIV010000299.1:0-20978 GCA_043769985.1 Arcicella sp.
TAAAAGTGCAGTATTTATTCGTAAAATTCTGATAATCAAACCTATAAGGTTTTTAAAACCTTATAGGTTTCGTTGAAACTAATTACGTACAGGTACTTACGTTCGAAAAGCCAACACTTAAACTTAAACCTTCAAAACCCCATACGCATCCATCAGCAATTCCTGAACCTCCACAACCGCATCTTTATTCAAACGTCCATACAAGTGTGGAAAAGTGATTCCAGTTTCAAATAAATCTTCAAAAACAAGATTTGATGTTAATTTTGAAGCATCAATATGAAGCAAAAATAGGCGATTTAGACCCTTAAAATAATTTGACAAGGTGCCATTTATCTGCTCAAAAGTTGATAAATGGATAAATTTTTCCTCCGATAGCGTCTCAGATTCGTAATAATCTTTGTTAGCAAAAGTTTCCCACCATTCTGGTTGAACTAAATGATATACCATTGTTGAATTCATGTTTTTATTTCAAAATTACTCAGATTCAATCATTTTGCGGTATGGTTTCATAGATAAATACATAAAAACTAAACTTAAAAACGACCCAACCACCATTACGATTAGGATTGAATAACGAATCATGTTGGTGTCATGAAAATATTTATCGGTCAATAAAGCCACTGATAATGGTCCAAAAACTAATCCAATAAGGTTGACGATGAACAAGTAAAGGGCAGAAGCCATTGCTCGCATTCTATTTGGGGTCACTCCTGCAATGGCGGCTGTACCCGCCCCAAAAGGTGAGGAGGAGAAAAAAGCTACTGGAATAATTGACCAAGCCGCTAACTCTCCCGTGGGCATAATTGGGAAAAACCAGCATAAGCACAAAAAAGCACCAATTAGATATACACAAGCTCGTACTCGCCCATCTTTATAACCTTTGTTGGTTAAATTATCCGCTAATTTACCCCCAAACCACAAACCCAACGTCCCAAAGACAATCACAGCAATCCCAAAAACCATTCCCGCTTTTGAAGAAGTCCAACCATAAGTTCTCACAAAAAATGAAGGAATCCAGGCAGAGTTTGCATAATTTACGAGCGTAATAAACCCAAGTCCAAGGTTAATGTTGAAATACATTTTACCATTTTTTAAGATGAATTGCCAAGTCTGCTGTAAAGAAGCTTTATCATCCTCAACTCCTTGACGTACAGGTTCTTTGATTCTGGAAATCAGAAATACGATGAGCAATCCTGGTAAACCCACGAAGAAAAAAACCATTTGCCACGGAAAAACTTCCCCAACAATGGGAATATACCAAATCTCTTCTACTTTTACTATATTGACGACCAACCCACCAATCAAAAACGCCAATCCCGAACCGATGAAAATCCCCATATTGTAAACACTATTCGCCATAGCCAGTTTACTTTTTGGAAAAAGATCTGCAATCATGGAATAGGCGGCGGGAGAAAGGGCAGCTTCACCTACGCCAACACCCATACGAGCAAAAAATAGTTGCGTAAAATTACCAACCGTTCCACAGATTGCCGTCATGATTGACCACAAACCTATACCCCAAGCAACAATATGCTTCCGACTTTTTAAATCTGCCAAACGAGCAATCGGAATACCCAAAAGTGTATAAAAAATTCCGAACGAAAGTCCCATTAAAAGACTAATTTGCGTATCAGAAATCTGCAAATCCCTTTTGATAGGTTCAACCAGAAGTGACAAAATTTGACGGTCGATAAATGAAGAAACGTAGGCTAATGTCAGAATTCCGACAATATACCATGATTTACGGAGGTTAGTTTGTGATTCCACTGCGGTTTGGGTTTAAAATTTAACTATTTTTATTAAATATATAAATTATGTATGATATTATCATTATTGGTGGAGGCTTGGCTGGATTAGTCAGTAGTATTCAGTTGTCAAAAGCGGGGAAGAAGGTCATAGTTATTGAAAAGAAAAAATATCCGTTTCATCGAGTTTGTGGAGAATATATTTCTAATGAAACTCGTCCGTTCTTAGAATCAATTGGCTTGAATTTTAATAAATTAGGAGTCAAGGAAATCTCAAAATTTCAATTCACCTCCCCTTCTGGAAGAATATTAGAAACTGATTTAGATTTGGGAGGATTTGGCATTAGTCGTTATAAAATTGATGAAGAGTTATATCACTTAGCAAAGTCGAAAGGCGTGGAGTTTTTATTGGAAAATACGGTTGAAAGTGTTAATTTTCAAGATGATAAATTTACAATAAAAACCTCATTTGATACTTTTGAAAGCAAATATGTGATTGGAACTTACGGGAAACGAACAAAATTAGATGCTACTTTACAAAGAGATTTTTTCAATAAACGAAGTCCTTATATCGGCGTAAAGTATCACATCAAAACCGACTTTCCGAAAGATTTAATTGCGTTACATAATTTCAAAGATGGGTACTGTGGTATCTCGGCAATTGAAGATGATAAATACTGTCTTTGTTATTTAACTACCCGTGACAACCTAAAAAAATACGGAAATATTATAGAAATGGAAAGAAATATTCTCTGGAAAAATCCACATTTACAGAAAATATTTGCTGAATCAGAATTCTTGTATGATAAACCCGAAGTCATCAATGAAATTTCCTTTTCTCCAAAAACAACCTTAGAAAATCATGTCTTAATGGCAGGTGATTCTGCTGGATTGATTACGCCTCTGTGTGGAAATGGAATGGCAATGGCAATACATGGAGCTAAGTTATTGTCTGACAGCATTTTACAAAATTTTGAGGACAGAAATTTAGTAGAAAAATCTTACCAAAAAGAATGGAAAAAACACTTTGAAAAACGCCTATGGATTGGCAGAAATGTCCAAAAATTGTTTGGAAATGAAGTGGTTTCCGAAATTGCTTTGAGTACGATGAAAGCAATAAAGCCACTATTAGGGATTATTATGAAGGCTACGCATGGTAGGGTAATAGCCCCCTAACCCCCGAAGGGGGAACTGTTCGACAATTTTCTTCTAAGTTCCAATTCCCCCTTCGGGGGTTAGGGGGCAATTGGAAGTACCGTAGTATTCTTAACCTCAGACATCACAAAAGAGCTACTAATATGTGCAACACTCTGTAAATCAGACAATTTCTTTTGATAAAACTCATTATATGCTTCCATATTTTTAACAATTACTTTCAATAAATAATCATAGTTTCCAGAAATAACGCTACACTCCATTACCTCTGGAAATTCCTTAATTGCCTTCTCAAATTCTTCAAAATTATTTTTTTGCTGTTTATCCAAAGAGATATTACAATAAACTGTCATTGGATTCCCAAGCATTTTTTTGTTTAGAATTGTCACATACTTTTCAATTACTCCTTCATTTTCCAATCGCTTAATTCGATCGTGCGTTGGAGTCATTGAAAGATTGATTTTTTGAGAAATCTCTTTCAAGGTTAATTGGGCATTTTCTTGAAGTAATTGTAATATCCGAATATCATTATGGTCGAGTGTCATAAGAAAAATTTACTTTTGAGAATTAGAATTGATTAAATAATCAGAATATTTTTCTTCAAATATAAGATAATAATTTATCATTTTCTTATTATTCTAATATTCGCAAAACTATTTCCTGTTTTCTTAACTTTGTGACTCAGTTCATTAATAAACAAGATTTGGGGGTTGGAGTAAACTTCAACCTTATAAATCATAAAAACCAAAGTTATGATAATTGGTGTTCCAAAAGAGATTAAGAACAATGAAAATCGTGTGGCTGTTACGCCCGCAGGTGTTGCCGAATTTAAAAAAAATGGCCACTCAATTTATATCCAAACGCAAGCAGGCGTTGGTAGCGGATTTTCTGATGAAGAGTATGTGAAAGCTGGGGCGACAATTCTCCCAAATATTGAAGAAACTTATGCCATTGCAGAGATGATTTGCAAAGTGAAAGAGCCGATTTCTTCTGAATATCCATTAATTAAAGAAAATCAATTACTGTTTACCTATTTTCATTTTGCCTCTTCAGAGGAGTTAACCCATGCAATGATTGCAAAAAAAGCCATTTGTTTGGCGTATGAAACTGTTGAAAAAACAGACAGAAGTTTGCCTTTATTAGTCCCAATGTCAGAAGTGGCAGGAAGAATGGCAATTCAAGAAGGTGCAAAATATTTGGAAAAACCTATGGGAGGTAGAGGTATTTTGTTGGGCGGTGTTGCTGGGGTAAAACCTGCAAACGTATTGGTTTTAGGCGGTGGAATCGTGGGAACACAAGCGGCAAAAATGGCAGCGGGTTTGGGTGCAAACGTAACAATTATGGACGTAAGTTTACCAAGACTTCGTTATTTGGAGGATGTTATGCCAGCCAATGTTGATACAGTTATGTCAAACGAATATAATATCCGTGAAGCTATAAAAGTGTCTGATTTGATTGTAGGGGCTGTTTTAATTCCAGGAGCTAAAGCACCACACTTAATAACAAGAGCCATGTTGAAAGATATGCGTCCAGGAACTGTTGTGGTTGATGTGGCAGTTGATCAAGGTGGTTGTATTGAAACTTGTACGCCAACAACACACGAAAATCCTACTTTTGAAATTGATGGAATTGTGCATTATTGTGTAGCAAATATGCCAGGTGCAGTTCCATACACCTCAACTTTAGCACTCACAAATGCAACACTGCCTTATGCAATTCAGTTGGCAAACAAAGGATGGAAGAAAGCCTGTCAGGATAACGAAGAATTAGCAAAGGGTTTAAATATTATTGAAGGAAAAATAGTCTATCAAGGCGTTTCTGATGCTTGGGGATTGGAATTCACTAATGTTAAGAACGTGTTATAATATTATAATTCACTTGACATGTATCATTATAATTTATATATTTGGTAGATGTTTGAGCAAATCTCAAACTAAAAATATTAAATAGTGGTTAGGTATTTAGTTAAAACCCGTCAATTATATTGACGGGTTTTCTTTTTTGCAACCACATATTTTGCACAGGGAGCATAGGTTTTGAAGGAAAATATTATTTTACACAATATTCAAATTCATCTTTGTACTGAAAGAGCATATCTTCGATATCAGTCAACGTAAAATCTGGATTTTGAAATGGACTTGGTAAATCTTCACGATTAATGAATTGGACATTCCCTAACCTTCCTAACAAATTTTCGGCTCCCACTCTTGTGCCGCTCTGTAAATAAATTTTATCGGAATGAATATTTTTGAATACACCAATTCGTTGAGCTACGTCATACACTGTCAATTCTGTAATGTATTCATTTTTCTCTGAATTAATTATCTCATAAATATCGTCAAAATGTAAGGAAGCATTTATGTCTCCTTCTCGTAAACTTAATCTCTCCGAAAAACTATTAAGCTCTTGTTTTTCAACTCTCCTTTGATGAAAATGAACTTTATTATTTTCATCAACCGAATTTGCTGCCACTTCAATTGCTTCTTTCAACGTTTTTTGAGCCATGCAAAACAAGACTAAACCGTCAGTCTGTTTTTTGCTCTTCAATTTATAATGTTTTATAATTCTTTCCAGTTTTGGAATATTGTATGTTCTCATTGCTTTGATTTTTTGACCTCAGAAAAAATCGCCAATCCTAACAGCCCAACCATCAAAATCGAAGCAATTAAATCAACAGTATTTCCTTTTTCTACCGTTTCTGGCATAAATTTGAATTCGATTTTGTGCTTCCCTGCGGGTATGACCATACCTCTGAGGATATAATTTGCTCGTAGGTGTGGTTTATATACACCGTCCACGTATGCTTTCCAATCTAAATTCCCACGATAATAAATTTCTGAAAAAATGGCTAATTGCTCCGTCTTTGCGATGCTTTCATAAGTCATCAAATTAAGTTTATAATCGGTCAATTTGATTGAATTTGCTGTACTATCAAATGAAATTTTCAGGCTATTTACTTGATCAGCAAAACGCTCATCAATAAATGCCGTTTGTTTTGGATTGAATTTATCCAAGGCTTTCATTTCTTCATCAGCATTTTTTACGATTTTAAATTCCTTCACAAACCAGGCGTTTCCTGCGGCATTTGGATTCTGCTGAACACTTGGTTGCCCTCCTTGCTGTTGGGGTGCTTGCATGAAATATTTGGTATTCAACATATCAAAAACCGCCATATTTCCTTTTGAAAATTGATTTTCAATCACTTCATTGTACCTCCGAAGTTTTGCTCCATGATAACCTCCCAAAGATTTATGAAAATAAGAAGCCGTTGCATCGTTGGTAATTCCCTGCGTACTTACGCCATCATAAACTCTATAAATTGATTTGTCTTGTAAAATCTGTTCGTCAAGTGGCGTTGGAGCAAAAACTGCCTCTGCATCAGATTTTGAAACAAAGTTATCGTTATTGAAGTATCTTTTATCAACCCCAAACATATCAAAAACAACCAATAAAATAACTATTGGGTAAAAAACGATGTCTTTAATTTTGTTTGAAACCCAAGCCCAAAGTAAACCTGCAGTCAATAAAATCAATATTAATGATCTAAAAGCATCCGAACGCATCAAAGATTCTCGGTCATTGGCAATGGCAGCAATAATCTGTGCATCAATAGCTTTATCTTGCGTGATTTGCATCGTTGCATCATTGGCAGATTTGAAATCAACAAAAGCACTTGGAAGTAAGGCAAAAATTAATGCAAAACCAGCGGTTAATGAAAGGGCATAAATAAAAGGCTTTTTGAGTTCATTGAACGTAGGCTTTCTATCACTAATTTCCTTCAATGCCAAAATTGCTAAGGTCACGATTGCCAATTGCGTTAATGACAAAATCATCGTGACGGCTCTGAATTTATTAAACATTGGGAAATAATCGAATACTGGGTAATTAAGTATCGGAAAGTTTTTTCCCCATGCTAACATCGTAAAAAGTATTGCAGAAATCACGAGCCACCATTTCGTATTGGTTTTCACGATAAATGCACCCAAAACAAATAAGAACATAATTATTGCTCCTGCATAATCGGGTCCGCCCACGCCAGGTTGATCGCCCCAATAAGCTGGTCCACGTTCCACAAAACCTAAAGCACTTTCTTCTGGAATTCCTGCATTCACCATTGCTTTCAAGGTTTCAGATTTCTTCCCGCCCAAACTTCCACCAGATGCTCCTCCATAAAAATTTGGAATCAAAAGCGTTCCAGTTTCAGCAATTCCATAACTCCAGTTATAGGCATAATCACGGTCTAAACCTCCATTGGACTGCTTATTGGATGTTAATTCTGATTTTCCTCTTATGGTTTCTCCCGAATAAACTGCATTACTCCAAAGCCTCATTGTGTGATTTCCTAAACCAATTAAAGCTCCTCCACCGAAGGCTAAAAGAGCGAAAACTAAAGGTTTAATTTGTCCAGATTTTATATGTTCGATAATTTGGACGATTACATATCCTGCTAAGAACAATCCCAAATAATAAGTTATTTGAACGTGATTAGCGTATAATTCAAGGCTCATAAATAGAGCAGTAAGAGCGGCTCCCAATAAATATTTACCTCTAAAACAAAGAATTGCTCCAGCGGCAAGCATTGGTGCGTAAGCCAAGGCAATCACTTTTGAAGTATGTCCTGCTGGAATAATGACCATATTCCAAGAACAAAAGGCAAAACCGACAGCTCCCAAAATTGCTTGCCAGACGTTTGCACGAAGAACTCTCAACAAAATATACATTCCCAACATCATCAAAAAGAGCATGTTTATAGGTGTTGGCAATAAACCCATAAAATTACCCCCAATGATTGAGCCAATACTGTTTGGGTATTTTCCGTGAATCATAAAAGCGGGCATTCCACCAAACATAGAGTTCGTCCACCAAGCAATTTCCCCAGTTTGTTTGGTAAATTCAGTAGATTCGTGAGACCCAGCTAAGGACATGGTTATGTCATGTTGTGAAAGTTTTTTGCCTTGCAATGCTGGCGAAGCGTAAATTCCAGCCAATACTAAAAAGAAGATAATGGCGTATAAATGTGGTAGGATTTTTTTAAAAGAAAATTGCATAAGGAAATTATTAGGTTTTGGGTTTTTAGTTTTAAAGTTTTAGCAAAAAATCAACTAAAAAATAGAACTTAAACCAAATGAAACATTCAGTGGTATTGAAAAAACGTTAGATAAAAGATTCTAATATCGCAAACTATTTCGTAGCAATATTAATCCCAATCACCCAACCCCTAACACCCATTTACAAAGATATGTATTTAATAAAACTTAATATTCATGTTTCGTGCCAATTTGAACTTTTTAATGTATTTAATGTTTTATAAGCGACAAATCAAACCATTTCTCATTAACTTTGTCTAATTAAAAAAGTACAATTATACATTCCATAATAAAATGAAAAATAAAAATTTTTTTATTACTTTTTGTCTCTCAGTTAGTGTTTTTGGGGCATATTCACAAGATTCTAAAGCAGGAGCGATTATTGACGCTATGCAGAAAAAGTACAAATCTATGAAAACTTTTGGGGCTTCTTTTTCGTATGGCTCTGATGGTTCTGCTCAAACCTTACAAGGAAATATTACGGTTAAAGGAACGAAATATCGCCTGAAAACGGGCGGGCAAGAAATTTATAATAATGGCAAAGAAGTTTCAACCTATATTAAAGAAACCAACGAAGTGAATATTTCTGACTATGAACCTTCAGAATCTGACTTAAATCCTGCGAAAGTTTATACATTTGATAAGAAAGGTTTTCATTACGTTTTTGTTCAAGAAGTAAAAGAAGGTGGAGAATCTTACGAAGTCATTGAAATGTCTCCCGAGAAAAAGGGAACACAAGTTTCAAAAGTTAAAATCAAATTAAACAAAAAAGATAAGTCTGTAAAAAGCTGGGTGATTACTGACAAAAATGGAAAACGCCAGACGTTTAAGGTGAATAAATTTACCCCAAATGTTGCGGTTGATGATAATTATTTTGTTTTCGATAAAACTAAATTTCCTGGTGTTGAAGTCAATGATCTTCGGTAGAGGAGGAAAAGAAAAATGAAAGAAGGGAGGAATGGAAACTTAATAAGTTCTATTCCTCCCTTTTTTAGTTTCTGCGTTTTTTCGTTATTCCCTTACTCCTCGACTTTCAAAATCCTTTACGAAATTCGGACTTTCAGTCTTACTCCATTTATCCCAAAAAGTAAAATATAGACCAAAGTTATAACGATAAAATTTATGATGGTGACTATGATGCGTTGCTCCGATTACGTGTTTTCCTAATAAGTTCCCAAACATATTTCGTGGATAAATTTCTATATCAAGGTGATTAACCGCGGCTGTTATCGTCATGATTGACAAATGAAAAATGATGGCATAAAGGTGCATCGGAACAATCATGATAATGGCAGGCATAATTAATGACTCTAAAAATCCTTCAATTGGGTGAAAAGAAAAGGCTGTCCAAGCGGACGTGATTTTACTGTCATGATGAACTTGATGGACTTGTTTATAAATCATAGGATGGTGCATCAAACGGTGCAACCAATAATAATAAGTTTCATGAATAAACATAGCGACAACGATGCTTAAAGGAAACCACCAAAGCGGGAAGTCATTGATTTTCAAGTAGATAGCAGTGTAACCACGTTGCCAAGCCAAAGCTGTAAACGCCCCAATAACTGAAAAAATAACAGCCGTAATCATTGACCAAAATACTTCTTTTTTAAACTGATTTTTAGGATATTCTTTTTTATTAATCTTCCGATTTTCCCATTCTTTTCGTCTCCAAATGTAAAAATAAACGTGAAAAATTCCACCTAAAACAAAGTATCGTGAGGTGATTAAAATGAACATGACTAAACACAACGTCAAAAAAATTGTGGGTTGAGTGAAGTCGAGTTTAAAGAGGGATTCAATCATAATAATTGTACTTCGTAAGTTGTAAAATTTGTTAATTTATGGTCAAATAGCGATTTAATTAGAGAATCTTTATCTTTTAAAACCAACTGACTAATAATAAAGTTACCAAACTGCTGAAAATGCCGTAAAAAAAATTAATTACAACATAAAAAACTAATCATTAAGGTGATTCCTAAATTTAAAAGTCAGATGTTTACAGAATATTTTAAAATTGTCTTCAGCTGGTGCTCATAGAATTGCCATCCCTAAGATATGTTTAGATTCTATAATTTTTTCAAACTTGCCCCTTTATTTTTTTAATTGAGTTAATGTAAGTATGCCAATCACAACACACAAGACCACCATCAGTAATAGCCATAAAAAATGTCTGCCAATACATTTGACAGACATTTCTATACAAAACATGAAACTAAAATTGCACATCAAGTTTACAGCCGAATTATCTCCGCCCCAATCGCATTCAGACGAGTATCAATGTTCTGATAACCTCTGTCTATTTGCTCAATATTCTCGATAATTGAAGTTCCTTTTGCTCCCAAAGCAGCAATTAACAAGGATACACCCGCACGAATATCGGGGGATGTCATACGAATTCCTCTTAATTGTTGCTCACGATTTAAACCTACTACGGTGGCACGGTGTGGATCACAAAGAATAATTTGAGCACCCATTTCAATCAATTTATCCACAAAAAACAAACGACTTTCAAACATTTTTTGATGAATCAAAACCGTTCCTTTTGCTTGAATGGCTGTTACTAAAACGATACTCAACAAATCAGGCGTGAAGCCGGGCCAAGGAGAATCAGAAACCGTGAGCATCGAACCATCAATGAAAGTTTCGAGTTCATAACGGTCTTGAGCTGGCACATAGATATCGTCTCCTCTGATTTCTAATTTGATTCCTAATTTCTGAAAAGTCTGTGGAATAATGCCCAAATCAGCCACAGAGCAATTTTTTATCGTAATTTCAGATTGAGTCATTGCCGCCATTCCGATGAATGAACCAATTTCAATCATATCGGGCAACATCGTATGTTCCGTTCCAAAAAGTTCAGAAACGCCTTCAATCGTCAATAAATTTGAACCGACGCCAGTGATTTTAGCTCCCATTCGGTTCAACATTTTGCATAATTGTTGAAGGTATGGTTCGCAAGCAGCATTATAAATTGTGGTAATTCCTTCCGCCAAAACGGCAGCCATCACAATATTTGCCGTTCCAGTTACAGACGCTTCGTCCAACAACATATACGCTCCGTGCAACTGTGAGGCATCAACTTCATAAATTCCTCCTTCTTCGGGTGAATAATTGAACTTAGCCCCCAATTTCATAAAACCTAAAAAGTGCGTATCTAATCTTCGACGACCAATTTTATCTCCACCTGGTGAGGGTATTCTACCTTTTTTAAAACGAGCCAACGTAGGTCCTAAAAGCATTACTGAACCACGAAGGGCGGCAGCTTTTTTCTTATAAGTTTCTGAATTTAAGTAGTCTAAATTGACGTTTGAGGCATCAAATTTAATCGAAGAAACAGCCATCCGTGTACAAATAACGCCCATATCGCCCAAAAGGTCAATTAATTGGTTTACGTCACGAATGTTCGGAATGTTGTGGATTGTTACGGGTTCTTTGGTTAAAACTACCGCACATAAGATTTGGAGTGCTTCGTTTTTTGCTCCTTGTGGGATGATTTCCCCCTTCATTTGGCGACCGCCAGTTACTTTAAATGATGCCATTTTTTCTAATTAAGAATTAACGATTAATAATTAGGAATTTTGAAATTGCTAATTATTAATCGTTAATCAAGTATTTCGTATCTTTTTTAAGCCTTATGATTGAACTCTATCTGCGACCTCTATTGTCGTTATTATTTCTACCGCCATTGTTGTTTCCTCGATTGTCGCCTCTTCCACCGTTATCGTTTCTGGCACCTCCAGAGTTGTTACTCCGATTATTATCTGTCCTTCCTCCTCGGTTATCATTATTATTTCTTCCGCCACCATCATTTCTTCCTCCAAAACTTTGACGATTTCCGCTATTGTTACTACGACTATCGCTTCTTCCATCGGATCTGCGAGTGTCAGCAACTTTGAAATCACCCGTTGAGCTTGGGCGGTTGTTGCTGGTATTGTTGTTTCGTAGATTTCCTAATGATGAATTGCCCGAAATGGCTTGTACGATACTTCTCAAAAGTCCTTCCGACATTTCAATAATATGTCCCCAGATCACCTCATCATCAACCACTTCACGATTCCAATTTTGATAGAAAGTTTTCATCAAACGAGCGATGTGAGCCACGAGGATACGTTTTTCATTATCATCTTGCTCAGAAATGGCACGGGCAATCAACAACTCAACATTTCGTCCATAATAACGATATTTCAAGTTGTGGGTATTGTAAGGAACCGTTTTTGGAAGTTTCCCAACCGACTCTGGCGATGGTGGAGGAAAGGGACTATCAACGTCTAATTTAAAGTCTGACAGGATATACAAATCATCCCAAAGTTTGTTGGAATAATCTTGACTATCACGCATATTTGGGTGAACTTGACGCATCAATTCAACCATCAGATAGGCGTATTTTGTTCTCGTATTTCTATCTTGAACCGATAGAATATGAGCCACTAATTTCTGGACGTTTGTTCCGTATTCTTTCATTGGAAATTATATTTTTATCAACTTTCGTTGCGATTGAATCTGTTTTTTTACGAAGATACAAAAAAAATTAGAATCAGGATTTACAAGATTTGCGGTTTTATAAGATAATTACTCAAATCTTGTAAATCCACAAATACTTTCATCCTGATTCTAATCAATTAATCTACATAAAATGATGCCAAATTATCACACTTGCCACACCCAAAGCGGCAAATACAAACAATAAAACTGCCCCTGCGGCAACGTCCTTCGTCTTTTTTGCCAAATCATGATATTCTGGCGAAACTAAATCTACGACAGTTTCGATGGCCGTATTAACCGCTTCGAGTGCCAAAACTCCGCCCATTGTGATGATTACCGCTAACCATTCGGCTTCTGTAAATTCTATCCACATTCCCGTAATTATTACCACAACAACTGCCAATAAATGAATACGGAAATTATTATCGTTTTTGATTAAGGAAATTATACCTCTGAATGCGTGCGGGACGCTTTTTATGAACTTGTCTGGTTTAATCATTTATATTAAGAAACTGCATATTCTGACATAGCTCTATATTTTTCAGAAAGAAAACCAATGACAATATCTGATGCAGGAACACCCATTTCTTGGAAAACTTCGCCAACTTCAATGTCAGTTCTATTTTGTTGAATCCATATTTTCCCCTTTTTAATATCAAAGTGGAAAGGGCAAGCATGAACAAAGCGACCATCTCGAAAACCCACTCGGAGTAGTTGATAATGATGATTTTCTTTGTCAATAATTAACTGATTTTCTAACTGAGCGTTTGCAATTCGGTAAGATGCTTGCGTCGTTAAAAATTCAATTAAAATTTTTTGATATTTTGCTATTTTATCTTCCATTTGATTATATTTTGAGTTTCATCATCAAAAATTAAAAGTTTGATTTTAAAGCGTTTAACTGCCTTTTGAACGAAAGATAAGGAAAAATATTCTTTATGTATTCTTTGAGGTACAGCTAAAAACAACATTCTTTCAGGTTCAAAATCCTCAATACCAAGAGCATAATTTAACATCTGTCCTAAAATTCTGTGAAATTCATAAACAAATGAAGTTGCAATAAAACTTTTGACTTCAACCGCAATTTTTTTACCCTCTTTTTCAGCCGCTAAAATCTTTTCTGCCGCTAAATCTACCTCATATTCAACATCTTTTGTTTCAATAATATATGGGTCGTGAGTTATTGTCCAACCGTCATTTATTAAAACTTGCTTAACCAAATCGTGAATTTTATCTTTTGCCATTAATATTTTGCCTTGTAATTCTCAAATTTATGCAAATATATTATATGGTGAACAACCTTCTCGAAAGTTTTATATTTTTAAAGAGGCTCTTTTCAAACACAATAACCACTCACTCCTCCCTCAAATGAATCAAACTATAAAACATCCAATAAGCCAAGCCAATGAAAAGCGAAAATTCAAAGGTCATTAGAATTGCCGTTGGGTTTTTAATGGAGTGAAACATGAATTTCAAAAGACTAAATGGGTGAACGAAAAAATCCCAAGAATTCCAGCGTTCTACTCTTCCCAAAAAGATGCCATAACCCGAAAGTGTAATTGACCCGAAGGTGAAAAAATTGCTCCAATTCAAAGAAAAAACCTTTGTCCAGACCTTCTGAATCCAATAAAGAGATAGCAAACCGCACGCTAAACTTACGAAGGCATACATGAAAATCATGATTTGATAATGCCAATAAGTATTTCCCGAAAGTGATTGCAGATGAACCAAATCTGTAATAATGTAGGGCGAATTAGGAAAGAATAATAACCACATCAAACTGGCAGTCAGCACTTCCCATTTCTGCAAAGCATTGATTTTGACTTTATTTTCAAGCCACAAGACAATAAAAATTGGAATCCAAGCCAAAAATAAATTCCAATTTATACCCCACAATGCCAAATTGTGCGTAAGGACAGATTTGAGAATAAAAAGACCAACGGCAGAAGCCGACATCAAGCCCAAAGTGAATAGAACTCTGAAACGATTGATTGGGATATTTAAGATTTTCATTTTTTTTAATTTTTACGTTCAATGTATTTTGTCACCCTATCAAGCATCAAAACGCTTGGTAGGGTTTTATCTAAGTAAGCTATATTTTTTTGTCACTATTTATTTCAGAATTGTTTCCGTAGGCACGATACCAATCAATATTTCTTGTTAAATACATCACAACTGCCAATATGATAAGCAAACCAATACTGCCAAGTAATAAAGAATAATCCTCTAACTGTAATAATGAATAGAAAAATCCGTAAAGCAAAGACAGTATTCCATTGAATACCAGAGTAATACGAATATTTTTAAAAACACTCTGGGTGTAGAAAATTATTAAAGTTAGAATCGCTATGCAACCTATTAAATAGGCCCAGCTGAAAGGAAGATGTTCTGAAATTGCTAATAAAAGCACATAAAAAAGACAAATAGCAAACCCTACTAAAAGGTATTGAATTGGGTGCAAACGTTTTCGATTCAGTATTTCTACGAAGAAAAACGCAATGAAAGTGATGACAATAAACATCAAATTATACTTTGTCGAACGCATCGTTTTTTGATATTCATCCACGGGCAAAAGTAATTTTACACCAAAAGAACTCTCAAGATCACCTTTATTTATGGCAACTTCTGTCCCCGCTGCGTAAGCAATCGTTGTTCTGGATTGTTCATCAAAAGTTTCTGTATCATTGCTTGCAAAAGCCTTTATAAAACTACCCGTTCCTTGCTGTGGATAGTTTCGGTTGAGATGCAGTTCATTCCAAACCGCTTTAAATCCGTTATCAGAAACTTGGCGTTCATCGGGCAAAGACGCACCCACAAAACTTGGCGTTCCCCATGATGATTCAATGGTTACTTTTGTGGATTTACCAAAGGGCAAAAAGTCGATACTTTTACTTCCATTTAAGTTTATTTGTGCCTCAAAATTGATAGTTTCATCTTCCAGATTAATAGGAGAACTCACGCCCGAAACAAACAAATCATTTGACTCAATGCCAGGATTTAATTCCAAATCTTTTCCATTGATTTTCAGACGAATAGCCTCTTTTATTCCCTTCATATCGGTTAAACCAACGGAGATAAAAGCCTCCGAAAACATGAATCTTTCTTTGGGAATTTTCAGTAAATCTGTATTCGGTTTTTTGAAAAAACCTTTCATTTGGAGTTGTGCATTATAGAGCATAACTACGTAAATACCTCTCTGTCTTTTTTCAGGGGTTAGCGTGCCTATGATATTTAAGTTTTCAGGTAAAAAGTGAGCGTATTCAATCACAGTGGATTTTTTACCCTTCTCATCTTCTTGAATTACAGTATATGGAATGGTGATAACCGCCCCGCCAATGGTCTGATTACTACCCCATTTTGAGGTAATTTCTTCCACCGCAACGTCTCTGGTTGATTGCCTTTCATTAACCAAACTTTGCAGCATCGAAGCGGGAATCATGAGCAATAAAATCAAGATTCCGATAGTGATGAGTTTGAGCATTACCGAACTTTTAACCCAATTATTAAAGCGATCAAAAAAAGTTAGTTTTTCAGTTTGTTCCATGATTTTATTTGGGGTTTGGACTTTAAAATGATTTATATTTTACAAATTACTTTGAATTACAAAGTTAAGTATTCTAAAAAAAGCCTTAATGATAAGACTCAATTAAATTCCTCTAATCAAAGCCTCCAAAGCATTCAAATGCTCTTGAAAAGCCTGTTTTCCTTCGGATGTTGCTTGGAAAGAGGTATTCGGGCGTTTGCCAATAAAGGCCTTTCTTACTTGAATATATTTCTCTTTTTCCAAAGCCGTGATGTGTGATGCTAAATTGCCATCGGTCAAATCAAGGGTATCTTTTAAGTCGCCAAAATCAACCCAATCGTTCACCATGAGGATAGACATAATGCCCAACCGTACACGATTCTCGAATGATTTGTTTATATCAGCAATTATATTTTTCATAAGAAAAGCCCCTCAGCCCCCGATGGGGGAGTTTAGACAGCAATTATTTTCATCTATTTATTGTATTTTCCTTCTTCGTAGGACAATTCCCCCCATCGGGGGTTAGGGGGCTATTTCTGAATTCTGGACTACTTCATACTTCCGATACATCACCACTCCATACACAATATGCAAAACCCCAAAACCAATCGCCCAAAACAAAAGCCCGATTCTCCATTCATTCATCATTCCACAGGCAAGTCCGAGGGCGATTTCTATGTAACCCAAATATCGAACATCCTCTAAGGTGTATTTTGAGGCGTTTACTAAGGCTAAACCGTAGAAAACTAAGGTTGCACAATCAATCAAATGAGGAGCCTGTTGTAATAAAATCAAACAGAAAAAACCACCTGCTACTAAGGGAACTGCCAAATTGACAAATAAGCGTTTTGAAGTATTATCCCACAATTTTAAACCTTTCTTACGAGTTTGTCGAGCGGTGAAATAAAAGGCAAAAATGAGCGAAAACGTTAAAACGATAATACCATCTATCACGATGAAACGTAAGAGCGGAGCATTTTCTAAGAGGTTCAGATATTCGCCCGTGCTATCTTCAAGAATACGCAAGTAAGCCACATAAGCACCAATAAGTGCAAAAACCCCGGCGGATATTCCCGACAATCCACTCAAGGAGATAAATCGAGAGGAACGTTCCATCATCGAACGTATTTCTGTGAGATCTTGAAGATGTTGTTTCATATTATTCAAATTACTTTGTGATACAAAGTAAATAAATGAAAAATATACAACCAAGTTTTTTATCAATTATTTTAAAAGTTCAAACAATCAGAGTATATTGGATATACATAATAAACAAACTGATTAAATTACTTCATGAAAAAAATATCTTTCCTTACATTATTCTCTTTTTGGGGAATTTATTTTCAAACAGAGGCACAAACAATTACATCTACTATTGCAGATGCCCGAAAAATCAAAGCGGGAATAGCTGTAACAGTTGCAGGAAGAGTAACTGCCACAAATCAATTTGGCTCAACCGCTTACATCCAAGATGGAACGGCAGGAATTGCGGTTTTTAATTCTGCTTTTGCCAATGGGATTGCCATTGGAGACTCCGTAAAAGTATCTGGATTGATGTCGGCTTTTAATGCACAGGTTCAAATAGGTACGAATGCAAGTATTGTAGATTTTATCAAAATAAATGTTCCAAATAAACCAGTTACGCCAAAGATTATTACAATTGCTCAGGCAAAAGACCATGAAAGTCAGTTGGTTACGATCAAAGATATTGAATTTATTGATAAAAGATTTATTTTCGTGCCGAACTCGAATTATCCAATATTTTCGGGTACTCAAACGCCTTTATTGGATTTACGAATTGTCAATACAACCAATTTAGCAGGAAGGAGTAAACCACAAAGTAAAGTTTCAGCTACTGGAATTATGGGCTTATTTACTACCACTTATCAACTTCAACCACGATTTGTGGAGGATTTACCTGGGACAGAATTATACAAAAAACCACAAACAGGAATTGCAACTGATAAGTCTTTCAAATTGGTGACATGGAATACAAACTGGTTAGGAAATATCTCAAACGGTCCAACAAACGAAGCACTTCAACAACGAAATTTTCAACAAGTTTTGGATTCTTTGAAAGCAGATATTTATGTGCTTGAAGAAGTATCTAATCTTCCCATTTTCAATGCAATTGTTACAAAAAACCCTAATTACAAGGGTTTTTGCACCACGGCTATTTCGGCAGGCGGTGTAGCGGCGGACGCTCAACGAGTTTGTTTTATGTACAAGAAAGGGGTTATTGATTCTGTTTCGGCTCGCCCTTTATTGACAAAAGCCACTTCACTTCCTAATTACCCAGAAAATAATCCTGCTCGTTTTTGGGCTTCGGGGCGTTTACCATTTTTGTTCATTGCCGACGCAAATATTGATGGTGTAAAGAAGCGATTGCATATTATAGGTATTCATGCACGAGCGAATACTGGTGGTACTTCCGCCCCATTAGCCGCCAAAGAGTTGCAGTATGCCCAACGAAAATATGATGTCGAAGTATTGAAAGATACGCTTGACACTCAATTCCCAAACGCTAATATTATTTTGGCAGGTGACTATAATGACGATGTAGATGAAACTGTTTCCGAAATTACATCCACGAAAGAATCATCTTATAAAAAGTTTATGGATGATACTAAGAGTTATCAAGTTGTAACTAAACAATTAAGTGATAACGGTTTTAGAAGTTATCTTTCGCAAAATAATGTAATTGACCATGTGATGGTTTCTAATGAATTGGTTGATAATTATGTAGTAAATTCGGCTTCGCCAGAAATGGGTTTTCTTTATATAACTAATTATTCTTCAACCACTTCCGACCATTTGCCAATTTATGCTACTTTCAATTTTGAGATAAAATCACCCACAGAATTAACGACAAAGACTGATTCTTACAACAAAGCCACTTTGACTTGGAGAGATAATACTAACAACGAAACTGGTTTTGAAATTGAGCGTTCAACGGATGGAACAACTTTTGCAAAAGTGGCAGATGCAACTGCAAATATCACAACTTTTACGAATGATAATTTAAAAGATGGGGTAAAGTATTTCTATCGTTTAAGAACCATTACGCCAGAAGGAAAATCAAAATATTCAAACATTGCGGAGGTGACAACCGCAAAAATATTATCATCAGAACCATCTGAAGGGGATTTATCAATACAAGTTTCTCCAAATCCTACGTCTGGAAGCGTTAAAATTCAAGTCGTTGGGAAGAGTTTTGATTTTGGATTAACCGATATATTTGGAAAATCTATTTTAGAAAATTCTGGAAATATGGAAACGGTAAATCAGTCAGTTAATGGTAAATTAGCCACATTGCCTTTTGGATTATATATTTTGAGAATGCAGTCTGGGAATAAAATTGGAGTTCTGAAGATTATTAAGGAGTAGATATTGATTTTAGAAAGCATCCCAAAAGCAAAATATACTTTTGGAATGCTCTATTTTCAATCAAGACCAATTCCTATCTCCCACCCTATCCACCACTCAATTTGCAATTTTAGCTCTTTTAAAACTTCCTCCGCTAAGGACGATTGCATACTTTTTTTGATTTGCCATAATTTTAGGTAATTATCATCGGTCAATATTTTGTTTAAATATAAACATTTATGATACCATTTCATTTGGGTACGCTTCAACATTTGGTTTACTGACAAATGAACTCTATTTTTGAGAAAAATAACCACATTTCAATGTCAAATTCCCAAGATAAACTCTACCAAATTGCTCTAACCCTAATTCCTAAAATCGGCGATGTACTTGTTCGTCAATTAATCAGTTATTGCGGGTCGGCAGAACAGGCCTTCAAAACTCCCATTCCAAAACTTCTCAAAATTCCAAATATTGGTCAGGTGATTGCACAAAATATGCAGAATAAATCTGTATTGGAAAATGCTTGGAAAATTATTCAAGAAGCTGACAAACAGGAAGTTGAATTATTATTTTATACCGATAAAAATTATCCTACTCGGTTAAAGCAATTGTATGATTCACCAGTTTTGATGTATTATAAAGGCAAAGCAGATTTGAACGCTCAAAGAACGGTTGCCATCGTTGGAACTCGTCAATCTACTGAATATGGAAAACAAACTACTGAACATATTATCCAAGAACTTAATCAATATAATCCTTTGGTTGTGAGTGGATTAGCTTATGGCATTGATATTGTGGCCCATAAATCTTGTTTGAAAAATAATGTTCCGACCATTGGTGTGATGGCAAGTGGCATTGATTTAATTTATCCTTATCAACACAAAAACACCTCCATCCAAATGCAAGAAATAGGTGGAATTTTGACGGAACAAACCTTTGGAACTCAACCAGATCCACGATTTTTTCCTCAAAGAAATCGAATTATTGCGGGCATGGCAGATGTTACAATTGTGGTTGAGGCAGCAGTGAAAGGTGGAGCATTAATTACGGCAGAATACGCAAATAACTATCATAGAGACGTTTTTGCTGTGCCAGGACAAATTGGAAAATCATTTTCTGAAGGTTGTAATAAGTTGATAAAAGAGAACAAAGCCCAAATATTTACCAGCATCAAAGACGTTATTGAGGCTTTGAATTGGGATATGGAAGGTAATAGTACAAATCAAAACCAAGCCACAGCCATTGATTTTTCAAACTTTACGGAAGAGGAGAGTGCGGTGATGTCATTGCTTCATAACCATGAAGAAATGCACATTGATGATTTGGCTTGGAAAGCTCAAATTCACGTAGCAAAATTGTCTTCTCTCCTACTCAACCTTGAGTTCCAAGGGCATATCAAATCGTTGGTTGGGAAGAAATATCGAATCAGTTAACAGTTAACAGTTATCAGTAAACAAAAATTGCCGATTCGGAACTAACATTTCCAAATCGGCACTCTTGATAACTGTTAACTGATAAGTACCTGTACGTAATTAGTTTCAACGAAACCTATAAGGTTTTAAAAACCTTATAGGTTTGATTATCAGAATTTTACGAATAAATACTGCACTTTTA
>JAYVIV010000300.1:0-14156 GCA_043769985.1 Arcicella sp.
GTTTAATATGTTTATCAAGATACTTTTGAGAAAACCTTGCATTTAGAACTTGAATTAATATCAAATCAATAATGTCTTGAAGGTTATTATTCCATAGAAGGGTAGGAACATTCCCCAAATAAGGAAAACTTCGTATTTCTCCTTTTTCAATTTGAACAACTACCACCAACGGGCATCTATTACGTTTTGCTGTACTAATTTCTAATTTACACCATTCTCTCGTTGCATATTTATCTGATAAAACGGCAATCACGGCTGTATTTTCATCGAATTGTTCTATAATTTGCGTGTCAAAACGGTGAGAAGTTGCTATATCATTTGCATCAAAAAAAGTGTCCATTTGATGTTCATCTTGAATATGTCGTTTTAGTTCCTTGGCTAATCTAAGTCCATCTTTTTTGGCATGGCTCAAAAAAAGCGAAACAGGTGGGCTTTTCCGTGCATTATATCCAGCTTTTTCTTCCTTTTCTTGCTCCTCTGAATCACCAACAGAATTAAGGTCGTACAACAACCTTGAAAAATCATGTAGTAATCTGCTCCGAATCAATCGCCATCGGGCTTGAAACTCCTTTTCTTGATCATCATCTTTGATAGAATCAGGTCTGATAAATTGAAGCCTTGATAGTTGATCTCTCGCTATGTTTGCACCTTTTTTAGAAAAGGCTATTGGGTACAGCCGATTTTTCGGGTCGTTTTCAATTTTTTCTAATATTTCTTGTTCAAGATACTCTTCCCATCCGTGAGAATCGAACAACTCATTATCAAGTAAAGAAATAACCGCATTACAGTCAGCTTCTTTGAATGGAATTGGGATAGGAATTTTGGTCTCTGGATTTGGTTCTGACCTGTAAAATACGGGAATGTTAAGATTTCGCCCAAGAGCAAATTCTGTATCTCTATTAAATGTTTTATAAATCAAATCGGCATAGCGTTTCCCTTCCTTAAAATCAGGATGCCAAACTACGTATAAGGTTAGGGGGGATTGGTATTGCATGATTTGATTATTTACGATATTTCTCTAATAATAAAGATACCCTTCCTTCTATTTCTTCTCTACTTTTTACCTTAAAGTGCAATAGATTTCTTGCTTCTGGATGAACAATTCGTGTATCATCTAAACACAAAATCCATATTGAATACTTATCTTTATTTTTCTTATGAACAGCAATTGATAATTCATCGAAACACCAAGGACTGCAAGCGTATTCTTTACACCATAAGGAGATAAAGACATCTGCTTTGTTGATGTTTTCCTGAATAGCATTAGTGATATCAGTGCTTTCATTTATATCATTCTCATCCCGAATGACAGTATATCCCCGTCTTCGTAATTGCATTTCTACAAAATCTGCCTCATGTGGTCTCGCTCTTGGATAGCTTAAAAAGAAGACTGGGTCTATATTTTTATCTCTGGGCTTTTTTCTTATTATAGGTCCTTCTAAAATGGTTTTAACCAACAATTCTTGTTTGCTCTTCTCACCAAATAGTGTTAAATCTTCTCCCCATGAATCGAATAATTTATAATAGTTACGTCTATAAAAATGCAGCCCTTGACCCTCGAAAGCATAAATTGGAATCACATTTTTGTCTTGGGCTTCTGCCATTCTAAGCAAAAGATTTGCAGAACCATCAATTTTGCCCCCTATTACAAATACGACATCCGCATTTTCAAGAGCTTGCATTTGACAATAAAGCCAAGAGAATTTTAAATTTTCTTTAATATTAGATTCATGGGGATGTTTGAAATGCTTGATATTTGTTTTATCTCCAAGGATTTCTGCCCATTTTGAAACTGTATCTTCATCTGTTGGATAGTGTAGCTCAATATTAGCTGCAATTTCGTATTTGTTAATTGGGCTAAATACACCATCGAATACTAATTTATCTGCACTATCATTAAAAGGACTACATAACAGCAAGTCAATATTATAGGATGCCAGTTCAATCCCTAATTTGAAGCAAAATGTTTCAAATTCTTTTTTTTGCTCATCGCTCAAAATATTACTACTTCCCAATATTAATACTCGCATAAATTATAATTTTTGTTGTCGTTTCAGTTAAACTACGTTGATAGTTTCCATAGCATTTAATAATGGATGGAGGCTAAAATTATAGTTTCTTATCACCCCTTTACTTTCAAGTAATTCTTTGGTTGTTCTCTCTGTTTTAGCAATAAATATATTCAAATCATAAATATCGGGTATAATCAAATTAACTGCACGAATGTAGTCTGGTAGTTGCTCTTTTTTTATTCCTTTTAGGAGTAAAACCCCTAATTGGGTTTTATCATAACCAAAACCTATTTCAAAAGGCACCCATTTAGAGTCAAGCGTATTTGGTGAAACTACACAAAGCATATGGGTGCTATAATTAACACCTTTCAGAATAGCCTTTGTAACAGCTTTTGAATCCTGAGTTTGATTAGCAATTTTCAAATCAAGGTCATATTCATCAAAGTAAACATCTATACCTGCACCAATAAGGTAATCTGCAATCTTACGACAAATATCTTTGTCTTCTTTTTGATGTGATATGAAAACACATTTTAAATTTTGTGAAATGCCCCGAGATTTCCATGAATCTAACTGATTAATATCTCTGAGAAATGCTCTGTTTAGTGCCATTTGATTTTAGAACAAATAGTTTTTAGTCATTTGCTGACGACTATTATCAATTCTTTTACTAAAAAACATTCGATTCTGATATGCCTTTTCCACAGCATTTTCTAAATCTCTATCTATATTTTCCCAATCAATCATTACAGCATATTCTGAATCAATATTGTCTTGAAGTCTATCAGGTACACTATGGCTGTAACCTGGCAAATAGACACCAACGAGCCCATTGGGTATAAAGTTTTTGGTTAAATCAGTAGGGTGTTTATATGGACGAAGTGAAGCCCAAAGCTCCCAATCAATCCATTTTCGATGTCCAGTACGATTACCTATAAGAACAATAGTCACACTACAACGATACATTTTTTGTCGAATTTTTTTATAAATTGTCTCGTTCATTAAATCACTAATGTCATTTTTGAGGGAATAATCAAAAATACCATCAGCTCCATTAGCCCTTAACTCTTCTAAATAATCTTGGTCACGGTCATGATGGTAACAAATAAAACAGTTTCTCATATTACTAAAATTTAAAAATATCTAATTGATTATATTCTTTCCAATGAATCGGGAAGCCGTTAATTCCACTATGATAATTCTGCTCAATCCATTTTATAAATTTCTCACATAATTCATTATCTAATTTTTTGGGAGATAAGTAATCTCTTATATTGCTACATACTTTCAGGTATTCAGGTGGTACTCGGAAATTCTCTCCTCCAAAATAATAAAAACAATCTGAGATTAATACAAAACCACCATCTGTGTCGTTTTTGATATGTTTTTCTCGAATCTCAATATCTGGATGGGAGTGGTGGCATTTCTCTTGAATCCATTTCCCATCTTTATCTTTTGAATAAACATTATCCCCATGAATTGTAATCAAGCTGCCATTAAGAATCGGCTTTTTGTATTGAAATCTGGGGTCATTCCAATATACATCTAAGTCTAATTTTTCTGTAACTTTCATCACATAAATCAGGCTATCAAATGTCAATTTTATTTCTTTTGACCCTGTGCCGATAATCCAATCCCCCACCTTCGCCTTTTTCCTAATATGTGGTTTACACGTAGCCAGCGTACAAAACCCGCCAAAGGGATTTGGAGCAAAACCAAAATCTCGTGTCATTTTATAGGAGTAAAAAGCCATTAGCAACTTGCGGTTTGTAAATTATAATTTGGTGTACTTGTATTTCCATTGGTGTCTTCCCATTCGTATCTCTCACCCGATTCAATAGCATCTATCATTTTATCAACTGAATTCCAGCCAAATGTTAGACCTCCGTATTTTTCAAAATTTTCTGGTAAATCCGCACTCTGAGAACCATGTGTATATATACCTATAATCTGTTTACCCATCTTCGCTGCTTGTTCTATTTCATGATTAACCCAAGGTCTCGTATGGGTTCTATCTCCAATGAGGCAAATAAATGTACCTGCCCAGTTTATTCTTATACGTAAGAGCCTTTTTACTACGGCATCAGATGGTCTTCTTTCTGTACCGTGTTTGGTACTATCAATAGAGCTATTCCTCAAACTATATCCTTTTTTTGCGAATCTATCTTTGAGGTTTTGTAATTGTGGATCATTCTTATGATAGTGGCTAATGAATACATTCTTGGTTTTGCTCATAATATGTGGCTATTTTATCGTTGATACCCCATTTTGGAGGATACCATAATGTTATTGTTTCAGTTTGGTTTGGTTTATAAAGTTGTTTTATTCTTTTTCTATCTGACAATCCAATGATTTCTGGGTGTTTTACTCTCGAATATTTATCTACTTCACAGAATAAATTCTGACAATCTATAAGATGTAATTGCCTGCCCCAAAGTGTTTTAAATGACAGTCCTAAACGATTAAACTCTGATTCCTGAATGTCGGTCATATATTCAATAATATTAGTTTCTGTATATTCTCCGTAGTCCAAAAAACATTTTCTAATTCCATCTTTTGCACCTGGTCCAGGAACTACAAAATCCATTTCGTTAAAGGATAGGTTTTCAGAATAATTCAAATCTATCGTCAATTGAAAAGCTAAAAAATTCCCAATCGTTGGATAAGATTTTAGCAAATAAAATACTTGCTCTAATGACTTAGCTGCTAATATTCGCTCTGGAAGTTTCTCTTTTAACATCAACTGTATTAAGCACAAATGATTTTCATACTTCCGATTATAGCCAAAACTGCTTTTCCCAGATGCCATTATGTATGCACCAGAATAGATTGTTTCTTTGGAATTAACCGCTTGAAGTAGTATTTCAGAGTATCTTTTGAAATCAAAGGTTTTAGTTTTAATTTCTCCAAATTCATCACTTAATAGCTCCCACGTACTTATTTTGTTGAAAATTTTAAATAAAATAGTCCTCAAAAACACTTCTTTAAAATCTTGTTTCCCTTCATAAATTACATTTTTAATTAAATACTGACTCACTCTATCAGAAGCTCTATATACATTAGTAAACTTATGCCTTTTTAAAATCTCGTCTTTAATTAAGTTAGTATTTGTTCCAAATAGTTTTTCAAAAAAAATGTCTTGTCTTTGGCTTGCAAACTTCCAATAGGTATCGAAAACGATGCTTTTTGTGGGTTTTCTTTTTTTAATATTGAATATCATTATTGTTTTATCTAATTAGTTTAAAGAGGTAAAAGTTATCTCTTTATCAATCATATTAAAATAGACAATCCCACCTTTATTTTTTATCAATAAGTTAAAGATTTCGTAAGCCTTTAATATTGCTATTTCCCATTCTCTTGAAGTGCGAACTTTCACTTCAAAGTTTTCTGTCATATCTATGATAAGTTTTAAGGTAATTTTGGAAACTCTTTTGCTTTTTTGGAAAAACCATTTCTTCCTTGCTTCGTTAAAAATCATCAATGCAATTGCTTCTTCTGTAATCGTTGCCCTCGCACCATCCTCAATAGAATCAATTTCTTTGTTGCTTTTTCTTTTTAATTTCATCATTGCCCTACTACATGGAGACCAGCCAAGAAAAGTTGCAAAAGTGTAGTGAAAAATATCGTGGTAACGATAAAAATCATTTTCATAGGAATTATCGTCAACAGGATTGCCCACCTGTTCTTCACCATTAAAAAATACACTTACACTATTCTTATTTTGGATTAAGTTCTCAGAAAAGGTCATTGAGAAATTTCGAGGGAGCTGCTCCTCCTGACAATAATTATCATCGAAGAAACTTGATTTGACTATTAGCGGTATCGTCATTTTTAGTAATCTTAATATGTACAAACAAATAATTCAAAATTGTCTAAATCTATATTTAGAATTGATATTACTCATTCAACAATAATAGTGGGCAATTTTAAATTAATCTAATTTAATGACAATAATATGGAATATTAATATAATTCCACTATTAATCATCGTTTTTTTATTATGCGGTAATTGAGACAAGGTGATTTTCTCATATAAATAAAATGCAGATTTGGATATTGAGATATTTTTAGGCTTAATTATCTATATTTTTCAACTAATATTTTCGTTTTATTCAATCCCCAGCAACCAGTGGAGTACAACAAAGTTCATTTGCCTCACACTTTTTGATGCACTCCTAAAATTAAACTCTGACCTATAATGCAATATTTCACAAATGGGATTGAAATTGTACCCATTAATTTTAATGGGTATCTTTGGGTTGAAAAAACCATTCTTCATTAATTATTCACATGGAAATCAGAATCCCAAACCCGCACGATAAGTTTTTCAAAGAATCTTTCTCTCGATTGGAAGTAGCTAAAAGTTTTATTGAAGAGGTGTTCCCAAAAGATATGAGGGATAAAATGAATCTCAATACGCTCCAATTATCCAACGCCTCCTACATTGACGATATGTTAAGAGAAAATTTTGCGGATTTGGTGTATGAAACGGAATATCGGGGCGTTAAAGCTACGGTTACGCTGCTCTTTGAACATAAATCCTACCAACAGAATTTCCCAGAATGGCAATTAATGCGGTACATGAGCAATATTTGGGGAGAGGAACAAAAGCAAGCAACGGACGAAGAAAAAGAAAAAAATGAGAAAAAACCCTCAGTCGTAATTCCGATTATTATTCATCACGGAAAGACGGCTTGGAAAAAAACTTCTATGAGGGCGTATTTTGGCAATCCTCCTGCGGAGCTTCTCAGGTTCTTGCCTGAATTTGATTATTTGGTGTTCTCACTCAATGATTTTGAGGATCACCAGATTGCTAATTTTAAAAATGATTTCCTCGCTACGGCTGCCATGCTTTTAAAACATAGCCGTGACGAAAAAGAAAAATTCTTGCAAATTGAAGATTTTTTGATTGAAAAACTCAAAGCATTTGATACGGCTCACGAAAATGGATTTATTGGCTCTATTGCTTATTATTTGCAATCTGCCTCAAACTTGACAAAACCTGATTTAACTATTATCTTTACCAAAGTTTCAAACATTGTAAACAATATTGCCATGACAATTGCAGACGAAATCAGACTTGAAGAGAGAGAAAGTAATACATTTACTTTTGTGAAAGGCTTGTGGGAAGACGGCAAAAAAGCGGAATATATTGCTAATGTGTTCAAATTGCCTATCAATAAAGTGGAAGAGATTATCAATAGAATTAAAATTTCTGTTAATTAAATTCCTACATGATTACCGCCAAAAAACTGCCCAAAATCATCAGGGAGGAACTTGAATTTACTTTTCCCAAAGAAGATTGGGACAAAGAAGAAACGGCTATTCGGGTCGCTCGGCTTTATGAATTGCCACTCGATGAAACTATCGCCATTATCCAGAAAATTAATGAACAATATTTATAAAAAGCGACCTCGAAAGGGTCGCTTTTTTAATTCCAAATTTAACCGTAATTCCAACGGATTCCCATGAAAATCAGAGGATTCCTAAATAGGAGTTCCGCAAGAATCCTTTGGGATTCTTGTTTAGTATTTTACAAGATACATTACGAAACATAAGTGCAACAACGAAATGAACTACATTCCCATTCCTTGATTCATGTTTGGTTTAAACCGTTGCTTTTCAGCTTGCTCTTTCTTTTGTTGCTCCAACTTCAATAATCGTTCTACTTCCAACGTTTTTTCTTTTTCCATTGACTCTTTTCTTTCTCGTTCTTGGGCTTCCAAACCTCGTTGTAATTGTAAAGCTATTCTTGCTTGCTGTTGTATTTTTTCTTGTTGCTCCTGCTCTCTGCCTTGTCGCCCTGTTTCAATCCGTGCATCCACTGACTTTTTTTGATACTCATTTCCTAATTCCTTTCCGCCAAATTTAATACCTTGGGCATTCGTATAACCTAAGCCAAAACCTGTTTGCAATTTATACCCTTGTCCTTCCATCTTTTGCTTGAACTCTTTGAAATCATTGCTCTCTTTAATGAACGTGTCAATGTCTTTTTTGAACGCTGGCATATAGGGATTTTGATTCACAAACCCTTCGTCTTTACCCGTAAGTTTTAGTCGCTCTTTGGACTTCATCATTACTTGCCGCAAGTCATAATTAACCTCCGTACTCCTCGCAAATTCGCTCTCTCTTCGCTTGCAAAAACTGTCATTCCAGGTCTTACCGTCTAAACCAACTCGGTTCACTAAAAAATGAAAATGCTCGTGGTCTTTGTCATTATGTCGATGTACGCTATATTGGTTTTGTGCAAATCCCATGTACTCCGCAAAACCAGTAACTATCTCCAATTTCTGGACTTCACTCAACTTGTTTCTATCCTCGGGGGCAAAGTTCATTGAAGGAGTATAAGCACATTTTTCTAATTTCGGATTACACTCTTTTTTTAAGGATAACATTTGAGCCGCTATCTCAGAACTATCACCCGCACAATATTGAGAATGGAATAATTCTCCCTTCGGAACGTAGGGTTCGTCAAACTCCTTAGCTTCCGATTGTCGCTGTTTCATCTCTTGCTTTGAGCCGTGTTCGTTATAAATCGCACTGCCTTTATAACTCTTGGAGGTTCCCGTTTTAATAATCATTTCAATGGCTTTAATTGGTTCACGATGTCGTTCAATCCTTCTAAATATTTACCTAAATTCTTCTGCTCTGACATCGTTAGAAAATTGATGGCGTTTCCCTTTTTAGCCAGTTGATTTACATTCACACCAATGCTCTGTAATTCATATCGAATCGCTCGCAAAAGTGTTTCATTTTCAGATTTTTCTGCTTGCTTTTGAACGGCATTGATACTATCAGCTTCGCTGCTGTACAAACCCAAATCTAATAAAAAAGCACTCAACGTTTTATTAACCTGAGCGGCTTTTACTTCCAAAGTTGCCTTGTCTTTTGTACTCACCCGAAAACGAATTAATCCGCTCTTGGGGTTTTGTAAATCGTGGGGCTGGCGTTTACCTTTTACCTCTTCTTTTTCTGATTCCATATATATAATTGAGCTAATTGAAAAGTTGGGTTACTTCCTAACTATTTAAAAAAAATTCTGTGATATGAATACTTAATTAAGGTTCGTCATACAGCCGTTACAAATCTAAAATAAACATAAACACCATTCCTTCTCTTTTTTTCGTTGTGAAGGATTTGCCCCTTTTCGGGCAAAGACGAACTACGAAAAAAACAAGGCGGTGAGGACGATAGGACGAATGCGGTCTGAATGGAGATGCAAAGATAAACGAAGTTTAGATTTGTAGCTACATTTAGACACGCCTTGCTCTTTTTCATTCTTCAAAAGATAAAGCTACGAAACCCAATCCATCTTTCCAAATACCTTGCTATTCATACTTTTATACTTTCCGTACTGTCAATCAAACTATCTTTACCACGTATTGTCACTAAACACGCCATTTTTAGCAAAATATTTACTTCATTTACCTTGAATAAGGTTAAATGGAGAGGATATTTTGTTAATTAAGCAATAAATTAGCTGTAAATTAGCACTAAATTATAATTATATTAGCATAATGTGATTATCAGGAATTTATCCATAAATTGCCTTTCTTTTAACCATAATACGCTCACGATTCACCTTATGAATAGCTCTATCGAAATGACTTATTCCAAAGAAATGCTACTCAACGCCTTTCAACAAAATAAACGAAAACGAAACTTTATGCTCTATAAAGTGTACGAGTCTTGGTTCTCTTATGATTTGACTGCGGAGACTATCGCTTTGCAGATTACCCAAGACTTAGGATTCCCAATCTCTAAATCTATTGTGGACATGACTCGTATTCGTGTCATGAAAAAACAGATAAATCCGTCTCAAAATACGCCAAATACTATCAGCTCTATTCCGCTTGAAAGTCAAGTGGATAGTACCAAGAAATCGGAGCTTTTCGTTTCTCCTGCGGAGACTATTTTGGAAGATTTAAGTAAGGAAATTAAAACCTGGGAATTCGACCCTAAGCGACTGCCAAAAATTGCTAAAACGCTTGAAGAGCCAACCGTAAAACCCAAAAATATTCTCGAATTTTAACACCAATTTTTATACTATTTATGGAAAATATAAGACCAATTCGTACCATTTACTTCCAAATTCAGGGCAAGGGTGGTACAGGAAAATCTTTTTTAAGTTACCTTCTGGCGAATAAATTTAGAAACGAAGTTGATTCACTCTTTATTGATGCAGACACAGAGAATAAGACGAGTTCCGCCCAAAATTTAAAGTTCTTATCCCCTCCTTCTCGACTGGCATATTTTAGCATCTTGGATGATAAAAATAAAATTCAGCGTGATAAAATCACCAAAATGTTAGACCGATTTGGGAAGGAAGATTTCCCTTTTCAGAAGGTCTTTATCGACATGGGGGCTACTGAATCTATCCAATTTTTAAGGCTTTTTGCCGATGATTTTGAGCCTTCTATTTTGAAAAAAATAGAAGAAAAATATCAATTAAAATTTGTCTTTAACGTGGTGATTGCTGGGAATACTTCCTTTGCGGCTTGTGTTACTTTTCTTGAAAAAGTACAACAAGTATTTCAAGAAAACCACGAAATTATTATCTATGCCAACGCCGAAGAATTTAGAAATAATTATACGCAATTGGAAAATTTAAAGGAGCTGGGAAAGTTGCATAAACTTGCTGTGAAGGAGTTTGGCAATACAGAAAAAAATTCAACCATTGGCGATGAAATCGCAACCATGATGATAGAGGGTAAGTCCATTGATGACTATCCTGATATGTTTGCCTTCTTTCAAATGGAAAGAGAATTTCAACAAATTTAAGTCCTCATTCATTCATAAATCATAACATCAAAATTTAGAACACCATGAACGAAACTACCGCTTTTAAAAGAGAAAAAAAAGAGAAACACGAGACCAAAGAATCCGATACAAAAAAACTCATCGGTAAGTATAAACAACTTTACGGAATAGAATTCCATTCACAGGTCGTCATTGTTTTGGAAACGCTCCAAACACAACACGACTTACAAATGGAAGAGCAAGCGAGATTCTACGAAAAACAACTCCTTTATTTAAATAATAATAGGAAAGAGGTGAACGATAATTTTCAACAATTAATCAACCTGAACCTAAAAGCTAATCAAGATAATTTAGGGGTCATTAGTAAAGCCACCAGCGAAATTAATAAAAACAAAAAAAGCATTCAGACCGAAAATCCAAAGGTTGCTGCTTATGATAACATTTCTAAATACGGCATGATACTTTTAATTGTTATGGCATTGGGTGGAATGATAATATATGGAATATCAGAGGTCAGAGAGTTTAAAACCTTTTATCAATACGTAGCTAATTGCCCTGAGATGGTGAAGTATAGAAATTTCTCTCAACGGGGAAAGATTATTCCTAATCCTACGAATGAACTCAAAGGACTATACGTTGAACTCCGCAAACAAAAAAAGGGTGAAAAATTAGAACATGGGATTAATTATTATTACGATAGTCCAAATGATAGAATTCTTGTTCCTTTGGGACTGGATAAAGACGGCAATGATTAATAGAACGCATAAAAGCTATTGGTCAAAATATTTTTTAGTTAAAGAAGTTATGCCTTTACAACTCCTTTAACTAAAAAATTGCATCGTAACTATTGATCCATCAACGAAATATTTTACGTTTTTAAAAACGTCCTATTCACCTCCCAAAAACCTTTAAATACCGTTTTTACACGTTATACTGACTTTTTTGACGAAATATTGAAATAGAATATTTGTTTCTTAATTTTATGTTATTTACTTTTATAGTACATTTATTAAATCAGTTTACCGCTTTTTTTAATGCCAAGATTATTCGTTGATAAAGAATTGTATTTGCAACAGCAAAGAGCTTTACAGACTTTGTTGGAACTTACGCCCAAAATTACACTGGTGCCAGGTTCTCACAATGTCAATATGATTCCCGAAGAATTGAATATCCATTTCATCGCTTCCGAGCGGATGAAGGATTTTGAGCCATTTAAAGAATCGGATATTAGAACTTTGAAGCTCGTTAATTATGGAAACCCAGCGGTGGAATTATATTTCTTCTTGAAACACAAATACTTTGTTGATAAAAAACAAACGGAGGAAAGTATTTATGGCATTTTACAGGCGTATCAGAATGATTTGAGGGAGCAACAACAAGCGATTTTGTTGAGTATGAAAAAGGCATATACGATGCTTCCCATGAATGAGATGAAGGATTTAGTAGATTCTTACATGGGAGAAATGGATGCTTTAAATAAACAAGCGGCTTATTGGGAGGAAATGGAGGGGCGTTTGGAGGATATGGAATACGTAATCTCTAATTATGAACACAATTTTCAGTACTACGAATTAGGTTATAAATATTGGGATGCTGAATTATCGGAATATGTGATTTATAATAGTCACATGGTAAAAAATCAGACGAATAGAAATGGAGAGATTACGCAAGAAAGACACAATCTAATTTTTGTGGATGAAAAGGCAATCGCTGTACCCATTCCCAATCAGCATAAAGTCGTAGAAAAGTTTTTAGCCACCTTTCCAGAAAAATTCAAATTGGGTACGAGAATGGTGTATTTCAAACCCAAAGGAAAACTGGACCTGAACCCAATAATTATTGAAACCAAGGAGCTGCTGCCAAAAAAGGAAGACGTACCCAAAGTTGATGTTCTTGTTTCAAAAGCCAGCATTGAAGTACAAGCTCCCAAACCAAAAAAAATAGACGAACTACGAGAAATTGTTCCTCCCGTGGAAACGGTAATGGTTACGCAAAAAACTGTCAAGGAGAAGATTACAAAGGAAAAACCAGAGAAAATCGTAAAAGTAAAGCCTGAAAAAGCCAAGAAATCACCAGCTTCTGCCGAGTACCCAGAATTTGCATTTAGGTTGGACAATTCAAAAGAAGAGGATGAAATATCCTTTGTTCGGAAAATTACGGAAACAGCTAATTATTCGGAGGTTGATATGGAGATTTCTTTGAAAAAAATAGCTCCTCATTTACCCAATGCGGTGATCTCTCAGGCATTCAATATGATTGAGAAACAATTACTTAGGGAGATTTTAGTAAAGAAAACTAAAAAAGGGTATTTGCTAAAAATTCCGAATAATTCATTAATTGAACTGGATGAAGCGATGTACAAGTTAATTAAGGCTATGGAAAACGTAGCGGATTTTGAGGGCTGCGATTTTGATAGAATTTATGCGGTGGCTCTCGATGATTCAGGATTGATTTGGCGGTAATACAGAAAAAGGAAATATTGAAAATATTAGTAATAATTAAGTTTACTATAATAGTAAACTTAATTATTATACACAAAAATATTATTTACTATTATAGTAAACTTGTAATAAGAATCTACGAAAAGCATCTAACTATTATTTAGAATTAATAGTTGTTATACCTTTGAAGGCTCAAAAAAACGAAAAAGTATGTTTTAGCAAAAAATGACTTAAATACTTTTATTTTTAGTAATTTTTGTTTTTATCTGATATTTAAAGTATTTAATCTATTATATTTGATTGATTTAGGGGTTTGTAACCAATTGGTTGTCAATTAGTTACGAACCGTAAAAGGAGTTTTTTCCCACCATTAAAGGAGTTTTTTCCCACTTCAAGCCTTCATTAAAGGAGTTTTTTCCCACTCTTAAAGGAGTTTTTTCCCACCATTACTCATAATTTGGACGACTTCCGACATTTGAATTCCCCTTTGCATAATCCTGTAAAAAAACTAATCTCACGTTATTCAACAAATCATCGTTTCTCAGGCTCTTTATTGAAAACAGATATGTTGACCTCTCTAATATTTCGCTATAACCCTTGTAAATTACTGATTATCAGAATTTTAAACTAAAAAAAGGTCTATCTTTCAGTTAAACGATATTCGTTAAAGGAGTTTTAACATATTTTTTCAGAAAAAATATTAACTCTAATAAGAACTATTAGCTTTCCAATACAATTTCAATGAATTTGTATATCATTTGACGAATTTAAAAGTGATTCATACCCCAAAAGTACCTTTTTTTAACTTATTTTCTACTATCCATTTAATATTTTAGTTGAAAATTAAGTTAATATAAAATAAACAATTAAACATATAACTATTTTTATAAATTTTACTAATACATAAAATATATTTTATGTATTAGTAAAATTTATAAAAATA
>JAYVIV010000301.1:0-9457 GCA_043769985.1 Arcicella sp.
TGATACTTTGCCCAGATGAAATGTGAATTCTAATGCTGTCATAGTTTTAGTGACCTTTTGGTGATTTGTTGAACAAATGTACAATAACATTAAACAAAAAACCAAATTTATTTAAATAAATATTTTAATTTATTTTTTTGAAAACTTAAAATCTCTAATATTTTTTCAAAAAAGTGCCTGAATTAGCCAATTTAAGCATATATTTAATCGTACAATATAATTCTTAATAAAATGATTACTTGAGAAACCATCGAAAGGTAAAAATATTGTTTAATTATTTAGTGTTTATCTGTGAACAAAAAATGTTGCTTCAAGAGACTGACTTATACTTATGTTATCTCCTTGTTTTAATTTTTAATAACCTACTGATTATCAGATTATTGACTGAAAAATAAGTATGTATTACCATGGAAAAATTTATAAAAATAAAAATGGCTACATTTAAGTTGTTATGAAAATACTTGAACCCAATAGATTTTCGTTAATTTTACTATTTGTAAATAAAAATTTGAAATATGTCCTCTAAAAGTTCATCTTTGTTATTAATCCTCTTGCTATCAACTAATCTATCAATATTCTCGCAAGATAAAATTGGGCATTTTGCAGTTGGTTTCCAAAGTGGCGTTCTAATACCTTTTGGCAACAATAAAGGTATTGCTTCCGAACAAATGGGAATCAGTAATGGACTGACTTTTAAATATTTTCCAAGTCAGCATTTTGCGATGGGACTAAGTTTTAGAATGATAAATAACCATTTTCAAGGTCAAACAACTGCCACGAATGTTCCAATTAAGCAAGTACCTTTTACTTTTGATTTTGACTGGTATCCGACTTATTGGCGATTAAAGCCATACATTGGGATAGGAGCAGGCTTGAGTTTTTTTACGGTCACGCCCATCAATGGATTGGTTAATACTTTGAAAGAAATTCCTGATACATATACAACCTCCGCCTATTTAGCGACGGGACGGGCAGGGCTTAAATATCAATTAAGCAAACGTTTTAGCGTTCACGGAGAAGGAACATTCTTTATGATTACTGAGCCTGGTGAAGCATTTCTTTGGCAACAAAATGACGGAACTGTTTACCGACAGTTTTCTAATAAGGCTTCTTTCACGTTGGGCATTTTTTATCATTTTGATGAATAAAAATAGAAAATCTAAGCACAAAAAAGCCTTTCAACCAAAAATGAAGGGCTTTTTTGTGTCAAATCATTATGCAAAATACTGACAATATTCAACGTTGTCATTGGGTCAATAACGACCAAATTTATATTGATTATCACGACCATGAATGGGGAGTTCCGTTGCATGATGATGATAAATTATTTGAATTTCTCCTACTCGAAGGCTTTCAAGCGGGTTTGAGTTGGATAACAATTTTGAAGAAAAGAGACAATTTCAGAAAGGTATTTGACAATTTTAAAGCCTTAAAAATTGTTAAATATGATGAGCAAAAAGTTGAAGAATTAATGCAAGATTCGGGTATTATTCGCAATCGCTTGAAGATTAAAGGAGCTATCACAAACGCTCGGTTATTCCTCGAAATTCAACAAGAATTTGGTAGTTTCGATAAATATATTTGGCAATTTACAGAAGGTCAAATTGTTGTAAATCAATGGATTAAAATTTCAGAAGTACCTGCGAGTACTCCCATTTCAGATGCGATGAGCAAAGACTTGAAGAAGCGTGGATTTAAGTTTGTTGGTACAACTATTTGCTACGCTTTTATGCAGGCAACGGGCATGGTGAATGACCATCTAATGAATTGTGTGAGTTATAAGCCATAATGCATTCCAAAAATTGATGTGGTTTTCGTATCTTTGTAATCTCAATAGAAATGATAGGTTACTTGGAAAAAGAGTAAATCAGTTAATAGATAAAATTCCACCCAAAAACGTAATTAATTACAAATTCCTCTAACAAAATAATATTCAATGAATCAACGTATCGTCATTATTCCTACTTACAATGAAATTGAAAATATTGAAGCCATCATTCGTAAAGTTATGGGCCTTGAACCAACTTTCGATTTATTAATTGTTGATGATGGTTCGCCGGATGGTACAGGTCTAAAAGTCAAACAATTACAAACAGAATTTGGCACAAACCGTTTACATATACAGGAACGTAAAGGAAAATTAGGGTTAGGAACTGCCTACATTCACGGCTTCAAATATGCCCTCAATTTGGGTTATGAATACATTTTTGAAATGGATGCTGACTTTTCACACAATCCTGATGATTTGGTAAAATTGTATAATGCCTGTGCCAATGATGGGGCAGATATGGCGATTGGTTCACGGTATATCAATGGCGTGAATGTGGTAAACTGGCCAATGAGTCGGGTTTTGATGTCTTATTTTGCGGGATATTACGTTCGATTTATAACAGGAATTCCAATCATGGACGTAACGGCGGGTTTTAAATGTTATACCGCCAAAGTATTGAAAACCATTAACTTAGATTCTATAAAATTTGTGGGTTATGCCTTTCAAGTAGAGATGAAATTCACTTCTTGGAAATATGGTTTCAAGATTGTTGAAGTGCCAATTATCTTTACTGATCGCACCAAAGGGCAATCAAAAATGTCTGCAAATATCTTTCAAGAAGCTATTTTAGGCGTTATTCAAATGAAATTCAATAGTTTCTTTAAAAAATATGATAGAGTATTATAACCACATCAAAGCCGTTCATATTATCTTCGTAACCTCTTGGTTTGCTGGACTTTTTTATCTGCCACGCCTTCTTGTTTATCATACTGAAGCCAACGAAAAGTCAGAGCTGGAACGTGATATTTTACAAAGAGAATTTAAACGAATGGAAAAAATTCTTTTCAATGCCATCATGATTCCTGCCATGTGGCTCACAATTATTTCTGGAATTTCGATGGTTTACATTCAATGGTGGGAAGCCTTTCCACAATTGGGTTGGTTGCATATCAAACTTTTGTTTGTAGTTGGCTTAATTATTTATCACTTTTATTGTCGGAAACTCATCTTAGAATTGCGACAAGATAAATTTAGATTTTCGGGTTTTCAATTAAGATTATACAATGAAATTGCTACCATTTTTCTCTTCGCTATTGTGTTTTTAGTGGTTTTAAAAAACTCCGTTGATTGGATTTGGGGAATTGTAGGACTTTTGGTTTTTGCCATTGTCATCATGTCAGCGGTGAGGATTGTGAAGCGGATTCGGGAGAAGAAGTAGTTTAATAATAGAAAATATCAAAAGCCCTGTAATTGTCAGGGCTTTTTGTTTTTTGGAATAAATTTGAGGTGTATATTTCTTTATAAATTATATTTACAAAAAATATTTTAAGAGTAACACATGAAAATATTAATTATTGAAGACGAATTTATTTTGGCATCTGAATTAGCAGAAACCCTTGAATCGGAGGGTTATGAAGTGGTTCTAACAGCGGATAATGGACAAGAAGCCTTGGATTTTTATCAAGAAAATGACGTTGATTTAGTGCTTTGCGACATCAACATTAATGGCAACTGGGATGGTATTGAAACCGTTACAAGACTGATTGCCGTTAAGCAAGTGCCTATCATTTATCTAACTGCTTTCACCGACAAAGAGACTTTAGAAAGAGCCAAACAGACTTTCCCTGCGGCATATATTCCTAAACCATATCACATCACAAACCTCAGAATGGCAATTGAATTAGCCATCAATAATTTTGCGGTAAAAGTTCTTCCTGTAAAAATTTTAAGAGATGAAAAGCCTGAAATTGCTCAAAGAGAAATGTTTTTACAGGTAAATGATGATATTTTTATCAAACAGAATTATCAATTTGTAAAGTTTTCACTAAATGAAATTTTGTTTTTAGAGGCAGATAACATCTACACTAATATCAATACAACCAATAAAAAGTATGTTATCAGGCAATCTATTGGTAATGTTCACGATCGATTACCCATGAAAAATCTAATCCGTGTACATCGCTCTTTTGCCGTAAATATTAATAAAATAGATTCTTTTAACGAATACGAAGTAATAGTTCAAGGATACCCAATCCCAATTAGTCGGACGTATAAGGATGAATTTATGAAGCATTTTATGTTTCGGTAAAAAGTGTTTAACCGCAAGGACGCTAAGACGCAAGGTTTTATAATTAACATCAAATAAATCTAAACCCATTGCGTCATAGCGTCCTTGCGGTTATCATTATGTCACTTAATTTATGGTATAGAAAACCATTGCGTCATAGCGTCCTTGCGGTTATAAATTTTACGCTGCAATTTTCGGAATATTCAACTCAAAATATGTCCCTTGATTATTATCAAATTTATAAGTTCCTTTCAATTGTTTTGATAAACCCTTAATCAATTTCTGCCCAAAGGAATTTGATTTTTGGCGGACTAATTCTTCATCAATTCCGATACCATTGTCTTGAACTTTTAGTGTAATATCCTTATCGTTTTTCAAGTAAATATTCAAGGATGGATGAGCGATACCTTCATAAGCATATTTGAAAGAATTGGTGATTAACTCATTGACAATCAACCCCAAAGGAATCGCTAAATCCACATCCAACGCTGGATTTTTCACTTCGATATTTAATTCAAAATCATCCGAAGAATATCCATACGCTTGCATCAAACTCTCGGCAAGTTCAGTAAAATAATCTTTGATATTCACCGTTGAAACGTCATCAGTTTTATATAATCTTTGATGAATTAATGACATCGCTTGCACTCGCATTTGCCCCTCTCTGACCGCCTTAGCCGCATTTTTATCTTCTAAACGATTCGATTGCATACTCAAAAGGCTACTCACAATTGCCAAATTATTTTTAACCCGATGGTGTAATTCTTTCATCATAGTAGTCAGTTGTTGTGACTGTTCTTCTACTTTAAGTTTATTTTGATTTAGTTTTTGGTATAGATAATAACCGCCAATCAGCGAAATCAAAAGCACCGTTAAACCTGAAATCGCCCAAATCAATTGTGTTTGTTGAGCATGATTTTGTTCGTCCAATTCCTTAATTTGAGTTTCTTTTTGAACTGTCTCAAATTGCGTTTGTAAAGTTGCAACTGTTTTGCGAGCATTTTGATTAGTTAAAGTATCGTACAAAACTCGCCATTTTTTTTGGGTTTCGTAAGCCGCAGGAATGTTGTTTTGAGCCTCATTTATCTTGCGAAGCAAATCGGTATAATCAACTCTCATTTCCAATGATTGATTTTGTTGATTAGCCAAATTTAAACTCTCCTTTATCTTTTGTTCAGCTTTTGCATATTTCTTCTGTTCATAAAAAACCTCACTAATTTTACCAATTGCCATTGCCTGAGCGTATTCGTCATAAGAATCCTTCTTTTTGAAGTAAATCAATACTCTTTCCAACATTTTAAGTGCCTTATCATACTGTTTAATTTTCTTATAAATACCTGCCATGTTTAAATTTGCACTTTGCAGATTTTGCTCCATGCCCAATTTTTGAGAAATTTCATTTCCCTTTTTATAATTTTCTAAGGAGTTTTTATAGTCATTTAATTCATATCCTTGGATAGAAGCAATGCTTGTAAGGGCATAAGCCTGGTATTCTTCATAATTGTACTTTCTCGCTAAGAAAAGCGTTTTCTGATAATATTTTATTGAAGAATTTGGGTCAAGTTTACTACTAAAAAGTTGCCCCATTTTGAGCGTACTTTTGATTAGCTTTTTATACATTTTCAATTCTTCAAAAATTTTGTAGGCTATTTGTAGATGTTGGAGCGACTCACTATATTTTTCAAGGATTTGTTCCTCACAACCCATTAGATAATAAGCATTGGCAATACGCTTTTTATCGCCTAATTTTTGAGCAATTTTCAAGGCTTCTTGCTGACAACGAAGCCCAACTTTACTATTGATAAATTCAATATTAGCCCCCAAATTGGATAGACTATCCACTTTGACGGTGTCATTGGGCATTTTAATAATATTGTCAAAAGTGGCTTGTTCTTTTTGAGCAAAAAGCTGAGAGAAAGGTATAACTAAAAAGAGAAAAATTGTAAGAAGTAATTTCATGTGGTATGCTGTAAATTAAGCCTTAAAAATACGAAGAAATTTATCAGAAAATGGAACTCACAAAAAACTCCCTCCAAATTTCTTTGAAGGGAGTTTTTTTAGCCCCTTATTTTATTCCACAATTCTCTGTAAAACACCCAAAATTTCGCTAATATTTTTTAGATAATATCGTTGATTATCAAATAGAACAACATTATTTTCTAATTTCAAAATCTGCCAATCTTCTCCCGTTGTTACGCAACCGTAGATTTTTTCAGTAGGGTATCCTTCCTTTTCATTTAACATTCGAGCCGCAATCATTTGTGCAATACACTGCCCTAAGCCAACCTCTATATCATTATCTTTCGCCTCAACCATACAAAAAATGGGAGCTTCGACTTCGTAATTTTGCGTAGAATATCCTAATATAAAATCTACTTCACCATTTAATCCTTGTTTTTTATCTACATCAAAAACTGCCCCCGAATAAATGGCAAAGCTATGGTTTTTATTATTATTTCTTAATTCAATCAAGATAGGCATTACAATTGCTTCCGAACGAGATTTTTCTGAGAAATAAGCAACTTCTCTCGTATATTCAAGTGTTTCTTTCAACCAGCTACTTGGCTCAATCAAAACTATATCCTTGAATAACTCAACACTTTTGTCAGTTAATCCAAACTGTTTTTTGACCGAAATAACGGTAAATTTGCTGTAAGCCATGTTTGTAATGTTTTTACAAAAATACGTATTTTCTCACGATTTTATAAAACTGTTTTATAAGATACTAATTTCATAAAAAATCCTTCTGAAATTATCAGAAGGATTTTTATTTGTAATGATTTCTAATTTAATATCAACGCAATATCTTCTGATTTCTGTTTCATTTTCACCGTTCCCAAAATGGCTCTAACTGCCTCAGCAATGCCTTCGGGGTCGAAACCACATTCTTTATGGAGTTCAATTTGCTCTCCATGTTCCACCACTCTATCAGGAATTCCGAGGCGTTTTAATTGGGATGAATAACCATGATCCAACATAAATTCACCCACTGCCGAGCCAAATCCTCCTTGAATGCAACCATCTTCCACGGTGATTACTTTATCATAATTTTGGAAAATTTCGTGCAACATCGCTTCATCCAATGGTTTCACAAAACGCATATCGTAATGGGCTGGATTGATACCTTCTTTTTCCAACATCTCACAGGCAGTAACGGCATAGTTTCCAATGTGTCCAAGCGTCAAAATTGCTACGTTTTCACCATCTTTTATCTTCCGTCCTTTGCCAATTTCCATTTGCTCAAAAGGGGTTTTCCAATTTGGCATAACCCCTTCACCACGTGGATAACGTATTGATATACAAGACTTTAAGTCCTTAAAACTATCCTGAGAAACCGTAAACATTATATCCCTCAACTCTTTTTCATTCATGGGAGCGAACACAATCATATTTGGAATACATCTCATATAGGCAACGTCATATACTCCGTGATGCGTTGGTCCGTCAGCACCCGCAAAACCTGCACGGTCAAGACAGAAAATAACGGGTAATTCTTGGATTGCTACATCATGCACTACTTGGTCGTAGGCACGTTGCATAAAGGTTGAGTAAATATTACAAAAAACCGTTAATCCTTGTGTTGCCATTCCTGCCGAAAATGTTACGGCGTGCTGTTCGGCAATACCTACGTCAAAAGCACGATTTGGCATTGCCTTCATCATTATATTCAATGAACTTCCCGAAGGCATAGCGGGCGTGACCCCCATAATTTTTACATTTTGTTCGGCTAATTCAACGATGGTGTTTCCGAAAACGTCTTGGTATTTTGGGGCTTGTGGCGTTGTATAAACGGTTTTTTTAATAATTCCTGTAATCTTATCAAACTTTCCAGGAGCGTGCCACAGCGTTTGGTCTTTTTCGGCAAGGGCGTATCCCTTACCTTTTGTGGTGATACAATGGAGAATTTTAGGACCTGGAATATCTTTCAAATCTTCCAGAACGGTTGCTAAATATTCAACATCATGCCCATCGATTGGACCAAAATACCGAAGGTTTAATGATTCAAATAAGTTGCTCTGTTTCAACAAAGTAGCCTTCAATCCATTTTCAATTTTAGAAACTATATCTTGGGCAGATTTTCCAAAAGTGGACATTTTACCCAATAAATTCCAAACCTCATCTTTTACACGGTTGTAGGTATGTGAAGTGGTAATATCTGTTAAATATTCCTTCAAAGCCCCCACATTTGGGTCAATTGCCATGCAATTATCATTCAAAATAATAATCATGTTGTTGGAAATTGCTCCTGCATGATTCATCGCCTCGAATGCCATGCCCGCCGTCATCGAACCATCGCCAATCACAGCAATGTGCTGACGATCTTTTTCGCCTTTATATTGCGAAGCCACCGACATTCCCAAAGCTGCCGAAATGGAAGTGGAAGAATGCCCAACCCCAAAAGCATCATATTTACTTTCCTTACGTTTTGGAAACCCTGAAATTCCACCGTAAAGACGATTGGTGTGGAAATTATCCCTTCTACCCGTTAAAATTTTATGTCCGTAGGCTTGATGACCTACATCAAAAATCACTTGATCATCGGGCGTATTAAACACAAAATGTAAAGCCACCGACAACTCAACAACGCCCAAAGAAGCCCCAAAATGCCCCCCAAACACAGAAACATCGTCAATAATATACTGACGAAGTTCATCGCAAATTTGGAGTAATTCTGAACGGTCTCGCTTCCTTAAATCCTCGGGGGAGTTAATTTGAGCTAATAATTTGCCAGGGGTGATTTTCATAAATGTCGTATTGTCGAAATTGTAAATAGATAACTATCAAAAATAGGGAATGTTTGATGTTATCGTATTTATGTTGTACAAATTTACGAAATTATTTTGAGCTTATCGTAAAGCAAAAACGGTCAAGCATTTTGGGCTTGACCGTTTTTGTAGGTATTAATGTATTTGAGGGATATCTAATTGTTTAAAAATTGAATCACACAAATATGTATCTAATTTTGGATGTCTTGGTAGAGTAGTCTTTTACCAGTAATTTCATTTTTGAAAATATCATGCTTTGAACCATTTTGATGGAAATAACTACCATTTTTTCTAAATACTTCACGAACTTTCCTCTTTTTACAGATATCTACGCAAACATTAATTCTTCTTGATAAACAATTTTTTGGGTGTTTTGCTCCTCTCTCATATCCTTCAAATACAATTCTAAGGTATCTAAAATATTTTCTTTAACCTCAGAAATACTTGTTCCTTGGGTTAGTACGGCAGGAATTTCCTTGATACTTCCTATCAAAAAATCAGTTATTTGTGTTGTTAAGTAGTTGTTCGTATTTCGATGCGTCCGACGCTTCGGTTCGATATTCGGAAAATAACTAACTGATAATCAGGAATTTACTCCAAATAAAAACGTCGTTTAAATTACATTGATTACTT
>JAYVIV010000302.1:0-4377 GCA_043769985.1 Arcicella sp.
TAATAAACTTGATTTAATACAAAGTCTTGTACGTATTGTATATAATCAAATAATCATTTAACTTTGTGAATATTTCAAGTTAAATACAGGATTAAAACCAAAAGTATATAACAATACTAAGAATTCAAATTCATTATTTTGAGACTTTTAATCATTTAAATGTCTAATTTTTAATAAAATCTTAATCATAAAAAAATAATATACAGTGGATATTTTCGATAAAGTTGGTAAGGGTCTTGGACCAATCGGAGCCCATGCTCACTATTCTCATCATTATTTTACTTTCCCAATGCTTACGGGAGAAATTGGTCCAAGAATGACGTTCATGGGCAAAGAGATGTTAAATTGGTCGTTAAACAACTATTTGGGATTGGCAAATCATCCGGAAGTTCGTGAGGCGGACGCTAAAGCAACGGCTCAATACGGATTAGCGGCACCAATGGGAGCAAGAATGATGTCAGGTAATTCTCAATTACATGAAGATTTTGAGGCTCAATTGGCTGAATTCGTTGGTAAGGAAGATTCATTTCTTTTGAACTTCGGATACCAAGGCGTGATGTCAGTTATTGAATGTATGTGCGATAGAAATGATATTATTGTTTACGATGCAGAAGCTCATGCTTGTTTGATTGATGGTATTCGTTTACACAAAGCAAAGATGGGCGATTACTACAAATTTAATCATAACGACATGGATTCGTTGCGTAAGAATTTGGAACGTGCCACAAAAAAGGTAAAAGAAACGGGCGGAGGTATTTTAGTGATTACGGAAGGAGTTTTTGGAATGTCTGGAAAAGTGGGTTCATTAGACGAAATCGTGAAACTAAAAGAAGACTTCAATTTCCGTATTTTATGTGATGATGCACACGGATTTGGAACAATGGGAGAAACTGGTGCGGGTGTTCCAGAAATGATGAATTGTATGGATGGTATTGATTTATATTTTTCAACATTCGCAAAGTCGATGGCTTCAATTGGTGGATTTGTGGCGGCAAATAAAGATATTGTGATGTACTTGAAATACAATATGCGTTCACAGATTTATGCAAAAGCATTGCCAATGCCTTTTGTAGTTGGTGGAATGAAACGTTTGGAATTAATTAAAAAACATCCTGAATATAGAGAGAAATTGTGGGAGAATGTTCGTGCCTTGCAAAGCGGTTTAAGAGAGAGAGGATTTGACATTGGAGAAACGACCTCACCCGTTACACCAGTGTTCTTGCACGGTGATTATGAACTGACTCACGTGGTTGGTTTAGTGCAGGATTTAAGGGAGAATATGGGCGTATTTTGTTCAATTGTAACCTACCCTGTTGTACCAAAAGGACAAATCATGTTGAGAATCATTCCAACGGCTTCGCACACGCTTGAAGATGTTGAATATACCATGAATTGTTTCAGAATAGTACAGGATAAATTGACGGCGGGTGTTTACCGTCAAATTGCCGAGAAATTCATCGAAGAACAGACAAAACAGCTTGATTTCGCCTGATTTTCGTAAATTTTACGCATTTTTGTTAATTTTTTATTATTTGGATTTGGAAGATGTAATAATTTAGCTATATTTCGACCAGAAAAATACGCTACGGCTTATTTTAAGGCTTTTTTCAACTATTTATTCATCCTAAATCCAGGTTTCTATTATGAACAGATTTGCAGAAGTGAAAGATTTAATTATGTCATTAGAAGGAGATTTTGACAAGTTTTATGACAAAAAAAATCAAGCAGCCGGTACTCGTGTAAGAGGTGGTATGCAACAATTAAAAACTCTTGCTCAGGACATTCGTACGCAAGTACAAGAAATGAAAAATAGTGAGGAGAAATAATAATTTCGATTCACTTTCCATAAAAAAGGCTCAGATAAATTCTGAGCCTTTTTTGTTTGAGATTCATCTTAAATCATCTTCATTTTCTCAGCATCCCAAAGCACTGGTTTCCCTAACTTAGCACTAAGATTACACGCCAAGGCAGGAGCCGCCGCACGCAAACCAAAAGTGGCATCTTCATGAACTTTCTTCCCAGTTCGGATAGATTCAAAGAAATTAATAAAATGATCTAAACGAGAATCATAACCTTCTGGGTCTTTAAAAATAATCTCCTTTCCATAATTCCACTTTCTCTGTTCTTCAGAATACATGGCATTATAAGCTTTTTTTGCCTCATCTTGTTGAGCTTGCGAAAAGGTATTTACAGAATCATAACCCCCAAATTCTGGTGCAATAGGGCGTTTGAAATTTTTAACTTTTACGCTACTGTAACCCAGTTCAATCATACCTTCCGTACCTACAATTTTTGCAGGAGAACCACTCGTACCACCATCAGCCAAATTTACACGATTAAAAAACTGAAAAGCTGGATGTTCTTTCCGCTCGGGATATTGCATTAATGAAGTTACTAAATCATACGCATCACGACCATCTTTCCAGTAATTCAATTCACCCAAGGCATAGATTTTATTGGGACCAATTGAGCCAGTGATTGTATGAATATTTGTCAATAAATGTACAATCAAATCTCCCGCAACGCCCGTTCCGTAATCTTTATAATTCCTCCAACGAAAAAATCTCTTTGCATCAAAAGGTACTTTGGGAGCATCGCCTAAGTAGGTATCCCAATCAACTGTTTGTGTGTTGGCATCGGTTGGAATGGTATATTGCCATGCACCATTGGCAGAACTACGGTCGTTAGTTGCCTCCACATACGTCAATTCCCCAATAAGTCCAGACTCATAAATTTTCTTAGCTTCTAAAGTAGAAACTGAGCTTGCCACTTGTGAACCCACTTGAAAGACTTTACCCGTTTTCTTTTGTGTATCAATGACGGCTTGCCCTTCTTCAATGTGATGAACCATTGGTTTTTCGCAATAAACGTGTTTGCCAGCATTCATGGCATCAATCGAAATACGGTCGTGCCAATGATCAGAGGTACAAATCAAGACAGCATCAATATCTTTTCGAGATAAGATTTCACGGTAATCACGGGTTACGAAAATATCCTTCCCCCACTTCTCATTGGCTCTCTCCAAACGACCTTTGTATAAGTCACAAACAGCAACTAATTCAATGCCAGGCACTTTGAGGGCGGTATCAGTATCATAATGACCAATAATCCCTGAACCAATCAAGCCAATTCGGATCTTATCATTGGCAGAAATTTTGACTTCTGATTTTAGGGTAATCGTTTTCCCATAGGCATCGGTTAGAGCCATTCCGCCTACAATCAAAGCAGATGTACCACTTATTTTTCTAATAAAATCTCTTCTTGTATTGTTCATTGATTTGTGATTTATATTTGCCACGAAGACACCAAGGCACGAAGTTTAAAATTTCTTGGAGACTTTGAGTCTTGGTGGCATGATTCAACTGAAATTTACTATTTTTTCTTGAAATGTTTGTAGCTATCTGCAATGATTTATTTTACTTATCAAATTTACAATTAGCTATATCCCCAATTTGCCATTTTCAGCGTTTAAGGGTATCTTGCAAGTATATTTTCAAAAAGATTTACATGAACGGAAACTTCAAAGATGGCTTAAACTTTGCCTATAAACTCACTCCAAAACGCATTTGGAATGGGTTGAAGGTAGTTTCTGGTTTTTATAACTCAAAAATTTTCCATAAACCTACTCAGTGGGGATTGCCTTTTAGTATTTCTTTTGAACCCACTACCTCTTGCAATCTTCGTTGCCCAGAATGCCCAAGTGGCTTACGGTCATTTACTCGACCGACGGGTATGTTGGAAGGTGATTTATTCAAACGAACCATTGATGAATTAGCAGATACCTTACTTTATTTAATCTTTTATTTCCAAGGAGAACCGTATTTGCATCCACAATTTTTAGACTTAGTGGGCTACGCATCCAAGAAAGGCATTTACACGGCAACTTCTACTAATGCTCATTATTTGACGGACGATAACGCAAAAAAAACCGTAGAATCAGGTTTGGACAGGTTGATAATTTCCATTGATGGAACAACCCAAGAGACATACGAACAATACAGGATTGGTGGTAAATTAGAGAAAGTAATCGAAGGAACTCGCAACATTGTGAAGTGGAAAAAGGAGTTAAAATCATCTACGCCACACGTCGTTTTTCAGTTTTTGGTCGTAAAACCAAATCAGCATCAAATTGCGGAAGTGCATGAATTGGCGAAGGAATTAGGCGTTGATGAAGTTGGACTAAAAACCGCCCAAATCTATGATTATGAGCAAGGTTCCGAGTTGATACCGACTATTGATGAATATTCACGCTACACAAAACAGCGAGATGGAAGTTATAAAATCAAGAATAGTTTAGTAAATCATTGTTGGAAAATGTGGCATTCGTGTGTGATTACTTGGGACGGTTTGGTGGTGCCATGTTGTTTTGACAAAGAC